>JAIRPG010000005.1 GCA_031257105.1 Treponema sp.
TCCACAAAGTCGGTTACTTTGCGGACAGACCTTGCATTTTCTCGCCTAACGGCTGCGAAAATGCGTTTTTTAAGGTGGTCTGTCCATAATGTGTCTACATTATGGACAGACACTATTTATGACAGAAATAACTCGTAAAATAAGGGCGTAGAGAAACTGTTGCAAAACAGATACAACAGTTTCTCTCTATAAGGTTCTCTCATGAGCGTCTGTTCACAAAGTCGTTTTTTATAGACAGACACTAATTAAACGCTTTTTTGTAATTTTCCGCTAAGTCGTCAAGCCTCACCTTAAAATACCCCGCCCTGCTCTGGGAGAGGCGAGAACCATCGGCCATTGTAAAATTATTAAAAATGATTTTGTTTTTGTCGATTTCTATTTTGAAATTACACCGGTATGCGGATGCTCCGGTATCAACGATCATTCTTCCCGCAATCACGCCCATTTCCAAATCATCGAATGTAAGGGTAAGTTTATCCTCGGTAAAGGTCTCTACCAACCATAACTTTGAAAGTTTATACGCGGTCTCCCGGCTCACGCCGTTATATGCTAGAGTGTACTCAGCAGCGTCTATCGCGCCGGATGAATCAGCGGAGGCGTTATTTTTTCTGTCATTCTCCAGCTCTTTTGGGGTAGTTTCTGATTTTTTAACGTATTTTCCAATGCCGTCCCCGAATTTAATACCGAGGGTAAGATATGGAGAAGCTTGAAGCATAATATCCTCTGTTGTTATCCGATAATTTTGCACCGAGCTTGAACCAAAGGTTACCGATCCTCTGATCCCCAATTCCAATCGTAAGCCTCCAAGCATTGATTGAAACGCCAAACCGCCCACCATGCCAATCCCAGAGAAATCAAATTCTCTGAATTTAGCCGAGCCTCCTTCGAGTATCAGTCCGCCGTCAGCAACAATGTTAGAGTTCTGAGACAAGGGCATAGCGCCGGAAATACCGCCGCTTATATTGAAGGCGCGCATAAGGCCGTTATTGGCCGGCGTCCAGGTTCCTTCTGATTCTGATTCATCTGTCGAGATGGTATAATAATTGACTACTGAAAAGAGAAGGCTCACCCTGCCGAAGCCGCCTATCCCTTTGTCGCTCAGGAAACGTCCAAAAAATGTTATTCCTGGGGCAATGGAAAAATTGGTTTCCTGATAAGATTTAGTTTCTTGAGATATGATAATGTCCTCATCCAGCTCCCCCGATGACGCCTCCGCATACCGGAAGCCAAACGCATTTTCAAGCCCAAAGGTAAGATAATGATCTCCGGCGTACAGAGCCGCCGAAACTGCCATAATTACCGTAAAAAATAATACTTTCTTCATTTCTTATCCTCCATATAATGCGTGATGTTGACACCTCATTACATTTAACTTTAATCTAATATAACATAGTTCTTAGATAAAAATCTATTCAATGGAGGAATTTTTATGATAGAAGCTCTGAAAAAAAATCCCGCGTGGAAGGGCCGGCGCGGCCCGGTGGTGCTGGTCATTATGGACGGTGTGGGATACGGTAAGTATAAAGAAGGCGATGCGGTAGCTGATTCCAAGATGCGGTATTTAACCGCGGTTAAGGCGAAAAGCCCCCATACCAGGCTCAAAGCCCATGGGAAAGCGGTAGGGCTCCCTTCGGACGAAGATATGGGCAACAGCGAGGTAGGCCACAACGCCATGGGCTGCGGCAGGGTCTTTAACCAGGGGGCGGCGTTGGTTTCCACCTCTATCGAGTCGGGGGCTATGTTCCGGGGCCATGCCTGGAAAGAAATTACGGGAAACCTCATCGGAGGTTCCGCCGGCGTCCAGGGCCGCGCTCCCACGCTCCACTTTATAGGATTGTTTTCCGATGGCAATGTGCACAGCCACCTGGATCACCTCAAGGCCATGATCCGCCAGGCCAAAACCGAGGGGATCCGGCGGGTGCGGGTACACGTCCTTTTTGACGGCAGGGATGTGGGGGAAACCAGCGCCCTTGAGTATGTGGATCCCTTCGAGGCGTTCTTGAAAGAGGTGAGCTCAGGCGATTTTGACGCCAGAATCGGTTCCGGCGGGGGGCGTATGTGGATCACCATGGATCGCTACGGCGCGGACTGGGCCATGGTGGAGCGGGGTTGGAAGACCCATGTCCACGGCGAAGGCCGTCAATTTTCCAGCGCCCGAGAAGCGGTGGAGACCTACCGTAAAGAAATTCCCGGTATTATCGATCAGGACTTAAAGGAATTTGTCATCGCCGAAGGGGGCAAACCTATCGGCGCTATCGAGGATGGAGATTCGGTGATCTACTTCAACTTCCGGGGCGACCGGGCGCTGGAGATCAGCGCCGCCTTTGAGGAGGACAACTTCGACAAATTCGAGCGGGGCAGGCGTCCCAAGGTCTGTTACGCCGGCATGATGGAGTACGATGGGGATATGCACGTACCCAAACGCTACCTGGTGAGCCCTCCCGCTATCGACCGGACGCTGGGGGAATACCTGGCCGCCACGGGGGTACGCACCCTGGCCATCTCGGAGACCCAGAAGTACGGCCATGTGACTTACTTCTTCAACGGCAACCGTACCGGCAAGTTCAACGACAAGCTGGAAGATTACGTGGAGATAAAAAGCGATGTGGTTCCTTTTGAACAGCGGCCTTGGATGAAGTGCGCGGAGATCACCGACCAGGTACTCAAAGCGATCCCTTCGGGGAAATACGACTTTATCCGCCTCAACTATCCCAACGGAGATATGGTGGGCCACACCGGCGTTTACCAGGCGGTGGTCTGTTCCATGGAGGCCATGGATCTCCAGCTTGGACGGCTCCTCAAGGCGGTAGATGAAGCCGGGGGGATCATGGTGATCACCGCCGACCACGGCAATAGCGACGATATGTTTGAGCATGACAAGAAGTCCGGCGCGGTGATCTATAAGGCCGATGGCGCTCCTAAAAGTAAGACCAGCCATAGCCTGAACCCTGTGCCCTGCATTGTTTATGACCCTGAACACAAAGGTGAATACCCTCACCAAGCGGGAGAAGGGGACCTTAACGAGGGTTTGGGGATCAGTTCCGTCGCCGCCGCCTGCATCCAACTCCTCGGCTACATACCGCCTGCCGATTACGACAAATCGCCGCTGAAGCTGTAAGCCCGGTTTCCCGGATAGAGCGGACAGAACCGGTACGGCGCATACAATGCGGCGCATTATCGAGGCTGTTGCATCTTTGCAACAGCCTCTACCGGCTTATAAATTGAGTGACGCCAAGTAAGCGTCATACTCCTGTTGTGCGGCGCGAACTCGTTCTCCTTCAGTGGCTATTTGGGCAGTCAAAGCATCGATCTCCGCATCCTGAATACCGAGACGCCGTAAATAATCCTGGCCCTGGGGACTGTCTCTTCCGGCCGCTTCCAAGTTTCGCCGGATACGGTCTTGCTCGGCGATAAGCCGTTCCCGCCGGGATTCGGTATCCGTCTGAATCTGCTTCGCATCTTCAGTTTTCCGCTTGAGTTCGGCGGCTTTTTGCAGGGCGGAACGTACCGGAAGGGGAATATCCTGGTTGGAGATATAGCTTACAAATGTCTCCGGTCTGAACTGGGCGAGGACAATCCTCTCGGATAAAGGAAGCTCTTCCCGCACCGTCAGGGTAAATGCTCGGCCCGCCGGCAAGACGCGGGCAAAGCGGTACACCCTATCGGTTCGTTCCGCGAACGAGTCAGGTTCCGCCAGATTTGTTCCAACGGTAACCGGGTGTTCAAGGATGAGTCGTTTTTCCTCGCCGGATGCGTTCCGTAGGGTATAGATTTTTTCATAACTCTGCTTCCTGGTGATAACCATTACGCCTCCGCTCACCGTGACGGCGGATATGATCCGGGAGCTTGAAGCGGTAACGCTTCCCGAAACAGAAAGATCGTCGCCATAGGAGATAAGCCGCTTCTCGTTTTCCGGGAAAAAACCGATGAGGGCATCCCCCGCGTAAGCGCCCCCGTCAAAGACGGTGATAGGGCCTGCGGGGAGTTTCATTCCGGTAGTATTGGTAAGCTCCGCGCTGATTGCCGGATTGATCGGCTTGCCGGCGGCTATAGCCCGCGCGCCGGAAAACACCAAAGTCTTTTCCGCGTCTAGGAATGTTTCCGTCAAGGGCAGCATGGCGCTCTGCCTCCGGGAAAGTGTGACAGGCCGCTTGAAGGTAAACTCGAATTGATCTCCCGCCGTTTCTGCCTGAGCAATCTCTATGCCTCCGGTAAGGCTTGCGCGGCTTCCGCTTGGCACGGGCTCAGCCTGCTGCTGCGCTCCTCCTCCGACGCTTCTCACGAAATCATCATAGGCTATCGCCGGGGCGCTTTTGCGAGTCAGGACTGTGCCGGCATCAGCCTGGGCCTGGGCTGCATCAGCCTGGGCTGTAGCAGCCTGGGCTGTAGCCATCCACCCTGAATCGTAGGTTTCCGCCTGGGCGATTCCCGCTATTGACAACGGCAGGGTGGGTCTGGTGGGGTAATAGGGAGGGTACAAGTTTTGTACAAAAGAAACGGGCCTGCCGGTAACGAGGGAAAGTTCCACGTTGTTCCAGTCGGTGTCGCCTCCGCTGTCCACAATGGCCCACCCCTGCAGGAGGGGGCGCGTTCCGCCTAAGTCTAACCGGTAAGAAACCTTCCACACTGGGGCGGGAATCACATAACTCAAGGAAACGTTGCGGTTTCCCGTACCGGGCAGAGAAATTATCAGTTCCTTCATTTCCGAATTGTGAACTTCCGCGAGTATATCGAGCGCCCGGTTCAAATCGGCTTGGAGATTCGCATCGGTAAAGGTAAAGGAGACATCTCCCAGGGTAATACGCCGGATGCCTTCGGCGGTGGACAGCAAGAGGAATACCTCGGTTCCTTCCAGCAGAAGGTGGCGTTCCACCGAAATAAGCCTTCCCCGCAGCGGTTTTGGCCCGGAGATTTCAAGTTCCGCGCCCCGGAGGGCCTCCAGAATTTCGGCTATACCGGGGTTTCCAGAAAGATCGATTCTAAGACTCCGCAGACTGCGGAAGAGGGTATCCGCCGAAGAGTAACGCGCCGAAGGGCTCTGAGACGCCGTTGAAGCGGGGTCTCGTATTACGAGGGATTTGAGCGCATCGTTCACCGCATCTTGGGAAAAGGGAAGCAGGATTTCGGCGGAACCGTTTAGAGTTCCCTGATGCTCAAAGTAAGCTACTCCGGACGAATAGAGCCGTATCCGGCGCAGGGGAAGTTCCGTATTTCCGGTATTCCGCCGGGATTGAACAAAGGGGTCGCTTCCGGTACAAAAAAACACCGCGAGAAGGCACATAATACCGGCCTGTATCGTATTCCTCATGACTTTTCCACAAAAAAATTAAGCCGGTTTCCACTATTGATATAGAGTGGAACCGGCTTTTTTCCTCTCGCAATTCTTTACCGGAGGCTATCGGGCTTTACTTGTTGCTGTTTAACCACGCCTCAAGCTCTTTTACACGGCTATTATATTCGTCAATAGCTTTCTGATAGACGCTGAATTCGGAAGGTTTTACGACATGACCGGCGCTGACGATCTCATCGATCTTTGCCTTTTCCTGGGCGACAATCGCGGCCTGGGCATCGATGCGCTGTTTATGCAGCGTAAACCGTTCATTAGCGGCGTTGCCAATGGACGCGTCATTCCTGGCTGAGTAATCGGTAGCATTCTGTTGGGACTGCTGCTGAGACTGGCTTAAATAAGCCTGGGCATCTTGCTTGACTTTGTCCAACGACGCCGCCTGTGCGTACACAGCCGCCGCTCCCGCGATAATAAACGCAACAGAAACAAGAAGCTTTTTCATATCTATCCTCCTTATTTTGGATGCTGAATCCCGGCCTAACAGTTCAACACCGGAACTTGCAGCTAACGTTACTTTGCGGTTTCTCACCCTACGGGCTATAAAACACGCATTTATCAGAGTGTATTTCTTGTAAATGGAGTTTTACAAGAACCTCTGTATACCATATATTACATATCATAGCCTTTTTTTTGTCAAGAGCGGAGAAAGGCCGAACCGCCCCCGCCGGTTATTTCTGACGCTCCAGCCGGAGTGTTTTGGTGGGCTGATCGCAGACTTCGGGAGGGCCAAAATACTGGATGGCGCCGGGGAAGAGGAAACAGGTCTTTTCAGCCCAGGCATTTCGAAGAGACTCGAAGGTCTTGAAAGGCCGCCCGTCAAGCTCCACCAAGGCTTTGCGGATTACCGGTTTCATGGAACCGTGCCGCTGTTCCATATTCATCATCATGGTAAGAGGCACTCCCCCGGCTACCCATTGGTCGGCGGGCGCGGTGAGGTTCCGCACGCTGGAAAGGTAGCCGGTAAGCCCGGAAGCGATGAGCACAAAAGCGCTGAAGCCCAACGCATAGCAGTAATCGGCGTCGAAGTTTGAGGGAAAGGCGCAGCGGCCCTCGTAGCCGAAGAAATGCCCCAGAGCGCTGAATTTGCCCTTGTACTTCCCCTGGGCTTTGAGTTCGGCCAGCTTCTTTTCCGTCATGCTGATGAGGAGCTTCTCCGTTTCGATCCGGGAAACTTGCACGTTGCCATGGGGATCCCGGTCCATGAGGAGTTCCCCGGCAATGTCTCCGGGGAGGCTTTCCAGGAGTTCCCAAGAAGGCCCGGAGAGCTTCCCGTTGAGCCAGGCCCGTTGTTCCTCATGCGAAGACAGGGCGCCGAATTCTTTCTCGCGTAAGGCGATGATGTCGTTGAGTTCATCGATGAGCCGCTTCATTTCCGGAATGAATTCCACAAGGCCCTCCGGAATCAGCGCGACGCCGAAGTTTTCTTTGTTCTCGGAACGCTTGACCACGGAGGCGCAGATGCTGTCTACCACCTGTCCCAGGGAAAGCCCCTTTGCTTCCACCTCTTCCGAGATGAGACAGACGTTGGGCTGGGTCTGGAGGGCGCATTCCAGGGCGATATGGCTGGCCGCCCGGCCCATCAGTTTGATAAAGTGCCAGTATTTTTTAGCGCTGTTGGCATCCCGTTCGATATTGCCGATGAGTTCGCTGTAAGTCTTGCAGGCGGTATCGAAGCCGAAAGAGGTTTCGATGTACTCATTTTTGAGATCCCCATCGATGGTCTTAGGGCAGCCGATGACCTGGGTGGCCGCGCCCTTGTCCAGGAAGTATTCCGCCAGGAGCGCCGCGTTGGTATTGGAATCATCGCCGCCGATAATCACTACCGCGTCCAGACCCAGCTTCTTCGCCGTCTCCAGAGACGCGGCGAATTGCTCCGCCGTCTCGATCTTGGTCCGCCCGGAACCGATCATGTCGAAACCGCCGGTATTCCGGTAAGCGTCGATGATTTCTCCGGTAATCTCCAGGGTCTTGTTTTCGATAAGGCCGCTGGGCCCGCCCAGAAAGCCGTAGAGTTTCGATTCGCTGTTCCCCTGCTTAAGGCCGTCGAAGAGCCCGGCGATGACGTTATGTCCCCCCGGCGCCTGACCGCCGGAAAGGATTACCCCCACCGTTAAACGCTTGCGGATGGTTTGGTGGGTTCCCCGGGTAAACGTGGCGATAGGCTTTCCGTAACTATGCTGAAAGAGTTCCCGTAGTTCCTTCTGATCCGCGATAGACTCGGTGGGCGTTCCCAATTCAAGGGCGATCTCGCCGATTCCTCCCGCGAGAGTAGCGGGAAGTTTGGGCTGATAGGCATAACGGGCTTTTTGTAAGGCTGCTGTTTCCATTGTACACTCCTCAAAGAGAGGATACCGGAAGGAGCCGCCTCAGAGCAAGCGGCTCTCTCCTTACGTTTGTTCAGGGAATTTGTTCGTCAAGGGGCGCTCCGCGGGGCACCATGGGGAGCGCCCGTTCGTCCCGGCCAATGACCGCGTCGATAAGGGCGGTTTGCCCGGCGGATACCGCTTCCATGGCGGCGTCCAGCGCCCGCAGAAAAGACGCCTCATCCTCGGCGCGGTAACCGGGAAGTCCGTACGCGCCGGCAAGCTTCACAAAGTCAGGGGGCCTATCCAGCGAAGTCTCGGCGTACCGTTCCCCGTAGAAGAGGCTCTGCCATTGGCGGACCATTCCTAGAACATGGTTATTGAAGATGATAATGAGCAGGGCGGTTCCGCAGCCGCCGACCGTCGCCAGTTCCCCGCTGTTCATACGAAAGGAGCCGTCCCCGGTGAAGAGCGCCACAGGCCGTTCCGGGTTGGCGATCTTTGCCCCTTCCGCCGCGCCCAAACCGAAGCCCATGGTTCCCAAACCGCCGGGGCTTAGAAAAGAACGGGGCCGGCGAAACGGATAGAATTGGGCGGTCCATATCTGGTGCTGGCCTACATCGGTTGCCACGATGGCGTCGGGCCCCAGGCGTCCGGCTGTTTCCTCGATGATGAACCGGGGGCGGAGCGCCGGATGTGGAACGCGTTCTGGATGCCGCCGCCATTGTCCGATTTCCCCTATCCACAGGGCGTTTGCCCGGCGGGGAAGCTTTTTCAGAATTCCGGTAAGGATCCGCTTAATATCCCCCAGTACCCAGGCTTCGGTTCGGATGTTCTTATTGATCTCCGCAGGATCAATATCCAGGTGGAGCACTTTTGCCGCCTTTGCGAATCGTCCGGCGCTGCTGGTAACCCGGTCGGAAAAGCGCGCTCCGATAGCCGCCAGGAGATCCGCTTTTTGCGCCGCTTTGTTGGCCGCCGCTGTCCCGTGCATTCCAATGAGCCCCACGCAGAGGGGATGATCTGAGGGCAGCGCCCCTATTCCCATCAGGCTCAAGGCCACCGGCGCGTTGAGTCGTTCCGCCAGCTCCCGTAGTTCTTCTGACGCCCCGGAGAGGACGACTCCCCCGCCGGCGTAGAGGAGGGGACGTTCCGACGCCGCCAGCATTGCCGCGGCCCGATCAAGGTCTTCATCGGAAAACGTATGCCTGCCGGTTCGTTCCGCCAGCCGCAGCGCCCGCCCGGCTCCCCCGCCGGAGGAGGACTGGGGGCGCTCCGGCCATTCTCCCCATGCGGCGGTGATGTCCTGGGGAATGTCGATGAGTACCGGGCCGGGTCTGCCTGAACAAGCGACGGCAAAGGCTTCCCGGATAACCTCCACCAGTTCGTTCACCGTTTTTACGATCCAGTTGTGTTTAACCACGGGCATCGTAATCCCGGCGATGTCTACCTCCTGAAAACTGTCCTTTCCCAGGAGGGACGTAGATACATTGCCGGTAATCGCCACCAGCGGCGTTGAATCCATATACGCGGTGGCGATACCGGTGACCAGATTCGTTGCGCCCGGGCCGGAAGTGGCGATGCAAACCCCCGCTTTCCCGCTGGAACGGGCGTAACCATCCGCCGCGTGGGCGGCGTGCTGCTCATGGCTTACCAGGACGTGCCGGATTTGATCCCTCCGCCGGTACAGCTCGTCGTATATGCCAAGAACCGCCCCGCCGGGAAACCCAAACACGGTATCCACCCTCTGCTCGATCAGTGCCTCCACGAGGATCCTCGCTCCGGTGTATCGCATTGCCGTCCGCTTAGAGCCTCTTAACTGCCCGGAAGAGATCCTCCCGGCTCAGCTCTTTCCAGAGGGGTCTGCCGTGGGGGCAGCGGGGAACGGGGAGTCGCAGGGCGGCCCGGGCCAGACTCAAAGCGGCGGCGGAGTCCAGGTAATCCCCGTCCTTCACCGCGCCATGGCAGCAGAGGGTTGCGGCCCAGCGCTCGGCTATATTTTCCCCCGCGTCCCGCAAGGCCAGGAGCTCCCGTACCGTATCCCCATCTGAAAGACGCCAATCCGAAGGCAGCGCCTCAATGCGCCAGGCTCCCGCGCCGCCTGAATCATCGGGGGCAATGAGTACTCCCAGCCGCGCCAATTCCCGCTGTTGTTTTTGGAGGAAGCGGTCGTCTTCGGCGGACTCGGTGCTAAAAGGAATCGGCGCCAGGAGTTCCTGCCGGGGAATGTCTCCGGCGGCAAAACGGTCGTACAGAATACGCTCATGGGCGGCGTGTTGATCAATGATAAAGAGACTGTCTTTCCATTCAACCAGGATAAAGAGGCCGAAAAGCATACCCATCAAACGGGGCTCCGCGCTATCGGGAAATTCCGAATCGAGGTAAGACGGGCAGGCTTCGGCGGCTTCTCCAAAAGCCATATCGCCCGCCGGGTCTTTTCTCGGGAGGGGCGCGAAGACCGGGGGATGTTCCAGGAGGGCTTCCATGGATAAGCCTGGGCTTGAGAAGCCTGGGCTTAAGAAGCCTGAGCTTAAGAAGCCTGGGCTTATCCATGGACGGTCAACGTTTTCCGCAACGGAGGCGGCTCGGCGGCTCATATCCCTTCGGCGGGTAAAATCCCGGAGGGTGGAAGTCACCGCATGATGAACCGCCCCCGGATCCCTAAACCGGACCTCCCGTTTCGCCGGATGGATGTTAAAGTCCGCCAGTGCGGGGTCAATATCGATAAAAATGGCTCCTACCGGATGGGTTCCATTGGGAAACCAGCCCTGGAGCCCGTATTCAAAAGCCTGGAGGAGGGAAAAATCGCTTATCCGCCGTCCGTTGGCAAAAACAAACTGCCGCCGCCGGTCTTGCCGGACGAGTTCGGGCCCTCCGGCTACAATACAAACCGAGAAACCCTGCCCCCGGGCGCTTATTTCGTGGAGGAACCCCCGCTCGTTCTGGGAAAGGAGGGCAAGGGTAAAGCGTTCCTTGTAAGAAGCCGCTTCGGGGAAGAAGAGATCGGGCCGTCCGTCCAAGGTAAGCCGGAAGCTGATACCTGGAAAAGCCAGCGCTTTATCCACCAAAACCTGCTTGCATAGGGATCCTTCCGCGCCTTCCCGTTTTAGGAACCGCTTCCGGGCGGGTACGACATCGAACAACCCCAAGGCGCGGACGGTGGTCCCCCTGGTTCTGCGGCCTGGGGTAAGCCGGAACTCCCGCCCTCCCCCGGTTTGGAGCAGCCACGCCTCTCCTTCGCCGGACGCGGAGAGGATCTCCAGCCGGGAAACCGCCGCAGCCGCGGCCAGGGCTTCCCCCCGGAAGCCCAAAGTCTCGGCGGTCGCCAGATCTTCGATACTTCGTATCTTACTGGTGGCGTGGGTCTGCCAGCACAGCTCAAGATCCTCTTTCGTCATACCCGCCCCGTCATCGATCACCTCGGTTCCGCGGCATCCTCCGCCTTCAAGGAGCACCTCTATCCGGCTGCTTCCCGCGTCAATGGCGTTATCCACAAATTCCCGGACCAGCGCGGCGGGCCGGTCAATAACTTCTCCGGCGGCGATCTTCCGGGCCTCTTCCGGGGGAAGCAGGCGGATTGCTCCCATAGAACTTATTCCTCGCCGGTGAAGAGATCCAATTCCGCCTCTTCGTCGGCCTTGGCTTCCGGCTCGTTCATCAAAATTTCCACACGGCCTTCAACCTTCTCCAGATCTTTTTCCAGGGAACGGGCCAGTTTGATCCCCTCTTCAAAGGCTTTAAGGGCCTCGTCCAGAGGAATATCGTTCCTGCGGATCGTTTCTCCCAGGAATTCCAGCCGTTCCAGTCGTTCTTCAAAGTTCTTCATCGTATTTTTGCCGATAGTTACCCCATTTTTCATAGTGATCCTTCCTTTTTATTCTGTGGTATTGCCTCAGCCTTGGCGCGGATGATCCCCTCCAAAGGCCGGATAATCAGCGTATCCCCCGCCTGAACGTCGGCGGCGCGGCGGATAACCTGCCCGGTTTTTTCGCGCACCACGACCGAATACCCCCGTTCCAGAATAGAAAGGGGGCTGGCCGCTTCCAAACCGGTCTTTGCCAATTCCATTCGGCGGCGGACTTCCCGCAGCCGCTCGGAAACGCCGGTAAGCAACCCTTCTTTCGCATCGTCAAAGCGAACCAGCCGGGGCTGAAGAATGGCCCGGAAGCGGTATTCCAGATCCTCCAGACGAAACGGTTTTGCCAAGAGCCGTATCCGCTCCAGCCGCGTTTGCATCGTGTTTACCAGGAACTCCTTCAAGGCCCGTATCGTTTCCTGTATCTCGTAGCGGCCCTGACTCACCAATTCCGCCGCAGCCGAAGGAGTCGGCGCGCGAACATCCGCCGCATAGTCCGAGAGAGCCCAGTCAATCTCGTGGCCCACCGCGCTTACCACGGGGATGCCCGAAGCGGCCACCGCCCGAACCACCGCTTCTTCCGAGAAGGGAAGCAGATCCTCCAGGGAACCGCCGCCCCGTCCTAAGATCAGCACATCCGCCAAGGCCCATCGATTGGCCTGTTCAATCCGCCGGGCAAGGATAGGCGCCGCATCGTTTCCCTGTACCGGCGCGGGTAGGATGATCACATTCAGTCCCGGCGCGCGGCGTCTGAGAATATTCAGAATGTCCTGCGCCGCCGCCCCGGTGGGGGAACTTATCACCCCAATAACGGCGGGAAGGCGGGGGAGCGGACGTTTCCGGTTTTCGTCAAAGAGCCCTTCCGCCGCCAACGCCCGCTTCCGCTTTTCCAGGAGGGCCAGAATGTCCCCCGCGCCGGCCTCTTCGAGCTCCTCGCAGATGATCTGGTACGCGCCCCGCTGGGCATAGATCGAAAGGTTCCCCCGCGCCCGCAGAAGCATCCCGTCACGAGGCTCAAAGGCAAGGGCGCGGTAACGGTTCTTGAACATCACCGCGGAAATAGATGCCCCCGCATCCTTCAAGGTAAAGTAGAGGTGCCCCGTGCTGGAAGGCCGGCAGTTGGAAAGCTCTCCTTCCACCACCAGTTCCCCAAAATTCCCCTCAAGGCACGCCCTGATGCGGTCGGTAAGCTGTGACACCGTGAGTTTGTGTCCCGAATCCATTATGAGGAGTATATTGTATTTAGAGCGGGTAGGCAACGAGAACGGCGCTTCCCTTTGGGTTAATTCTTAAGTTAAAACGCCGATATTTTGAAAGTATGAACGCCCTTGCCGTATTATATGGAGGAAATCTTACCGCTCATGCTTTTGAGCGGATATTTTCTGGAAAAAGCGCCCTTGTCCGCGCGCTGGAAGGGGCGGCGGCCTTTCCGGGAGTTACGAAAACCGTGCTTCTCGCGGGGGAAGGCTTTGACCTCCTCGCCGGGCGTGATTTCTCCGCCCCGGTCTCCGGATTTGAGATCCTAAAAGCGCCGGAATGGACAAAAAAACGGCTCCTAGACAGCCTGGCAAAACGGGCCGATGGGTTCGATCTTACCTACTACGCCTGGGCCGACTGCCCGCTCCTCGATCCCGCTCTGGCCGCCGCGATCATGAAGCGGCACGTCCGCTACGCCGCCGAGTATTCTTACGCCGACGGCTGGCCCTACGGCTTTTCGCCGGAACTCCTCGCCCCCGGTATCGCGGCGATGCTCTCCGGCATCCTTGGGAACGATGATGGGCCGGTGGAACGGGACGCCCTCTTTCAGGTGATCCAGAAGGACATCAACGCTTTTGACATCGAGACGGAGATTTCCCCGGTGGATCTGCGGAGCCGCAGGCTTAGCCTCAGCGCTGATTCCAAGCGGAACCTTCTCCTCCTCGCTTCTCTCACCGGGGCGGGGCTTGCCTGCGCTGCGGATGCGGAACGGATCATCGCCGAAAGGCCGGAGCTGCTCCGAACCGTACCTCGTTTCTATGCCGTTCAAACATCCGGCCCCTGCCCCCGATCCTGCCCCTACTGTCCCTATCCACTCAGGGAATTTCCGGCGGCGGATAGGGGGGGCTTTCTCGCCCCCGTCCGTTTTGAGGGGCTCCTGGATAAGATACAGGACTTCTCCGGCGATGCGGTTATCGATCTTTCCCTGTGGGGCGAGCTTGCCCTCCACCCTCAGAAGATGGAGCTTATCTCCATGGTTCTTGCCCGGCCCGCGTTGTCGCTCATCATCGAGACATCGGGCTTAGGTTGGCGTCGAGAAGAACTGGAAACCCTTGCCGCCGCCGTCCGCGCCGCGCCACGCGCCGCCGGGCCGGATTCTCCGGCCCCCCTCTCCTGGATAGTCTCCCTGGACGCTGCGGATACTTTCGCGGAAGTATCTGCGGGCGCTTCCGGTGTGAAGTGCGCCAAAACGCTTATGGAGCTTTTCCCGAAGGACGCCTATGTCCAAGCGATCCGCGTCCAGGGCGGGGAAGACGCGATAGAGACGTTCTATCGCGTCTGGAAAGATGCCGGAGCCAACGTCATCATCCAGAAGTACGATGATTTCTGCGGTTTTCTGCCTAAGAAACAGGCGACGGATCTTTCACCGGTGGAGCGCCATCCCTGTTGGCATCTGATGCGGGATATGAACATCCTCATCGACGGCAGCGTTCCTCGTTGCCGGGAAGATCTTTCCGTCCTGGAAGGGGGACTGGGCAACGCTTTTGAGGAAGCCCTGGAGACCCTTTGGATACGGGGGGCGGAAGTGTACCGGAAACACTGCGCCGGACAATACCCCGGTATCTGCGGAAACTGCGATGAGTATTATACCTTCAATTTTTAACGACACGATGCCTTCCTATACTGCCGTAGGCGGCAAGGAACGGGGAGCATCCACAGGGCTCTCGGCGGTACTCCTCAATCGGGGCGGGCGGTATCCCCGACGCACGCTCTTTCAAGAACTGGAAAAAGTGGGGTTTGATTACATCATTTCCGTGGAAGGCCCCCAGGAGCGTTACGATTTGGAGGATCTGTGCAACCGCTTCCCATCGGTACGGTTTCTGCTCCTCCGGGAGGATCTCAGCCCCGGCGAACAGATCAACCTGGCGGTGTCGGAGCTTTCAAGCCCGTTCTTCTTTGTCTTGTGGAACGATCTACGGATAATCCATTCGGGGGGGGCGGCTAAAATAGCGGAATGGCTCTTTTATTCCCGGGAAGAACGCCGGGGAGAACCGAAGCTCTTGAACAAACGGCTCTGTACGGTACCCCATATACAAAACGCCCAGTTCGAGCCGCTGCCGACCTTGATAGCCCCTGTTTTTTTCAGACGGAGCAGGATCAAAACCCTGTTCTTCGCATCCCAGCGGGAAGGTTTGGCCACCCTCTACCCCTTTGACGGAGTGGGGATCTACGACCGGGATCGATTTGTGCTTTTAGGCGGTTACGACAACACCCTCAAGAGCCCCCATTGGCAGTTCATGGATTTTGGGTTCCGGGCCTACCTCTGGGGAGAAGAGATCCGCTCAACCCAACTGGTACGGCTCTCCTATAACGGCGAAATACCCTCGGAAGATAGTACCGCCGAGGAAAGCTACCGCCGTTTTTACCTGAAAAATCTGGCGCCCGTCTTCCGGGGAGACATGGCTCAACTGCCCTGGCGCCGTTTTCCGGGCTATCTTTTCCGGGCCGGGGGGGATCCCTTTCTGGCCGCCGCGGATTTTGCCGAAGGCCGGCGTTGGGTAAAGACCAACTGCTACCGGTTCCGGGGCGATGCCCGTTCCGTTACCGAGCGCTGGGATCCTCCCACGGAGGAGAGGCCCCTCTCCGGGCTTTCCCTCTCAGAAAAGGGGAATTTTACGCCTTCGGGACTTGGCCGTCCTTTTCAGAAATGGGTCAAGCCATGACCGCCGTCATACTCCAAGCCCGGCTCGATTCAAACCGTCTGCCGGGCAAGGCCCTTTTGCCCCTGGGAGGGAGGCCCCTCCTTTTCCGGGTGATGGAAGCCCTCAAACGTCTGCCGGTGGGGCTCCACCTCTTAGCCTGCGCCGAAGACTGCGCCGTTCCTTTCGCGCCCCTGGCCGAGGAAGCGGGTTTCGTTCTCGCGCCGGGCCCTAAAGACGATGTTCTGCGCCGGTATGCCCAAGCGGTGAAAAAGTTCCATGTGGATCGCCTGATCCGGGCCACGGGAGATAATCCCTTCGTCTTTATTGACGCCGCCGCGGCGCTTCACGAGGATGCCCGGAAGTTGGGCGCCGACTACGCCGGTTACAGCGGCCTCCCTTACGGCGCCGGCGTGGAGGCTGTTGACGCCGAAGCATTGCTCCGGGCCGACGCCGAAGCGGTCCTCGATTCGGAACGGGAGCATGTGTGTCCGTACCTTTACAACCACCCGGAAACGTTCCTCCTCCACCGTCCGCTGGTTCCCGAACCGTGGCGGGCGCCTTCCATCAGGCTCACCGTCGACGTTGAAGCCGACTATAGGCGGGCGGAGCGGCTCTACGAAGCCCTCTCCCAAAACGAACCCGCGGGTTACGAATCCGCAGGCTGGTCGGGGGAAACGATTATCCGATATGCGCGAGTGAGTAACGGCAGGTCAGAGGCCGCGCCATGACCCGGGGGCCTATTCTGATAGTTCCCGCTATCGAGCGAGGGCGCGGGGGAGGACACCTTGTCCGTTCCGCCGCCCTGCTCCGGGATACCCGCGCCGCAGGCCGGGACGCGCGGCTCTACCTTCCACCGGGAGCCGCGCCGCCCGGTTCCCTTTCCATTCCTGATGAATGGATCATCCGGCAGGAGGAAGCGCTTCGCGCTGTACGGTGGGATTGGATCATCCTCGATTACTTCAGGACTTCCCGGAAGGAATTTCTCCGTTGGGCGGACGTAGCGCCCCTTATCGGGATCGATGAAGGCGGGCCGATGCGGGATCGCTTTGAATTCCTCTTGGATCTCCTTCCCTGCCCGCCGGGACGCGCCGCCCCCAATCGCAACGCCCCGGCCTTTCTCCCGCTGCCTAAAAACCGGCGGCATCCTCCCTTTACCTTTCAGGAAAGCCCCCCGCTCCGCATACTGGTAAGTTTCGGCGCCGAGGATCCCCGGCGCCTGAGCGTCCCGACGGTAAAGGCGCTGCTTCCCCCGCCGGACCGCCTTACCGGTGACGTGGAGATCACCCTGGTTCAAGGCGGCCTCAACAGGGATTCTCTGGAAAAAATCATGAACGACGCCGGTTGTTCCGTTACGGTGCGGCGGGATGTCCCCAATCTCCGGGAAGAGCTGGCCCGCTTTGATCTCGTGGTTACCCATTTTGGCCTTACCGCCTTTGAAGCCCTCCGGGCGGGCGCTCAGGTGATCCTCCTCTCCCCGACTGCGTACCATGAACGCCTGGCCCGCCGGAGCGGTTTTATTTCCATGGGAATCCGCCGCCGGGGAATATCCCGCTTGAGAAGGCTTATCTACACCGAATCCCCACGCGGCAATTGCCGCGCCGTCAACTACACCGGCCTTAACGCGCTGACCGACCGGTTTCTGAAGCTGACGGAACGTTACGGCCTGGATACCGGGGAGATCGGGAGCCTTGGGGCGCTGTCGGCGGACGCCGTCCCCCGGATCTCCCGTTCCTGTCCCCTCTGTGGAGCGGCTCCGTCCGTATCCCCACGGGCATCGGCCCGTTTTCCCGGCAGAACGTACCGCCGCTGTTTCCGGTGCGGTATGGTCTTCATGCTCCGCTCCGGGCCTCCGCCTATCGAGTACGAGACGGCCTATTTTTTCGAACAATACCGGGAGCAGTACGGCAAGACCTACCTAGAAGATTTTCCGTATCTTAAACACGCGGGAAAGCTCAGGCTAGAACGAATCCGAGACGCGCTGCCTCCGAGTCCGGAGAGCGGGGAAGAACGGGATAAACCGAAACTCCTGGACATCGGCTGCGCCTACGGTCCCTTTTTGGCAGCCGCCAAGGAAGAGGGATTCTCCCCCTTCGGCATCGATCCCGCGGAAGACGCGGTCCGCTTTGTACGGCAGGAACTCAACCTTCCCGCGTACCGGCGCTTCTTTCCGGATCTGCCTGAAGAAATAGCCCGACCGGAGAGTTTTACCGTGATCACCCTCTGGTACGTGATCGAGCATTTTGAAGATCCCCGGAAGGCGCTCCAGGCGGTATTCCGGCTCCTCAAACCGGGCGGGGTACTGGCCTTTTCAACGCCGTCTGTTTCGGGGATCTCCGGCAGGAAATCGCTCCGGAATTTTCTGGAAAAGAGCCCCGGCGATCACTGGACAATCTGGGATCCCCGGCGGGTATCACGGCTCCTTGCCCGGTATGGATTCAAGGTAAAGAAAATCACCGTAACCGGCCATCATCCTGAACGGTTTCCCTTGGGTAACGCGCTCAATGCGGAAAAGCAGGGAGCGGCCTATCGAATCCTCGGCGGGCTGAGCCGGCTCTGCGGCCTGGGGGACACCTTTGAAGTTTACGCGGTAAAGCGCCGGTAAAAGCGGCGGACTAAAAAAAATAACGATAGGGGGAGGGTATGACTGAAAGAAGGCGGGATCGGCTGATGATCCTGGGAGCGGGAGTGATGCAGGGGCCGGCCATTCGGCTGGCGGGGGAAATGGGATTGGAGACCGTGGTGGTAGACGCCGATCCCCGCGCGCCCTGCGCGGCATTGGCGGACCGGTTCGAGCGGATCGATCTGAAAGATAAAGAAGGTATTGAAGCGCTGGGGCGTTCCCTCCTTGAAAACGGGGGGCTTTCCGGGATCATGACCGCCGGCACGGATTTCTCCGCGTCTGTCGCCTGGGCCGCCGGTCGTTTAGGGCTGCCGGGAATACCGTACGAAGCGGCGCTGAACGCATCGGATAAGGAACGGATGCGGCGGTGTTTCAAGACCGCCGGCCTTCCCTCGCCGGAATTTGTTGTCCTGCGGCAGACGCCGCCCCGGGACTACCGGCTGCCCTTTCCTTATCCCGTTGTGGTCAAGCCGGTCGACAACATGGGAGCCCGCGGCTGCCGGCGGGTGGATGCTCCCGATGCGCTGGAGGCTGCGGTGACGGACGCATTGGGGTTTTCCCGCACAGGCCGGGTTATTGTGGAGGAGTACATGGAGGGCCCGGAATATTCGGTGGACGCCCTTATCTACCGGGACGAGATTACCATCTGCGGTCTTGCCGACCGGCATATCTTCTTTCCCCCCTTCTTTATTGAGATGGGTCATACCATACCCGCCGAATTGCCTCCGGAACCGAGGGAAGCCCTGCTCGATGTATTCACCAGAGGAGTGCGGGCGCTGGGGCTTACCGGGGCTACCCCGGTTGGAGCCGCCAAGGGAGATCTGAAGCTTACCCCCCGGGGCCCCATGATCGGAGAAATCGCCGCCCGCCTTTCGGGGGGCTATATGTCCGGCTGGACTTTTCCCTATGCGTCCGCTGTGGAAGTTACCCGCGGGGCAATTCGAGCGGCCATGGGTAAAGCGCCGGGGAATCTCAAACCTCGCCGGGACTGGACGTGCGCCGAACGGGCTTTTATCTCCATTCCCGGCAAAGTCCGCGCCATTCAAGGGCTCAAAGAAGCGGAAGCGCTGCCCTTTGTAAAGAACCTCTTCCTCCGGGCGGCGGTGGGAAGCCGGGTTTATTTCCCGGAGAACAACGTTACCAAATGCGGGAACATCCTTGCCGCCGCGCCGGCTCGTGAAACCGCTCGAGCCGCTGCGGAAAGCGCGGTCAGGACCGTGCTGATCCGTCTGGAAGCGCCGGACGAGGAAACGGAGCTGTTCCTCAGCGCTCCGGCTCACGCCGCTTATGGCGGCGGTATCTTTGACGGCGCGATGGGCGGCGAGCTCTACTCCGCGCTGAAAAGGCTTCCTTCGCCGGAATTACAGGCGGAATTTCAGGCGGCGCAAGACCTTGGGATCATTCCTTTTCCGGAATTTACCCGGTCGGGTTGGGGAGATTACCTGGGCAGATCGCCCCTGGAAAGCCTGGATGCGGTGCGAAGCCTTACCGGTCTGGCGCTTCCCCTTGAAAAAGAGGCTGCGCCGCAGCCGTTGCTGGGTAGGACGTTCTGGACGGCTATGATCCGCGGCGGTTACCAGGGAGCCGCTTACGTGGTGGATTGCTTCCTGCAAGGCATACGGTTGAACCTGGAAGCATAAGCCGGAGCGCGTTTCATGGCATATCGGCGGCGATTCTTCTATTTAATGCCTGTACTCTTCATCTTCGCCGGGCAGACGGGACTGTTCAGCCAGGCGGATTCCTCGCGGGGAAGGAGTCTCTCCCTAGAAGAAACGATCAAGCAATTTACTTTTGCGGGAGAAGCGCCTGAATTCCGCTGGGATCCGCTCCTCGGCGCGGGAGTTTTTTCCATAGGGGGGCGCTATATTGCATTTGCCGCCGGTTCCGCCGGGGAAGAGGGAATGATACTCCTGGATGGGCGGGAGGTTCTGTCCGTCTTTACCCCATACCTTGACTGGGGGATACTTCGTTTTCCCGAATCTTTTGTAACCACCCTCAGAAACATTCTGGGGCCCGCCGTCCGGGAGGATACCCGGTTCCGTATTGCCGCCATCATCGTGGATCCCGGCCATGGAGGGAAAGATCCGGGCGCCATCGGAAACCCAACAATAGGCGGAAAGGCCGTCCAGGTGATCGAGAAAGAGGTCAACCTGAAGGTATCCCGGCTCCTCCACGCCCGGCTTTCGACGGCCTTTCCGGACAAGCAGGTACTCCTTACCCGGCAGGGCGATACCTACCCCACCCTTGAAGAGCGGGTAAGCATTGCCAATTCGGCGCCTCTCCGGGATAACGAAGCCGCAATCTACATTTCGATTCACGCGAACTATAACTTCAACAAAAACGCCAGAGGGTACGAAGTCTGGTATCTTCCCCCGGAGTACCGCCGGACGGTTATCGAAGAGGATAAATACGCCGACGCCGCCGATGTGCTTCCTATCCTCAACGCCATGTTGGAGGAGGAATTCACCACCGAAAGCATTATGATGGCCCGGTCAATCATGCGCCAGATCGACGCCGTTATGGGGAAGGTTATCCCTTCCCGGGGAATCAAGGCTGAGGACTGGTATGTCGTGCGGAACGCCCGTATGCCTGCGGTACTGGTAGAGTTGGGGTTTGTTTCCAATGACGAAGATGCCCGTATCCTCACCGATGACAATCACTTGCGGAACTACGCCGAGGCGTTGTATAAGGGCATCAATGACTTTGTCGCCGCGTTTGAGCGATCCGGAGGGTTTAGCGTCATTCAATGAAAGGATTTATCGCGGTTGTCCGTCAAGCCCGTAACCGGCGGCTGTTCTACCTCCTCATTCTCGCCGGGATTGCCTTTATAAAAGTCCGCGGCGCGGGATTTGAGCGGTGGACGTTTGAATTTTTTGCGCTTGATACCGGAAAACCTCGCATAGAGGAGCGGATATTCCGGCGATCCGCCTCACGGGAGTTTGACATCAGGCGCTATGTAGAGGAAACGCTGCTGGGCCCCGTCTCACCCGAATCGGCGCCGCTTTTTTCCCGCGATTCAAGACTTCTCGCCCTCATGATTCGGGACGGTACGGTATACGCGAATCTTTCGGAGATCGCCGCGCTGCCCCCTCCGGAAGGGGGAGAACCGCTCGTGAGCCTGGCAAGCCTCAGGCGGGGGATACGGCGGAATTTCTCTTTTGTGAAGGATGTCCGGTTATATATAGAAGGAAATGAGGTTGCCCCGGCAAAATTGCGGGCGGCGAGCGGCGGAAAAGGTGAAACCGCGAATTTTTGAAAAAACGTTCAAAAGGCGTTGACAAACAATATCTATCTCGTATAATTCTTAGTAGCTATCTTAAAGACTACGTGAATCAAAGGAGCTGTGAATGAAAAGGTTATTCGTTCTTGTTACTATCGCGCTGTTGACAGCGGGAGCAGTATTTGCCGATGAAGCCGTACTTATCGACTTCTCAAAACTTGCGGCAGATATTATTCCCGACGCAAACGACACGCCGACCCAGAACCGCGCAACCGTTATGGATTTTTCCACGGTAGCCGGTAACAGTTTCACCGACGAACAAAAAGCGGTGATGAAGACCTCGCTTGCCATTGGCCAATGGGAAATAGAACTTGCCTCGTCCTCCCGGAATGTAGGGAATCAGGTGCGTTCTTTCACCAGGGAAGCCCCCTCTAAGCAGTGGAATACGGTTCTTGGGGTGAGGATCCATTTCCCGGTGGAATCGTATTCTTCCTGGGCGAAGGTCAAACCCCCCTTCGACATTCCGGCGTTTGAACCCGCCGCCGATGTTGATGATGATGGGAATGCCCAAGAACCCGCAGACGGTTCCAACGGCATTACCGGACCGAGCCGTTTTGAAGACGGTTTTGGGGTGGTGAAGAATGTCGGTACGATCAAGTCGCTGGCGGTAAATGTGTACGGGCTTAACTTCCCCCACAAGCTTTCAGCCATTCTGATCGACAACCAGGGTAACCAGAAGATTATTTCTCTGGGTCATCTCAATTTTGACGGTTGGGCTGAGCTTCGCTGGGACAATCCTCAGTATGTGCAGGAAGTACGGAATCGTGATCTGCGCCTCTATCCGCTGTATCCCTTCTCCACTCCATTTGTGAAGTTCGGTGGATTCCTTATCCAGCGGGACGGCAGTGAAGCCGGCGGCGACTTTATCGCGTATTTCAAAGATGTCAAGATCATCTACGATAAGGCCGTGCTTGATACTGAACGCGATATTGAGGATGAAAGTCTGTGGAATATCATTCGGGATCGGGAAACCGCCAAGAAAGTGGCTGAAATGGGACGCTTTGGTCAGAACCAGGTATTACGGTATCTGGATAGCCAGAAGCAGGCTACCGAAAGCGCCTTTACTCCCACCGCGACGAATGATGAGCAAACAAACTAACGAGAAACGGCGTTAGTTAAAGACTGTCTGAGAAATCCCAATGGGTTTTTCGGACAGTTTTTTTTTACGAAAGAGCAGGCGGGGCGGCATGGCAAATAAGATCGACTTTCCGAATAGAAATAAACTTCAGGAAGAATACGGGCGCTACACCGGAATCCGAAAGGGGATTACCAGGGAGCTTTTGACTCGCCTTGAGGAAATCCTCCATTCTCAGCCTTCCCACCTGACTATCAAAGGCCGAACTAAGGATTTTTCCAGTTATTTTAAGAAATATATCCGTCTGCTCAAAAAGGGAGACGGCGCGTCCCCCATCATAACCGATATTATCGCTATTAGGATCATCTGCCCTTTTCTTGAGGATCTAGCCGCAGTGGAGGGCATCATAAAAAATAACTTTCAGGTGAATGAGGTTGAACGGAAAGGCTCAAACTATAGTTTTAAGGAATTTGGCTACGAGTCCACCCATGTTTTGATTAATATCCCCCCGGAACTCATTAAAAAATGGGGAGAACCGGGTTGTGCAACGGCGGAGGTACAGATCCGTACCATCCTCCAGGACGCCTGGGCGGAAGTTGAACATGAATTGGTTTATAAAGCGGCGTTTACCCCTTTTGATAATCTTATGAAGCGAAAACTGGCGGCGGTAAACGCCAGTCTCTCCCTGGCGGACATCATCTTTCAGGAGATTCGGAGCTATCAACGGCAGTTAAACGGCGAATTGGGAAAACGACGAGATTCGTTTTTTAGAAAAATCGAGGAAGCAACCGATGCCCTGCTTTTTCAAGAAGAAGGCGCGGGCGCCGCGCTGGGAGTTCTACGGGGCGCCCCGCCGATGCCCAGTACCGATAATTCCATCGACGGCCTCCTCCTTAACGCGCTCTTTGCACATAACAAAAACCAGTTCCTCCAGGCAATCGATTTCTACAGCCGTATCCTCAATTCCCAAACCGATGATGCGACCCGTTCACTGATCTACAAGCATCGGGGCATGGCAAATTTTGCCCAGTCTCAGTACAACGACGCCATCGATGATTTTACCCAAGCGCTTGAGTTGGATCCCGGTTCCTACAAGGCGGTTTATTACCGCGGGGTTGTCCGGGCGGTACTCCAGCAGTATAGCGGCGCGATAGACGACTTTACCCTGTCCCTGTCCCTGCATCCCTACCAGTCTTTTTGTTTTTACCGCCGAGGGCAGGCGTACTATCACCTGGAGGATTATCCTCAAGCTCTGGCCGACTGCGAAGCCGCGTTAAACCTAGATCCAGACGCGGAAATATTGAAGAAATTTCGCGCCTTGCTTCTTAACAAGCTCAAGATGTGACACAGGCTAGTGGTTCAAAACCGTTTTGAGGATCTCCAATCCCCGTTCGAGCTCAGCGCCGCTTATCGTATAGGGCGGGAGGAAGCGCAGCGTCTGGGCGCCGGCGCTGAGAAGCAGTAAGCCCGGTTTGTCCCCCGCCGTACCCGCCTGGGCAAGACAGGCTTCCAGCACAGACCAGGCGTCGCCCTGAATGTCGCAAGCGATCATAAGACCCCGGCCCCGGACTGCTTTTATCTGGGGATGGTTCCAGGAGCGGATGATCGTCTGAAACCGCTCTCCTTTTTCAGCTATCTCCTTGAGAAAAGCCGGACGAGTTACCGTTTCCAGCACCGCCAAACCCGCCGCAGCGGCAAGAGGATTCCCTCCGAAGGTGCTGCCGTGATCCCCCACGGTAAGGGTATCGGCGGCTTTCTCCCCAGCCAGGACCGCCCCGACGGGAATCCCTCCGCAAAGTCCCTTCGCCAGAGTAACAATATCGGGCTTGACATCGTAGGTTTCGCAGGCAAGGAACGTTCCTGTCCGTCCAACGCCGCACTGAATCTCGTCAAACATGAGTAGAATATCCCGTTCAGCGCAGAGTTTGGCCGCCGTTTCGATATAAGCCCGTTCCTGAGGGAAGATCCCGCTTTCACCCTGGATAGCCTCCAACAGGAGGCCGCAGATGGTTTTGTCCAGCGCCTTATCCAAGGCTTCCACATCTCCCGCCGGAACATAGCGAAACCCCTCGGTAAAGGGGCCAAAGTCTTGGTGAAATTTATCCTGCCCGGTGGCCGCCAGCGTGGTGATGGTTCTGCCATGAAAGCTTCCCCGAAGGGTCACGATGGTATGCCGTCCGGGACCGTATTTTTTGAGGGAGTACTTGCGGGCGATCTTGCAAGCCCCTTCGTTGGCCTCCGCCCCAGAGTTCCCCAGGAAGACTTTCCGCATTCCTGAAGCGGCGCAAGAGGCCGTCAATTTTTCAGCAAAAGCCGCAGAAACATCGCTTTGGTAATAGTTGCTCACATGGTTAAGCTTTGCCGCCTGTTCGGTGATAGCTTTGACCAGCGGCGGGTAGCCATGACCGAGGCAGTTCACCGCGATACCGGAACCGAAATCCAGGTACTTTTTCCCATTAATATCGAAAAGCCAGGAACCTTCTCCCCGGACAAAGGTTACCGGAAGCCGGTGGTACGTATTCATAAATACATCAGCCATAATCAACTCCTCATGATCATTGTACCGATACCCTCATCGGTAAAGAGCTCCATGAGTAGAGCGTGGGGCCGCCGTCCGTCAATGATATGGGCGTCCTTGACGCCCCCTTCTAGGGCGAGGGTACAGCACTCCGCCTTGGGGATCATTCCCTTGTTGATGATCCCTTCTCGGATAAGAGCCGTAAGCTCAGCCAGAGAAATTGTTCGGATAAGGCTTTCGTTGTCCCGTACATCCCTGAGTATTCCCTCCACATCGGTCATCAGGATAAGCTTTTCCGCTCCCATGGCGGCGGCGATTCTCGCCGCGGCGGTATCCGCGTTTACATTGAGAGAACGGCCCGCAGCTTCACCTATCCCCAAAGCCACTGAGGAAATCACCGGTATAGCGCCGCCGGCCAGTACGGCTTCCAGTATCGCCGTATCCACCGATTCAATATCCCCCACGAGGCCAAGGTCTTCGGCGGCCCCGTCCTCTCCGGTATACCGGAGCCGCCGGGCTTTAAGCAGCGCCCCGTCAATACCGCAGAGCCCCAAGGCTTTACCGCCCGCCGTCTGAATCAGCGCGGCTATGTCCTTGTTCACCTTACCGCACAGTACCATCTGCACCACTTCCATGGTCTCTTCATCGGTGTAACGCAACCCTCTGACAAAACGACTTTCTTTCCCAAGCGCCTTGAGCATAGCCTCGATCTCGGGGCCGCCTCCATGCACGAGTACGGTACGAATCCCTACCGCGCTGAGGAGGATCACATCCTCGATCACCGCAGCCTTGAGCTCTCCATTAATCATGGCGTTTCCACCGTACTTGACCACAATGGTCTTTCCCCGGAAGCGCCGGATAAAGGGCAATGCCTCGATAAGCGCCCCGATAGGTTTATTGCCGTCCATGAGTACCTCCTAAAAACTCGCGGGAATCTGGCCAAGGCCCGTCCGCTCATCAAAACCAAAAAGGATGTTCATGTTCTGTACCGCTTGACCCGCAGCGCCTTTAACCATGTTGTCAAGAGCGCTTACCACGATAAGGGTTGTTCCCCCTGGATCCAGGTGTACCGAGATATGACAGAAGTTAGAACACCGTACCCGGCCTGTTGCCGCCACAACCCCTGAAGGAAGAACCGGTACAAACGGCTCTTTTCGGTAAAAATCCGCATATATTTCCCGGAATTCCGCCGCACGATCATTGATTTCTTTTGAGGGGGGGCGAACCGAGCCGCCCTTTGAATCCACATTTCGCCCGGCCTGTCGGGGTTCCGCCAGCGGTATGTAGATCGTACTGAGGATCCCCCGGTTCATAGGGGCCAGATGGGGGGTGAAAATCAGCGCCGGCGCGGCGCTTTGTCCGTTCAGAGCGGCCATAGCCTGAAAATTTCGACTGATTTCCGGGGTATGCCGGTGAGCGCCCACTTTGTAAGGCGCCATCGTATCGGCACATTCAGGGTAATGGAAAGACCGCTGGGGCTCCCGCCCACCGCCGGTTACTCCCGATGCGGAATCCACGATGATGACGCCGGCGCCCGCAAGCCCCCGGGCCAGCGCGGGAAAAGCCCCAAGAGACGCGCCGGTGGGATAGCAGCCGGGATTTCCGATGATCACCGGCCCTTCGGCGGCCAAAGCCTTGAGCTTTGCCCGGTTGAGCTCCGGAAGGCCGTAAACAGATCGCTTTCGTAACTCTGGAAAAACATAGGGTTTGCCGTACCATGCGCTGAACGCCGCTTCATCTTCGCCAAAACGAAAGTCCGCCGATAAATCGATACAAGAGATTCCCCGTTCCAGAGCGGCCTTGGCGTAAGGCTCTCCCACTCCCGAAGGCAGCGCGGTAAAAATGACATCGGCTCGTTCGATAACCGCTTCGGGACTTTCCAGGGGAGCGGAAATTTGTCCCCAAAAATTGAGGTACATATCCTCAATCCGTTCCCCCCCGTGATTCACCGATGCCGGCGCCAGCGCGTCAACCTCCGGGTGCCCGGTCAAGAGCCGAACCAATTCCGCCCCCGCATACCCGGCGGCGCCGATAATCCCCGCAATCATCCCTGCCTCCCGCCGCCTTAGGGCAACGCCGCTATAACGCGATCTCTAGAGCCCCCAGCCCCCAGCCCTCTATAAGGCGCCGCTTCAAAATTACATAAATACTCAAGGATGTCAACAGAGAGGATTAAGCGGCGTTCTCCGCCGGGTTACGCATGGCCGCTCCCTATTTTTCTAGCCCGCCTTGTGTAAATCGCGCCTTTCCACTACACTGCCCTTATGCACTTGACACGGTATACCGGCCAGTCAATTAACCCCCCCCCCCCCCCCCCGTGTTGATCAACTAACGCTCACCGTTTTTTCAGGTTCCGCTCCGGCGCTTCCCTGCTGGAACAGGCGCGTTCAGGCGCGGCTCCGCTTTCAACCACAAAAGATTCCCGAACTACTTAAACACACAAGGAGTAATACATGGCAATCATCAACAATGT
>JAIRPG010000108.1 GCA_031257105.1 Treponema sp.
TTGTCAAAAATTCTACCATGCTTTTGGAAAAAAACAAGCTTTTGAACCAAAAATTTGAGGCCAAAAGAGGCCAAAAGAGGCCAAAAAGAGGTCAGAAAAAGGCCAAAAAAGAGGCCAAAAGGGTCAGAAAAAGGTCACAAAAAGACCACAAAAGGTCAAAAGAGGTCAAATAGAGGTCAAATAGAGGCCAAAAGAGGCCAAAAGGGTCAGAAAAGGCCAAAAAAGACCAAAAGAGGCCCAATAAGATTGATTTGAGCGATCAGCGGGGGCGCCCGGCTTTAGCACAACCGAGAACATGCCGTACCGTTCAGGAAGGTAGAATGGGGTAGTAGGGGATGGGCCTGAGCGAAAAGATAGAGGGCTTCCCGCAGGACGTGTTCCAAAACCAACCGGGTTTTGGAACACGTCTATTAGAGCTGTTCTGTCCGGGGTTAGCGCACCTGACCGGGCACGAAATATCCGGCATTATAGATGAACAGACCTCCGAATCCTCGCGCCGCCATTTCCGCTTCAAAGGCTTCAGCGCAACCTTTCTTGAGAATTACGGAAAACATACCCTCCGGGTATTCGGAAAGATAGTACTGGAAAACCGGAATCAGCTTCCCGCCGGTTTCCGGATCGGTAATAGGCGCGGCCTGGGGCGCGGGATATTCCTTTATTGAAGCGGTGGGAACGATTATCGTATGAGCGTCAAAGTCACGGGTGATATGACTTCTATTATCTGTGTAAAAACCGATAATTTGATATTCCACCGGGCTATCCAGTTCGACTCCGGACATCGTGTACGGGATAGGCCGGATTTGCAGGGGAACCCCCTCAAGCGGGTCATTGTCGCTATATATATACCCATTATTAAAGAACGCCAATAAAAGAACATCGCCTTTTTTCCACCCATTTTGCATTGCAAGCTGTCCGCTTACAACGCAAACGCGCGCCCCAGCCCTGAATTCCGCTTCTGTAATAGCCCGCCCGTTATAAACGCGGGGATCTTCATGAAAAAATGGTATCGCTTCCCAGCGGTCGGCGGCAATTACTCGCAGCGTACTCTGGGCGATTTGAGCCAGTCGTATCCATTTTTTCCATAAAAAACCGGCCTTTGCGTTGAGCGCCCCCGCTACGCCGGTTTTATCAAGCTTTATGAACGGGGCGTATTGCAGCGCCTCCGTACTCCATGCTTGAAACCCCTGTTTTTCTTCCCTTGCCCAATTTTGAAAATTCGGGCGACTATTATCGGCGCCGGTCTCGATTATCTGACCTATATCAAAGTCAATACCGCCAACCCGCTGATATGGAGAAAGCGAAATCAGCGAACGAAGCGGGGTATAGAAATCATCTTGTACGCCTGATAGCGCGTCACCTAAATGCTTTGAAATTGCTATCCTATCGAGCGCGTCTATTCCATTCACGCTTGTTGTCCAAACGATATTTTGAGTTTCTGTAGGAGATAAATACTCCTTTGCCGCCGCTTCAAACGTATCGGCATAAATCATGTAGGTTTCACCGGTTTCAAAAGGGATTCGGCGGCCTTCCGCCCAGATATTAGAATAGACTTTTAACTCCGTGTATCTTTCAAAGAATTCAGGTAAAGCGGGAGAATTTTTATGATCTACCCGGATAGTTGCGATAGAGCGGTTTGATGATGCTTCCTCGATACCGGTACATTCTCCAATCAATACGCTTCTGATGTACGATTCATTTAAGCGCGGGGCTTTAGTACGGTCATAGGGTTCTTCTGCGGCTATGGGCGTTACCCCTTTGGCATACGCCAGCAGGGAACGCCTATCGTCAGCCGCAATAACGTAAGGCGATGCTTTCGCCGCTTCCTTTGCCTTGGATATGGTCTGTAAATATTCCATATAAGTACGGGATGCCTCTACCGATTCAAACGTTACGGGCATTTTGATATGGAACAGCGGGCGCAATGTCGCAATCTCGTTTATAGAAATACCAACGGATCCATTCGTGGTGGCGCAGGCGGATATAAACAGTCCACCCGCAAGCGCTACGAGGAGAGACGCCGATGACCTAACTCTACCCGCTTTACCGGCGGTAGGCATTAATAAAATCCTGAATACCATACACGGAGTACCCGTCATAATATTTGAAGAGTTCGCCTATACCTTGGGCTTCCATTTCAGCCTTAAATGCGCCTTCCGCGCCTTTTCGTAGAACCACGGAGAACATACCGTTCAGTTCAGGAGCGTACCGGGGAGTATACGGTATCAACGTCCCGCCGGTTTCAGGATCGGTAATAGGCGCGGCCTGGGGCGCGGGATACGTTTTTTTTAGTGACGCGCCGGGCACGAATACCACATTGGCGTCTAAGAAATTATAGGCGTCGCTTTGAATATCCATTTTCAACTCCGGCGTAACATAGAAGCCGATAATTTTATACCGTACCGGGTTGTCTATTTTCGCGCCCTTCATCGTGTATGGAATGGGCCGTATGAAGGCGGGTATCCCCTCAATCAGGCCGTCATGGATATACCCGTTATTAAAGAACGCCAGGGAAATGGTATCGCCAAGACGAAGGCCGTTCTTGTAAGCCAGTTCCCTGCTTATCAGGCATACCCGCGCGCCGCTCCGGTATTCCGCGTCGGTAAAGCTTCTGCCGTAAATACGGGGCTCTTCATAAAAATACGGTATCGATTCCCTGCGGTTCGTGGCGATTACCCGCAGCGTGCTTTGGGAGACGCGGGCAAGCTCTATCCACTTTTTCCACAAAAAGCCTGCTTCTGAATCAAGCGCTCCCGCCGCGCCCGAAGCGTCGAGCTTTATGAACGGCGCGTATCGTAACGCCTCCGCGCCCCAAACCTCGCCGCCCTCCGGCCCGGGGATGATGTGCATATTAAAATCGAGCCCCCCGGCGTGCCGGTAGGGAGAAACCGACAGCAGCGAATCGATCGGTGTAACCGGAGGATAAAATTCGCCTTCCGTATCAATAAAATCAAAACCATTAAGAAACGCGCCTACCGGATCAACGCGGGCGCTGTCTTCTTGCGAGAACTCATAATCGTCACTAACGAAAGGAGGTATCGCGGTGACGCTCGAAGCATAAAACATATAGGTTTCGCCCACTTCAAAGGGAATTATGGGGCCGCCTGAGCCGTTGGCCCAGATAATCGATCCCATGGTAAATTCGCGGTAACGGTTGAAATAATCCGGCAGAGCGGGTGAACCGGCGTGGTCTATCCGGATAGTAATGGTATAATAACCATTCGTCCATTGCGGTTCGCGGATGATACCGGTACATTCCCCGATGAGTACGCTTCTGGTATACGGTTCGCTCTTTTCCAGAAAAGGGCCCCCGCCCATCGTTCCGTAAAGCTCATGAAATTCATTGGTTATTCCTTCGGCGTAGGCCAACAGAGAACGCCGCTCGTCAACGGCGATAACGTGTGGAGATGCTCTTGCGGCGGCTTTTGCTTTCTCTATTGTTTGTAAATACTCCGTAAATTGACGCGCTTGTTCGATATATTCGGGATAAGAGCCTGCGCCTCTTGAGAACGGCTGCGCGATATACGATTCATGCAATTCGGCAATTTCATTTACGTAGACCGCGCTGTAGTCTTTCCCGGTGGCGCAGGCGGTCGTGAGCAATCCGCCTGCAAGCGCTATGAGCGCTAACATGATTCCCGCGAGACTTGCCCTGTCGAGGCGGCGGTAGACGGTAAATGATAGTACAATAAAATTCATAACGAGCTTCTCCTTATGAAAAAGAAACCGGTGGACTATAACGCCCACCGGCGTGTTACCGGCAATCAACGACTTAAATCAGTGGTGTCGTTGAAAGGTCAGCTATATTGTCTTGGAATAACCACAAGCGCTACAGCTTTCCTGATTCCCATTTCTAGAAAGAGAGTGTCCTTCAAGATAACTAGACTGTGGCGTACGGTCCGTTGTGCCACAAATGCTACACCTGAAAACATTCCATACATAGATCCTATGACCCGAACCACCAGCATTGGACGGACCGCTCGTACTGGTACCTGCGGAGGTCCAACTATGGCTATGTTGCTGAGCGCCTCCTCTCGCGTCCGCGCCGGACATATCAGGATCCATATTACAGGACACCACCAGAAGGCCGAATCCCGCAAAAACCGCCAATAGCGCTAAAAGCTTCCTTATCGCTTTCATAAAAAACCTCTTTCTTTAAGGCCGTCAAACCGCTGTTTGGACGCGCCTTAGGATGGTGAGCCTTGGCCCCGGCTCAAGGGTTGGGCTTACCATAGCCACTCCTCCTGCCGCCGGTTAATCGCCATGGGCTGTTACACCGGAACCGGCGCTTGGTTGTCAAAAATTCTACCATGCTTTTGGAAAAAAACAAGCTTTTGAACCAAAAATTTGAGGCCAAAAGAGGCTAAAAGGCCGAATTCGCTTTCCGGGGGCCCGGTAAGCCGGCGGATCGATAGTTTGCCTTTTTTCCCGTTTCTGATTATCTTTCCGTTCAGGCGTATGCGCGGCGGCGCCCTACCGGAATTTTGAGAGAGGTGGAATAGCATGAAAAACTATAGTCAGGCGTTATCGTTTATCGCGGCGGTTGTTGTATGCGCGTCAGGCATCCTTACCGTAGGCTGTGATACCGGAAGCGTTGAAGCGGAAAATATCCAGGTTTATTTCAGTTCCCAAGACGCATGCGATATAAAGGTCGCGTCACTGATAGACGGCGCGGAGCGGGAACTGAACATTGCGCTGTACTCATTTAATAGAAAGATTATTGCCGATGCGGTGCTTAACGCTTTCAAGCGAAACGTGAGCGTACGCCTGGTTGTTGACGGCGATCAGGCGGAGAGCGCCGCTTCCAAGGATGAATATTTGGAAGCGGCGGGAATTTCCGTCAAGCGGGATAAACATCCAGGCTACGGGGCTATGCATCATAAATTCGCGGTTATTGACGGGCGTACCGTTATTACCGGTTCTTATAATTGGACGACAAACGCCACCACCAACAATGACGAAAACATGATAGTCATCAATTCCCGAAATACGGCGGGCGCTTATAACCAAGAATTTGAGCGCCTCTGGGCGCACGCCGGTTTTTGACCCCGCCCCTCACGCAGTGAGGGCACTCACGTAGTGAGGGCACTCACCGCGCGAGACCGGGAGCGCGGCGCCTAATCCTTGGGCCGTTTGAAGAACCGCCCGTTGATCTGTTCCGTTTTCAGCACATTGATAAACGCCGCGGGATCTATTTCCTTGATAGCCGCTACCAGCGGCTCCACCTCGTTGGCGGAAACTACCGAATAGAGCAAGGCGCGTTCCTTCTTCTCGTAAAAGCCGAAGCCGTCAAAGGACGTGGCGGCGTGGTTGGTTTTGTCCCGGATGAGCGCGTAGAGCCGCTCCGGTTCGTTGGTGATGATGAGCAGCGTCCGCTGTTGATAGCCGTGATAGAAAGCGGACAGGGCTATGGTGGTGGTAAATTGGAATATGATGGAGTAAAGGGCCTTGTCCAGCGAGAAGAGCCAGCCCGCCACCGCCAGGATAACGCAGTTTCCCGCGAAAATGTAGTTCCAGGCGTCCCGGTGGTATCGTTCAGAGATGAAGATGGCGATAAAATCCGTTCCCCCGCTCGTGGCGTCGGCGTGGAGGCAGAGAGAAGTTGCCGCCGCGTTGAGGATGCCTCCAAAGATAGCCGAAAGCAGCGTATCGTGGAGCTGGATAAAATCGATAAATTCCCGTACCTGAGGCATCCAGTCGGTCAGTAAGCCGCATACCACGATCATCAAGCAGGAATAGAGGGTAAATTTCTTTCCGATAAACCGGAAACAGACGATGGCGGGCAGGATGTTCAAAAGGTAGAAGAACAGGCTAAAAGGTACTTGAAAACCGCCGTAGCGGAGGCATATCTCCTGGATAAGCAGGGTCAACCCCGTAAAGCCGCCGGGAATGAGGCCGCCGGCGTGAACAAAGGTATTGATGTTAAAGGCCATGAGTACCGCCCCGGCCAGTACCATGAAGATCCGCCTTACCGTGTGCGCCCAGGATATTGTCGTGAACATAACCTGAGACTAGCAAAAAAAAACGGCTTAGGCTATTCCGCCGGTAGTGGAGGGGCTGGAAAAGGCGTATAAAGCGGGTATACTAACCGGCATGAAATGGGAGAAGCGGGATATTCCGCAAGAATTAGTCAAAAACATGGCGGAGAAATACGGCTGCGATCTAATAACCGCGTCGATACTGGCGCGGCGGGGCGTCACCGGCGGGGAGGAGATCCGTTACTTTCTGGAAGATGATCCCCGGCATATCCGCAACCCGTTTGAACTGCCCGGCATGGAAGACGCGGTAGACCGTATCCTCGCCGCCAAGGAAGAAGCGGAAAAGACGCTGGTCTTTGGCGACCGGGATGTGGACGGCGTCACCGGTACCGCGCTGCTCACCTCCTTCCTCTCCCGGCTGGAAATGGATGTCCAATGGCGGCTTCCCCAAGGCGACGAGGGCTACGGCATCTCTTTCGAAGAGGTTGAACATTTCGCCGCCCAGGGCGGAACCCTGATCATCACGGTGGACTGCGGCATTTCCAATGTGAAAGAAGTTGCCCGGGCGAAAGAACTGGGCGTTGACGTGATCATCACCGACCACCACCTCCCTAAAGAGGAACTCCCCGAAGCGCTCGCGGTAGTGAATCCCCGGCTCAATGCTCCCCGCTACCCTTTCCCGTATCTCTCAGGCTGCGGGGTGGCGTATAAACTCGTTTCGGCCCTGCGTATCGCCCAGAAGAGCGAGGTTTACGGCTATTCTATCTGCCTGCTCAATACGAGACCCTTGAACGACGCCTATGTCATCGAAATTGCCAAGCTGCGGAATCTCTGCGTGATTGACCGGCTTACCGAGACGATCGTTCCCGGTATGGTGGGGATCACCGAAACCAGGCTGCCTCAATTCCTGGAAGGTCAGCAGATCTTTGTCTGGGACGGCCCTTTGCAGAAAAAGACCTTCGCCAAGATCTTTGGCGCCGGGGTTGAAGTCTATATGTTGGACATCGCCCCGGAGATAGGGAAAGAGATCCCCCAAACCGCGGGGAAAAGCCTCCTCAGAATCCGGGAGATTTCCCGAATCGCCCGGTATGCGGAGAAAACGCCTGACGAGTTGGAGGTGTTTACCAACCTCTTCTGTTCGTTTATCCAGAAACGGGAGGGCCACTTTACCGGTGAAGCTCCGGCGGATCTCCAGCTTGCCGCCCTGGGAACCATCGCGGATATTATGCCCCTGCGGGACGAGAACCGAATCATCGTCCGCCGGGGCCTCGCGTCCCTGATGGAAAAACCCCGGCCCGGCCTCCAGGAACTCCTTGCCAAGCTTGAACTTACCGGGCGGAAGCTGGGAACGTATGAGCTTTCCTGGCAGATCTGCCCCGCCATCAACGCCGCAGGCAGGATGGGCCGCTCCGAGATAGCCGCCGCGATGCTCCTTGAAGCGGAAGGCCCGGAACGGGACAGGCTGGCCGGGGAAGTTATCTCCATGAACGAGGAACGTAAAAAGCTGGGGAATGATACCTGGGCGGTGGTGGAGCCCCTCGCGCGGGAAAGCCTGGATACCTTCAAGGGCAATCTGGTTCTGGCCGCGGGGGAAAACATTATCCGGGGAGTCACCGGCCTTATGGCAAGCCGTCTGGCGGGGCGCTTTGATACGCCCGCCCTGGTGGTATCCCTCACCGAGCGCATCGCCACCGGTTCTTTCCGCTCCGTTCGGGGCTATCCCCTCTCGGGCCTTATGGAACCGTGCGCCGATCTCTTCCTCGACTGGGGAGGCCACGAGTTCGCGTCGGGTTTCAGTATGGAGAGGTCAAACTGGGAACCGTTTCTGGAACGATTAAAAACCATCTCGGCAACCATCGAATTAGGGGACGCCTCGGACGAGGAACAGCTTATCGTGGACGCCGAGCTTCCCCTGCCATACCTGACCCCGGATCTTCTCAATGTGGTGGATCGTTTTGAGCCTTACGGCGAGGAAAACCCGCAGATTACCTTCATGGCCCGGCGTGTCAAGATCGCGGATCTGAATTTTATGGGTAAGATCGAATCTAAGCATGTAAAGCTCACCCTGGACACGGGAAAGTACAAATGGCCCGCCGTCTACTGGCAGGCCGCCGAAAAGGTGCCCGGCGATTTTGACAAAGGCGATATGGTGGATTTGGTCTTCAATATCAACCGGAACCGGTTCAATAACGTGGACATCCCCCAGTTTATCGTCATCGATCTGAAGCGAAGCCGGGAGGAAAGCCTATGAAGGGCGCGCTGATCTTGTGCTTCAGCTTGCTTTCCGTCATAACGGTCTACGGAAACGGGCGGCAGGAACGGGTAAAGTGGGGGGCGGTTTCCTCCGCCAAAGCGGCTGCGGCGGCAAGGCGGGAAGCGCGCGAAGCGGCTGAACTCCAAGCGTCTGCGGCAGCCGCCGCGGCAAATGCCGTAGAAGTCGCCGCCGCAGACGCCGCGGACGCCGCCGATACGGATGTGGAGATACTCGCGCCGCCCGCCGCGCCTCCACAACGCATCCCGGCGGGAGAGACCAGGGCCGTTCTTATGCGGGAAGAACTGAAGCCCGGCGATCCCCTCACGCTGGGGCTTATCCTCGACGGCGGCAGCCACGCCGACGGCGCGAGGCCGCGGGCGGTTCTCTTGAACGCCAGGGACGAGCGATTGGGCGCCGCCGTTTTTTTCCGTCTTGAACCGGAGAACCCGGAAGCCCCCCTGCTCTGGGCCGCCGTTATGGCGATTCCCTCTCTTGCCGGGCCGGGTTCCGCCCGTATCAAGGTAGAGCGGGGGACGGAGCTTCTGGCGGAAATACCGTTTACCATAGGAGGCAGGGATTTTGTCGCCGAAGAGATTGCCTTGAATGCCGGCAACACCGCCTTGCGGACAGAGCCTGACCCGCAAAAAACCGCCGAATCGGAACAGCTCTGGGCCATCCTCAACCGGACGGGAACCATCGTCTATGGGGGAAGCGCCTTTGCTCCCCCGGTATCCATCACCAGGCGAACCAGCTTCTTTGGCGACCGGCGGGTTTACCGGTACTCCAACGGGAAGAGCGATACCGCCGTCCATGCGGGGATCGATTTCGGCGCCCCCCGGGGAACGCCGGTCACCGCCTGCGCCGGCGGTAAAGTAGCGCTGGCCCGGTTTCGGATCGTTACCGGCAACTCGGTGATTCTGGAGCATCTGCCGGGGCTCTACTCCCTCTACTACCACCTGGATACGATTCACGTTGCCGAAGGAGACCTCGTTGATACAGGCGCCCTGCTGGGCGAATCGGGGGACACCGGCCTTGCCACCGGCCCGCACCTCCACTGGGAAATCCGCGCCGCCGGAGAAAACGCCGATCCCGATGCTTTTATGGCCGCGCCGATCCTTGACAAAGAAGCGATAGTACGTAAGTTATTATATAGATGATTTTTAACGTACCGCCGATGTGCAAGGCGGCGTATTTTGACCGAAAGGAAAGGAGGTGATTTCTTTGGCGCATATTATAGTAGATGATAACGAGGCGCTTGAAAAAGCGATTAAGCGTTTTAAGCGGATGGTCGAAAAAGAGGGCATCATCCGGGAGTATAAAAAACGGGAGTACTATGAAAAACCCTCCACGATTCTGAACCGGAAGAAAAAGGCAATGCAACGGAAACTGCTTAAAAAAACCCGCAAAGGTAAATCTGATTTTTAAAAAACCGCTGATTGGTTGTTCAGCCGATACCGGTTGAACAGCCTCGCCGGTTTTCTATTCAATATGGATACCATCGAAACGCTCTTAACCAGAGAAATAAAAAACCGGCAAAGCCGTTTTGTGTTTCCTTCCGAAACCGCATCGTCCCGCTGGGCGCGGAGGCTTCTGGCTATAAGCGGGGAGCGTTCCATCGCGCTGAACCGTTTTCTCGCGTGGGATCGGTTCAAAGAGGGGATCCTCCACTCAGAAATGCGGGATAAACGGCCCATATCATCGGTGGTAAGAAAACTCTTTGTGGAAGATCTGGCGCGGAAAAACGCCAAGGCCGCCGCCGCCGGCAGCCCTCTGTTCCGCGCTATCATTCCTACGGTATACGCTTCCGAAGGCCGGATATTCAGCGCGTCTATTGCGGCGATGCTGCCCTCGCTTGGTTTTTGGGAAACCCGTCTGCGGAGTTCTGGGCAACCCCCGGATGACGAGGATGAGGATCTCTTGTACCTCAAAAAGGTCTACGCCGAATTCCTCGCCGGACGGGGTCTCTTTGAACCTTCGTGGGAAACGCCTTCCTTCGGGGAAAAGGAACGCCGGTACTACCTTTTTTTCCCGGAACTCATTGAAGATTTTGCCGAGTACGAGGCGCTGCTCAAGGCGGCGTCTAACGTGAATATCATCAATAGGGAAGAACACGAGCCGCCTCCGGTACTCTACCGGTTCGATTCGGCCCGAGCCGAGATACGGGATACGGTTATCGAGATCCGGCGGCTTCACGAAGAAGAAGGAATCCCTTACGAGGAAATGGCCGTCAGCGTACCCGGCCTTGAGGACGCCGAGCCGTACCTCCTTCGGGAGTTTGCTCTGCGCGGTATTCCTGTCCACCGCCGGGCAGGGAAGCGCCTCTCGGATTTTGGAACGGGAAAATTGTTTTCGCTTATCAATTCCTGCGGAACAACGAATTTTTCCTTCCCCGCGCTCAAGTCCCTGCTCTTGAACGAGCGGATTCCATGGCGGTATCCCGGCATGAATAAGGAACTGATAGAATTCGGCGTACGGAATAACTGCGTATCCCCGTACCGCGATAACGGCCGCCCGGTAGATATATGGGTCGAAGCGTTTCGGAGCGCCCCCCGGGAAGAGCGGCTTTACCATTACTACAAGGCGCTGAAATCCGGCATTTCCGGCATGACGGAAGCCCGGCGTTTCAGCGACATCAAACGGCGCTACGGCGTCTTTCGGGGCGATTTCCAGAAAAAAAACGCGGAACATCCCGGACGATTCCTTGGCTTTCTCTCTCAGGAAGCCTGTTCAGACGAAGGAGACGCGGTGCTGGCCCGCTGTATCGTGGAACTATCCTCCCTGATACAGATTGAGGAGGAATATCCCGATCTTGTTCCCGATGTTCCCTTTACCTTCTTTCTGGGAGAACTCTCCGGGCGGCAGTATGTCCCCCAGCGGCAGGAGAATGGGGTCAATATTTTCCCGTACCGCCTTGCCGCCGCCGCGCCCTTTGCCTGCCACTTCGTGCTCAACGCTTCCCAGAACAGCGCGACGGTTCTCTACCGGCCTCTCGCGTTTCTGCGCCGGGATAAACGGAAAACCTTCGGAATTTCCGCGGAGGCGTTAGATGTCGATGCTTCGGCGGCGTTTTTCAGCCTCTACCGGGGCGGCGATACCCAAAAATCCCGGGTACGGCAGAGCGCGTCTGATTTGACGTTCTCCGGCTGGGCTATTCCCCACAGCTTTTTTACCGGGAGGATCACCCCCGCCCCGGCCCCGGCGCGTGATCCGTTCCAGGAGGAACAGGCATGGTGGGCTGGGAGGAGCGGAAAATTTCCCGAATCGATATTCCCGGTTCAGCGGAAAGGTTTTGAGCGCTGGAGCGCGGCCCTTTTAGGACAACGCGAAAGCCCGTACCGGTTCCTTACGGCGCCGTTCCCTGCGGGCGAGTCCTTCGCGGAGCGGCTTCGGGAAAGGGTACGGGAAGTTCAGGAACGGACGCCGGGCCTCTTAAAAGCGTCCGCCACGGATCTAACCGATTTTTTTTTCTGCCCCGCGAGTTGGCTTTACCGGAAGGTATGGGCGCTCAGCCCGTTTACGCCGGAGGCGAAACTATTGGACGATGCGTCTATGGGGCTGCTCTACCATGCCATCCTGAAAAATCTCTTTGAGAAGATTCGCGCCGAAGACCGGTTTTTCAAGCCGGAGCGCCTGGACGCATACCGCCGCTGGGCGGAGGAGTGTACCGCCTGGGCTGTCCGGCAGTATCCCGCCTTCCAGGGCCCGCTGGCGGTTCCCCTGCTGGTTTCACAGTCCGAGGCGATTTCCCGGAAGATACGCTTTCTTCTGGAAACCGAGGCCGACTATTTTGCCGGTTACGCGGTGGGAGAGCTGGAATCGCCGCTGGAACATACCCGGGGGAACGTTCTGCTCAACGGAAGGCTGGATAGAATCTCGATCTCCCCCGACAACATTCCGGTCATCGTTGATTATAAAACAGGAAAGCCGCCGTCAAAAAAAGACAGTACCGCGGTTGATTCGGTTATCCGGAACTTTCAGATGCCCATGTACGTTAAGCTCTACGAAGCGGCATCCGGACAGCGGGCGGAAGGCGCGTTCTTCGTCAGCATCAACCAACGGGACATTACCGCTGTGGTAGGTTCGCCGCGTGGGAAACGAGGGCAGAGCAGGGAAGCATACCAGCCCACCTTGGACGCGCTGGACGGGTACATCGAAAAATTCCAGGCGTCACTGGAGTCGCTGGATTTTGCGCCGGAGGAAACCTCCGTATCCGCGTGTTTTAGCTGTGAGTACAAAACCGTGTGCAGAACAGCCTACGCATCCGAGGATGTTTTCGGGGAGGCTTCCCGTGCCCGCTGACGCGATCCTTGCCGGTCTGAATCCTGAGCAGCGGAACGCCGCCGCCGCGAATCGTAATGCCGTGGTGTCCGCCGGAGCGGGTTCCGGCAAGACCAAGGTTCTAGCGGCGCGCTATGCCTGGCTTGTTATGGAACAGGGGCGCCGGGTGGAGGAGATCCTCGCCCTGACCTTTACCAACAAAGCGGCAAACGAAATGTATGGCCGCATTTATAGCCTTCTCGCGGAGCATCAGGAGCATCCGAAGGCGCGGGAAGCCTTACAAGATTTTCACAAAGCCCAGATCGCCACCCTGGATTCTTTCAGCGCCGGTATTGCCCGGCTCGCCTGCCGCCGTTACGGGATCAGCCCCGATTTTTCGATAGATAACGGCGGCGTACGATCCCTGGCTCTGGAATTGGCCCTGCCCTTTGTGCTGGACCGCCGGGATAACCCCGCCCTCCAGTTCCTCATGGCAAACCAAAAGATCAAAGCCGTCGCGGAGGATCTCTTTGCCGGAACCATGCTGAACCACAGCCCCATAAGCAGGCCCCTCGATTTTTCGGCCTTTATGCGCGCCCAGGGGACGGAGCTCATCGAGCGCTGGGATACGGAAACCCGGCGGGTTTTGGCGCTCACAGATCGCTTAAGCCGGGACTTGGAACCGATAACCAATACCGCATCGGAGTTATACCGGAGCCTTTCCGGCATCCTGCCCCGAATCCCCCAAGCGCCCCGTATCAGGCCCATCCTTGAGAACAATGGAATGTTCCCGCCCGATACCGCCGCGCCCCAAGGTGCGTGGGACGAATCGGCGGCGCGGAAGGAAATCGCCGCCTACCTTGCCGCGCTTTTTGAGCTTAAATCCCTCGACCTGAGGAAAGGGGGAAAAGAATTTTCCGGCATTAAGGATAGCATACGAGAACTACGGGATAGCCTCTATACCCCGTTGGAATCTATCGCCAACGGCGCCCTGCGAAGCGGCGTCATCGCTTCGGTATTCCCCCTGCTGGAAGAATTTCAGAGCCGCTTTAACCTGCAAAAACGCCGGGCCGGACTGCTTACCTTTACCGACATCGCCCATCTGTCGGTGGACGCCCTCGCGGAATACCCCGATATAAGGCAGGTTTATAAGGAAACGATCAAGGCGGTGATGGTTGACGAATTCCAGGATAATAACAGCCTTCAGCGGGATTTAATCTTCCTTTTGGCGGAAAATCAGGATCGGCGGGAAAAAGGAGTTCCCGGAACACGGGAGCTTTGCCCGGACAAGATGTTCTTTGTGGGAGACGAAAAACAGTCTATCTACCGCTTCCGGGGCGCCGTTGTGTCCGTGTTCAAAAACCTCGCGGAAGATCTCTCCAGAGATTCCCAAGCGATCCGCTTCGACCTCCATTACAACTACCGATCCACGCCCCTATTGATAGAAGCCTTTAACCGGCTTTTCGGCGGCGGGGATGCGTCCTGCGCCTATAAAAGTTCCGGTATTTTTCTTGCGCCGCAAACTGCGCCGCAAGTTGCACCGCAAACTGCACCGCAAGCTGCGCCGCAAACTGCGCCGCAAACTGCGCCCTTCGAGGCGGTGTACAACCCGGCGGCCTCTCCCCGGGACGCCGCCGCGGAGGAGCGGGATACCCCGGTGTATTTCTGCTTCCTCGATACCGGACGTTTGGACAAAGCCGATCCCGCTTCCCTGGCGTCCGATGAAATTGAAGCCGCCTTTATCGCCCTGCGGATTCGGGAACTCTTTGATTCCGGGTACAAAGTCAAGACGCGCGACGCCGGAGGCGGCGTGGGCTCAAGGCCCTGCGCCTACGGGGATTTCGCGGTGCTGCAGCGTTCTTACGCCCATCAGTATGTGCTTGAAAAGCAATTCAAGCGGTTCGGCATACCGTTCAGCGCCGGGAGGCCGGCGGGGCTCTTTAACGACGCCCCCATAAACGATCTGTACAACCTCATGCGGCTTCTCCTTTACCCGCAAGACCGTCTGGCTTATGCCGTCCTGATCCGCTCGCCTTTTACCGGCCTTAGTGACGCGGCGCTTGCGGCGTGTATGTCGGGCGGCGGTACGGTTCCCTTTGATCCCGCGCCGGAACCCCTTATCCCCCCGGAAGAGCGCGAGCGCTACCGGAATGCGGGAAAACGCTACAACGCCCTTCGGCAGGATATGAGGTCGCTTTCCCTTACGGAGCTTCTTACCAAACTCTGGTACGATGAGGGCTGCCGTTATGAAACGCTCCGGACGGTATCTTCCCAGGCTAACGGGGAGTTTGATCTTTTCTTTGAGCTTGCCCGGGACTTTGACGCTCAGGGAAAGGGGCTGGTGGATTTTATTGATTATCTGGAAGGCGTGATGACCGGAGAGGAAAAACCGGATGATGCGGAGCTTCCGGCGGAGCTTCCGGCGGAACTTCCGGTGGAGCTTCCGGCGGAACTTCCGGCGGAACTTCCGGCGGGAAACACGAGAAACGGCGGAGCGGTCAGAATAACCTCGATTCATAAAAGCAAGGGCCTCGAATTCCCCATTGTTTTTGTATTTTGTTGCGGCGGCTCGGGAACCATAAGAACAAAACAGGTTTATTTCCATGAACGGTGGGGCGTTACGTTAAACCTGCCCCAGGCGGACGAGATTCCGGAAAAGGCGGAGAATTATTTCTTTAAAGCTCAATTGGATGAGGAAAAACAAAAAGAATGTGCGGAACTCAGGCGGCTCCTCTATGTGGCTATGACCCGCGCCGAGAGCGCGCTCTTTCTTACCGCCTCGCTGCCGGAACAAACCAAGGATGAACAGAGCACGGCGGAAGTTCCGGCGGAAAATTCGGTGGAATTTCTCTGGGAACGGATCGGGCAGCTTGCCGAGAAAAACGCGGGAAAAAACGCCGCCGGCTTCCTTGACCTGCTCGTCCCCGCGCTCGATTCCTGCCGGGCTATTCCCGGAAAGGCGCCTTTTGCGCTTCTCTCGATTCCTCCATTCACCAGGGAGGATCTCCGGCGTTTCCATGCGGAACAGGGCGGAACCGGCGCGTCTCCGCCGCCTTCTCTACGGGAAGCGTCCGGCAGGGCGTCCGCTTTGTACGCCCGGGCGCGGCTCGTTACCTTCCCGTCCCCGGCGCTTCAGACGGTTCCCGCCGGAAATCTGCGTTACCTTGAAGAAAACGGCGGGAAGCCGGAAGAACGCCCAGGCGAAGATATTCCGCTCCGCAAAGCCGGCTTGGATGCCGCCGGTTTTGGAACCATCGTTCACGGTTTTATCGAAGCCCGGTTCAACGGCAGGCCCGCCTTAATCCCGCCTGACCTTTACGCGGTTATCAAAGAGAGCGAGGTTCCTCTGATACGGGAAGCGGCCCAACGCATGGCGGACGGTTTTTTTCAATCCGAACTGGGCCGCCGGAGCCTGAACGCGGCGTACCGTGAGTGCGAGTTTCCCTTCCTTTCAAGCGCGCTTGGCGGCGGTATTACGATTACCGGCCAGATAGATTTGCTGTTTGAAGCCGACGGTGACATTCAGGTAGTCGATTTTAAGACAGACCGTATCCAGGAACCGCTGAAACACCTGGGCCAGCTTGCGATCTACGCCAGGGCCGCCGCCGATATTTTCCAGATGCCGGTACGGGCCTGGATTTTTTACCTGCGCGGCGGCAGTCCTGTGGAAGTTACCGGAGAACTGAGAAACGTCGATATTGACGCGTTGGCGGCGCGGGCGGTTACCGGTTATCCGGGTGGCGGAAACAGTTCGTAAGGTGGTCGTTTACAAGCCCGGCAGCTTGCATGAAAGCGTAAATAATGGTGGGGCCCACAAAAGTGAATCCCCGCCGCTTGAGTTCTTTGGAAATTCGCCCGGAAAGCTCTGTGTATGCGGGGACTTCCCCGATAGTCTTGAACCGGTTGATAACCGGTTCCCCATCTACCCAGTTCCAGAGCCACTTAGAAAAGGAAACCGGCCCTTCCATGAAGGTAAGGTACGCCCTCGCATTGGCGATAGTCGATTCGATCTTGCGCCGGTTCCGAATAATCCGGGCGTCACCCATAAGCCGCTCAATGTCCCGCGCGCCGTAACGGGCGATAATTTCAGGCTCCATGCCGTCAAACGCGGCGCGGTACCCATCGCGGCGTTTCAAAATGGTCAACCACGAAAGCCCCGCCTGAGCGCCGTCAAGGATGAGGAACTCAAAGAGCTTCCGGTTGTTTTTCAGAGGAACCCCCCATTCTTTGTCGTGGTATGCAAGGTAAGCGCGGTCTCCCAAGCACCATGGACAGCGGCGCGGATCGGAACCGGCGGAACCTTCTGTTGTTTTCACGCAAGATCCTCCTCGTATCCCGTTTAACGCAGCGTGTCCAGAAGTCCCTGCGCCCCGGCCAGCGCGGCGTCTATCGTCCGGGAGCCGTGGCCCTCCAGCAGAAACACCGGTATCTGCCGGAAAGGAACCGGGAAGGCCTTGAGGGTTTGGCCGCCGGGATAGGTCTTGCCGTCCAGGATGTTCCGCCAGGAGCCCCTGGGCAGGTAGATGTCCCGCGCCTCGGCAAGCGAAAAGACCGGCGCAACAAGGAGGGCCTCGCCCAGCAGGTACTCGTCCTCGATGTCCGGCGTGTTGGGGTCCGCGGGATCGTAGAGGA
>JAIRPG010000043.1 GCA_031257105.1 Treponema sp.
GCACGATCTTCGGCGTCACCGGCGGCGTCATGGAGGCGGCGGTGCGGAGCGCCTACTTCCTGGTAACCAAGAAGGAACTGGCCGACGTGAACTTTACGCCGGTTCGGGGTCTGGACGGGGTTAAGGAAGCGGAAGTTGACTTTAACAACGGCACAAAAATACGGATCGCCGTGGCCCACCAGATGGGCAACATCGCCGAGGTGCTGGATCGAATCCGGGCGGCCCGGGACGCCGGCAAGGAAACCCCCTATCACTTTGTGGAGGTCATGGCCTGCCGGGGCGGTTGTATCGCCGGCGGGGGCCAGCCCTACGGCTGCACCGATGAAATCCGGGCCAAGCGCAGCAAGGGGATCTACCAGGACGATAAGCAGTCAACCTACCGCTGTTCCCACCAGAATCCCTTTATCAAACAGGTCTACGATGAATTCTTGGGAGAACCCAACGGCCACAAGGCCCACGAGCTGCTCCACACGACATACGTTCCCCGGAATCTGTATTAAAAACAGATAAAACAAAAGCCCCTTCGGGGGCTTTTGTTTTATCTCATTTGATTGGCGTTGACTTACCGTTTAGCGGACGACGGGAGTCGAACCCGCGTCACAAGCTTGGGAAGCTTGGATAATACCGTTATATGACGTCCGCTTACATTCAATGATCTCTAAGACTTTTACAGAATATAACCGCAATAAACAAAAGTCAAGCGGCCTACTCATGCTCCACCGGCGGGGGTTCAGCCGGTTCCTCCGGCGGCGCGGACGGAGGTCTGCCCGACCGGATAGGCCGCAACGCTTCCTCGCTTACCAGCGCCGGGTCATCAACGCCGGCGGGGAGTTCCCTGCCTTCTTCGGCTTCCACATCCTCATCTGTCCACGATTCCGGCGCCGGTTCTTCCGGCGCGGTAGATCGCTCTTCGTTTTCCAGCCGCACGGAGATAACTTTGGTTATTCCAGATTCTTCCATGGTGACTCCCAGGAGGGTGGAAGCGCCGGTAACGGTCTTTTTATTGTGCGTAATGACGATAAACTGACTTTTGTTACCGAATTCCCGCAAAAGCTGCACAAAACGATTCACATTAGCCTCGTCGAGGGCGGCGTCTATCTCGTCCAGAAGGCAGAAGGGGCTCGGCTTGACCATGTAGGTGGCAAAGAGAAGGGCCACCGCTGTCATGGATTTCTCGCCTCCCGATAGCAGGGTGATGTTTTCCAGTTTCTTTCCCGGAGGCTGAGCGTAAATTTCTATCCCTGATTCCAGCACGTGGTTATTGTCCTGGAGGCGGAGTTCAGCCCTGCCCCCTCCAAAGAGGCGGCGGAACAAGTTATGAAAATTTTTCTTTATCTTGTTATACGTCGAAAGAAACAAGGTTGAAGATTCCGCCCGGATTTCGGCGGTGATTTTTTCCAGATCTTCCCGCGCTTTGCTGAGATCCGCAAGTTGATTCGAAAGAAAGTCGTAGCGTTCCTTGGTTTCAGCGAATTCCTCAGGCGCCATAAGGTTCACCGCTCCCAGATCCTTCAAGCTGTTCCGGCAGGCGGCGAGTTTCTCCCGCAACTCCGGCGCCGGAACGGTAATGGTAAAGATCCGCTCCTCAAACTCCATAAGGTCACGGGAATGGGTGTCCCGGAAGTTGTCCTGAATATTTTTGATCTCCGTATCGGACTGCACCAGTTCCAACTGGACTTTTTCCATCTGCCCCTGAACCTTGGCAAGGTCGGTCATCTTCTTTTTGATGGTTTCCTGTTTGCCCGCCACATCGCCGTTCCGTTTGACGATGTCCTTTTCCAACTTTTCCAGATCCGCAGTGAGCTGCTGACCTTTGCGCTCAATATCAGCGATCTCCGATTCGGTATCGACGATCCGCTCATCGATCTCACCCAGCCGTTTATGGTTGAGGAAGAGTTCGTCCTGAACGGTTTTGAGCACCGTTTCTTGACCGGCCAATTCCCGGCGGATCAGTTTGGCCTGTTCTTCCGCGGCATGAGCCTGGGCGGTCATCCTGGCGCGGCCAACCCGCAGTTCTTCCAATGTAGAGCGGTACTCGCTGATTTTAACGTTAAGTTCCTCATTGTCCCGGCGGAGGGCCGCAATCCGTTCCCTTCGTTCCGCGGCGCCCTCCTTAGCGGCGCGTATACGGCTGTCCAGCGCCCGTTTTTTGGTGATGATCCCTTCCGGGGCAAGAAATTCGTCGATAAAGGAAGGCGTACTTTTTCGGTAGGCTTCGAAGAGTTCCCGAACCCGTCCGGTATAGCCGGCGGCTTCCCCCAGCGCCTCGGCAAGGCTCCCGGCGATACGGCGAAGGTCTTCCGGGAGCGCCGCTCCTAAGAGCGCCGCTCCTCCAGCGCCCGCGCCGTCATTCAACGAAACGGCCCGGTCGGCTGCGTTGATGAGTTCCCTCAGCAAAGCTTCCCTGCCCGCCAGCAGCGTTTTGAGCAGCCCGAGGGTTTCGTCGAGCGCCGCCTCGGTATTCCGCCGTTCCGCCGCCGAATAACCCGCCTCTTTGAGTCCCGCGTCCAAGGCGGCCACGATGTCATCGGTGATGGCTTCCAGATCTTTTTCATGGACGGCCCGTTCCCGTTCCAGGTTCTGAATCTCCGCCTCGTTCTCGCGTACGCCGGCGTCGTTCTCCACGATCCGGGAGGACGCCAACCTGATGTTTTCCTCAAAGGACGCGATATTTTCTTCTATACCTTGAACTTGCTTTTTAAGGTTCTGAACCACCTCATCTTGTTCTTCAGCATCGCCGGAAAGCTCCTCGATTTTGCGTTCCGCCGTCTTCTGGCGGGCCTCATTCTGCTGGATCAAGGTTCGGCACTCGTTCCGCTGTTCAGAAAGGAGTTTTGCTTCTTTTTCGCGGGCGTTTTTTTCTACCGCCAAGCCGTAAATGTTCTTCTGGTATTCGATGAGCCGCTCTTCCAGAGCGTTTACTTCATCCATGTTCTCTTCCAGGGATTTGTTGATGGCGTCCATCTCGGCGCGGATGGCGTCTCGTTCCCCGGCGCGGCGTTTCAATTCCTCATTTCGCGCATCCCGGTCATACTTAAACTGTTTGAGCTTGAGGAGTTGGATGTCCAACTCGAACTGAAAAATATCCTCCCGCAAGGCCCGGTATTTCAACGTCTTGTCGGATTGCGTTTTGAGGGTATCGTAAGAGCGTTTCACTTCTCCCAGAACGCCTTCCACTTGGCGGATATTCTCCTCCGTTTTAAGCAGCTTCCGCTCGGCTTCGGCGCTCTTTACCTTGAACCGGGTGATCCCTGCGGCTTCCTCAAAAAGATAGCGCCGCTCGTCTGGTTTTGATGAAAGCACCTGATCTATCTTGCCCTGCTCCATCACCGAATAGGCCGCCTTGCCGACGCCGGTATCCCAGAACAGTTCCCGGATATCCTTGAGCTTCACCTCAGCGGAATTGATATAGTAGTTACTCTCGCCAGAGCGGTAGAGCCGCCGTTTTATCTGAACCTCCGGCACATCCATGGGAAGAAGCCCCGATTCATTGGCGAGGGTCAGCGTAACTTCCGCTACATTCAGCGGCTTGCGGTTCTCGGCGCCGTTAAAGATAACGTCTTCCATCTTCTCCGCGCGCATAGCCCGGGAAGCCTGCTCTCCCAGAACCCACTTGATAGCGTCTACCACATTGGACTTACCGCAGCCGTTGGGACCGAGCAGCGCGGTGATTCCATCGGCAAATTCCACTTTTGTGTGGTCGGCAAAAGATTTGAAACCAAGTATATCGAGATATTTTAGAAACAAAGCTCAACTCCGTCTGGGTATTATAGGGAGAAACAAGGAGAAACGGAATAGGGCGCGATCATCGGCGGTTTTCCCTCTCTCTTGTTTTGTCCCTATGCCTCTGGTAAAATACGAACTCATGGAACTAAATCAGGAATTTATCGATAGTCTTACGGTTAACGAAGTAACCTTAATGAAACACGCCGCTGAAGCGCTTACCATTAACATGGGGCAGGTTTCGGCGGTGATTGGGCTTATAAACGAGGGCTGTACCGTGCCCTTTATCGCCCGATACCGGAAGGAAAAGACCGGTAATCTGGACGAAGTGCAGATTCGGGATGTGGATCACCTGTTTACCGCGGGCAAGAACCTGGAAACCCGGCGGATCGAGATTATCCGGCTCATTTTTGAACAAGGAAAGCTTACCGAGGGCCTTTATGGGAACATTACCAAAGCCGCCACATTGACGGAGTTAGAAGACATTTACAGTCCCTATAAACGGAAGAAAAAGACCAGAGGGATGCTTGCCCAGGAGCGGGGGCTGGAACCGCTGGCGGAAGCTATGCGGGAAATGGAAGAAGCCGCTCTCCGCGCCAAGGCCGCGGAATTTGTGCGGGAAGATCCTGAACACCCGGAGCTTTCCGTGCCTACGGTGGAAGACGCTCTCCAGGGGGCCATGGACATTATCGCCGAACAGGTAAGCCAGGAAAGCGAAAACCGGGCCGCTATCAAGCGTTTTTACTGCGCCGATGGGCGGATCATCGTGAAAGGTTCGGGAAAAGCCGGCCTGGGAGATGACGAAGCGAAGAAGACCTCCACCTACCAGATGTACTGGGACTACACGGAGGCCCTGTCCGGCATCAAGCCCCACCGCATCCTGGCGATCAACCGGGGCGAGCGGGAAGGGGCGCTGGAAGTTACCATTGACGTAGACGAGAACACCGCCACGGAACTCCTGCAAAAGCGGTACGCCCTCTACAACGATTACCACAAAACCGCCATCGAAGACGGCCTCAAGCGACTCCTCTCGCCGGCGGTGATTCGGGAGATACGGGGAGACCAGGGCGAGACGGCGGACGATCACGGCATCGGCGTGTTCAGCCAGAACCTCAAGAACCTCCTCATGCAGCAGCCCATCAAGGGAACGAGGGTGCTGGGCATTGATCCGGGCATCCGCACCGGAACCAAGTGCGCCTTTCTGGACGATACGGGTAAGTACCTGGGGAACTGCGTTATTTACAACCACAAGGCCGAAGAAGCCAAACAACTCATCCTCAAGGGAGTTAAGGCCTACGAATCGCAACTTATCGCTGTGGGAAACGGGACGGGTACGAGAGAGGTGCAGGAGATTGTCTCCCAGGTGATCGCCGAAAACAACCTGGATATTCTCTACACCGTGGTGGACGAAGACGGGGCTTCGGTCTATTCGGCCAGCGACATCGCACGGGAGGAATTCCCGGAGTTGGATCTGACCATTAGGGGGGCCATTTCCATTGGGCGGCGGCTCCAGGATCCGCTGGCGGAGTTGGTGAAGATCGATCCCAAGTCCATCGGCGTGGGGCTCTACCAGCACGACTTGAACCAAAAGAAGCTCTCCGAAAGCCTGGACGAGGTGGTCTCGTCGGTGGTGAACAACGTGGGGGTAAACCTTAACACCGCCAGCGCGTCTCTGCTCAAGTATGTATCGGGGATCAACAGTTCCCTAGCCAAGAAGATCGTCAAGTACCGGGAGGAAAAGGGCAGGATCGCCAGCCGGGAAGAGCTTACGTCGGTGCCGGGCATGGGCCCCAAGAGCTATGAGCAGTGCGCGGGCTTTCTTAAGATACCCGGCGGCGCTGAAAGTCTGGACAATACCTGGGTACACCCGGAGAACTACGCCGCCGCCCGGGAGATTCGGCGGGAATTCCAGGAAAAGCTGGACGCCGGCTCGCCGGCGGTGACGGGCTCAACCGCAATGGCTGGCTCAACGGTCACCGTTACCGGGAGCCTCTCGGCGGAGCTTATCGCGCGGATCAAAGAAAAGCATGGCATTGGTGACGCTACGGTGAGCGACATCGTGGAGGAACTGCGTAAACCCAATCGCGATCCACGGGAAGGCTACCCCAAGCCCATCATGCAGAAGGGAGTGGTGACCTTTGAGGATCTGCATGAGGGGATGAAGATCACCGGGAAGATCAAAAACGTGGTGGACTTCGGCGCTTTTGTGGATCTAGGGATCAAGGAGACCGCCCTGGTTCATGTCTCGGAGATGAGCGATCATTTTGTGAAAGATCCCCTCGATCTGGTTAAGGTAGGGGATGTGCTCGAGTTTACCATCATCAACTTGGATCAGGATAGGCGGCGGATCGGGCTTTCCCGAAAAACCGATCCGGCTCAGGGACATGGCCCAGCCGCAGAGACGCATCCCGCAAGCGCGGCGCGGCAGGATAAAGCGCGGAAAGTAGTAGTGGTTAAGAAAGCCGCTGTTGCCGAAACAGCGGTCACAAAAGCGCCGGTCGCCGTACATCCACGTCCGCCGGTTTCCCGGACGCCCCCCTTCAAGCAGACTCGGGACGATGACGGCACCATGTACAACCCTTTTGCGGATGCCCTCAAGAAGATGCGGGATCGAAGCGATAAGTCAGGTAAAGGCTAGGGGCGGGACTCATGCTCGCCAAGGCGGATACCGTTTTGGAGGCGGGGCTTCTCCGTTTACGAGAGCTGCCCCGAGTTGACGCCCTGTTGAGTTTCCGGGCGGTTGAGGTGCGCCGGCTCCTTACCTTATATATAGAAGAAATCGAGCGCTTCAACCCGATCTATGGCCTGGTGGGAGTTCGTAACCGGGAGGAACTGGTCATCAAGCACATCCTTGACGCTTTAAGTCCCCTTGGCATCCTGCAAGGTTTTTTTGACCGGCTCGGTGAGGGATTAGGCCCCCAGGCGGCGTTTCATGTGGCGGACGTGGGGTCGGGCGCAGGTTTACAAGGTAAACCCGCAACGTTTCATGTGGCGGACGTGGGGTCGGGCGCGGGTTTACCAGGAATCCCTTTAGCGATAGCTTTGCCTGAGGTGACATTCACCCTCATCGAGCGTATGCGGCGGAGGGCGAACTTTTTGCGAAACGCCCTTGCGGTATTGGGTCTTCCCAATGTGACGGTAGAAGAGGCGGAGATGGAGAATACCCGAGGCAAGCGCTTCGACCTGGTGGTTTTCCGGGCATTCAGTCCTCTGGAACCATCCGTCATAGCTTCACTTTTCCGGCTTCTTACCCCAAGGGGGATAGTGGCGGCCTACAAGGGGCGCCGGGTTGCGGTGGAAGAAGAACTTGCAAAGATAGTGGGCTGCGGGGAAATTTTACCCTGCCCCGTACCGTTTCTCGATGAAGAACGGCATCTGGCGCTGCTCTGGCCCGAAGGCAGCCCAAATTTTATGGAGCGTTTATGTTTATTACCAGAGTAAGCCCCCGGTTCGGCGATGTAGACGGCCTGGGACATATTAACAACGTTGTTCTTGCAGGCTGGTTTGAACTGGCCCGGAACCCTCTTTTTAGGATTTTCGAGCCTAATCTCAATCTTTCCCATGATACCTGGCCTCTTATCATGGCCCATACGGATTTTGACTTTCTTGATCAGATTTTTTTTCAATTCGATGTGGAGATTAGAACCTACGTGGAGCGCATAGGGGTTAAGTCATTCACCCTGCTTCACGAAGCCTGGCAAGAAGGCCGGCTCTGCACCAGAGGCAAGGCGGTGATCGTTCACTTTGACTTTCACAAAAACCAAAGTACGCCTCTTCCCGAGGACAAAAAGAAACTTCTCGCGGAGCATCTTTGGGTTCCCGGGAATGTCCCTTCATAATGCGGGACAGGTAAGGCGCGAAAACCTCCGGCGTTATTCTTCCAAGATAAGCAAGGTTTTTGGATCCAGCCGCAGAGCCATGTGCGCGGGCTTGTAAATGTCCCGGTCTTTGGACACCGTAAGTTCGATATGATCCGGCTTAGGCTCCAGCACGATGACGACATCTATCAGCGACTCGTAGCCCGCAATCACGAGCGGGATGTTTCGCTTGTCGTAAACGCCGGCGTTGCTCTGAATGGCGCAGCTATACCAGACCGAAACGCCCATCTCCTTGGCGAAGTCCTTTATTGCAGCGATACGTTTCGCTTCGACATCGCCTGCGGAGAAATTATAGCCGTCGATGATAAGGTAACCGGCGTTAAAGCCGCCTTCCGTGATCAGCGCTTTAAGGCTCTTGATCATTTGATCCGCGCTGATTACTTCCTGATTGAAGTTCATCAGCACCCGGTTCTTGACAATGACATCCTTTACTTCGGCTTCGTTTTCAAGGTTTTTCTTCTTGATGAACTCGTTGAAGATATCCTCGTACCAGACCAGCACATAGCTGGAATGTTGGGTAAAGGAAACGTGGATTACCTTTTCACCCAGCAAAAGTTTGTCAAGGGCTATCTGCACCAGCACCGACGTCTTGCCAAGACCTGATGGCGAGGCGATGAATCCGATTTCTCCCGCGCAAAGCCCTCCGTGAATGGAGTTCATAAAGATACGCACCGGACTACGCGAAATTAACTCTTCTTTAACCATTTTCGTCTTCCTTATAACGTGAGATGTTTCGGCATCTATGGCTGCGGCAACGCCGCAGCATAGAACCGCGCTCCCTAAGAACGTCCCTGCTCTTTACGGCGCTTTTCTTCATATTCCTTGATGAGGGTTTCGGAAACACTCTGGGGAACCTTTCCATATTTTTCAAACTCCATGGTGAACTCCGCCTTACCTTGTGTGAGAGAGCGGAGTACGGTGGAGTAGCCGAACATCTCGCTTAAAGGAACTTCGGCTTCCACCCGGGAGAAAGCGCCGTCTTCGGTGGACGAGGATATTATACCACGGCGCTGGTTGATCGAGGCAAAAATATTTCCCTGATATTCAGTGGGGCCTTCAACGGAAACCTTCATAATCGGTTCCAGAATACAAGGTTTTGCCTTGTGATAGGCTTCCCGAAAAGCGCCGATGGCGGCCAACTGGAAAGCGATATCTGAAGAGTCCACCGGGTGGCTCTGGCCGTCGTTGATCACACAGCGGATGTTGACGATGGGGAACCCGATAAGACTGCCCCGCTTTACCGCTTCTTTAAAACCTTTATCGCAGCTTGGGACAAACTCGGTGGGAATAGCGCCGCCCTTGATCATATCCACGAATTCGTAGTCTCCTTCGGCAAAAGGCTCCATATAACCCGCTACCCGTCCGTATTGACCTGAACCGCCGGTCTGCTTTTTGTGGGTGTAGTTAAAGTCAGACCGGGTAGTGATTGCTTCGCGGTACGCCACCTGGGGCATTCCGGTTTCCACCTCGCACTTATATTCCCGGCGCATCCGCTCGATGTACACTTCCAAGTGCAGTTCTCCCATACCCCTGATAATGGTCTGGTTGGACTCCGGATCGACGTAGGTCTGGAACGTGGGATCTTCCTTGGTAAAACGGTTCAGGGCTTTGGCCATCTGGTCGGCGCTTTTTTTATCCTTGGGGGTAATGGCCAAGGAGATCACCGGCGCCGGCACATACATAGAACTCATCGCATAGTTGACGCCGCCGCCGCAGAAGGTATCCCCGCTGGCGCAGTCTATCCCAAAGAGGGCCACAATATCCCCCGGCGCTCCTTCGTTGATATCCTCCATGCTGTTGGCGTGCATCCGTACGAGGCGGCCCACCTTAAATTTCTTTCGAGCGCGGGTATTCTGGAGTTCATCGCCCTTTTTCAGAGAACCCTGATAAATTCGCACATAGGTAAGCTGCCCATACTGACCGTCCTCCAGCTTAAAGCCCAAGGCCACGATAGGGCTCTTTTCGTCAGCGGAAAGCTCTTTTTTTTCTTCGTTGCGGTCCAGATCCAGGGCGTAGTTCTTTACCTCCGTGGGATTGGGCAGGTAGTAGTTCACCCCGTCGAGGAGGCATTGAATTCCCTTATTCTTGTAGGCCGAACCTATCATTACCGGGACAAATTGCTCCAAAAGGGTTCCCTTGCGGATAGCCGCATGGATAAGATCTTCTGGAATCGCTTCGCCGCCCAGGAATTTTTCCGCCAAGTCATCGGAGAACATGGACACCGCATCGAGGAGTTCCTCCCGGTACTTTTCGGCGTCGGCCTTGAGGTGCGGGGGAATCTCGGCCAACCGGATAGTCTCGCCCTGATCCCCGTCAAAATAGACTGCCTTCATGTTGATCAGGTCTACCACCCCTTCAAGTTTGTCCTCGAGCCCAATGGGGAGTTGGATCAGGACCGCGTTGAGTCCCAATTTTTCCCGAAGTTGGAGCCGCACCTTGAAGGGGTTAGCCCCGGTGCGGTCGCACTTATTGATAAAGGCGATACGGGGTACGTGGTAACGCTTGAGCTGCCGGTCTACGGTGATAGACTGACTCTGAACCCCCCCCACCGCGCAGAGTACCAGGATGGCTCCGTCCAGCACCCGCAGAGACCGTTCCACCTCGATGGTGAAGTCCACATGCCCTGGGGTATCGATGAGGTTGATGGTATGATCTTTCCACTCAACTTGAGTTGCGGCGGACTGAATCGTGATACCCCGCTCCCGCTCTAGTTCCATGTGATCCATGGTCGCGCCAACGCCGTCTTTTCCCCGCACCTCATGTATGGCGTGAATCTTATTACTATAGAACAAAATACGCTCAGAGAGGGTGGTTTTTCCCGAATCGATGTGCGCGCTGATCCCGATGTTCCGCATCTTGCTAATATCGATGCCCATGTTGTTTTGACTCCTCCGGCTTCTCTAAACCGATTATATGATACTAAACTCCTATAATCGTGGTAATATAGTAAAGTTTTCAACTAATTGCAAGAGGGCGCCCAGGGCGGTGGAATTTAGATTAGGAGAAGTTGGCGCGGAATGAAGATAGCGGAGAGCGATCTGGAACGGATGGGGGCTGGACTGGGGGAGATACGGGATCCCCGGCGGCCGGGGGGAAAGATCCGGTATAACCTGGTGGAGAGGAAGCTGCGGGGGCTCGCTTCCTGGATAAGCCGCTTGAAGATAATGTAACGAGATTCGGCCCGATTCTGGCCGGGCTTAAGTGCTAAAGAAGCGCTGCCCCACACCCTCTCGGGCGAGTTTTTATTCGTGGCGAGGGTTTAATACCCCGCCCTTTAGGGCGTTTAAAAGGGTATTAAACCCGAGTCCAATTACCTTATGAGAACAACATACCCCCGTCCCTTTAGGGCTAAACTTGACCCATAAAATTGAACATATCGCGGTACTCAAACAGCGTGTAAAACTTTTGTAAGCCTGTCAAAATAGTTTTGACTCCCGGCGGGCCGTCGCTGGGGGCGCGTTTCGGGCCGCCTATCCATCCCACATAATCAACCGCTTCCTTTACGCTGTAGGCTTTTGCGGGCGCGGCCTTCGTCCGG
>JAIRPG010000130.1 GCA_031257105.1 Treponema sp.
ACGCCCCAGTTTTCGTCTTCCGCCCGCGCAATGCTTGAAGGCACATGGCTTGCCAGGCCGACAATCAAGCCGCTGTCCCGGTATGCCTTGATGGTATTACGGATCTCGTCAAACTTGCCTGTTTCGCAGCAATAGTCCAGGGTAGAACCGTTGCGGTAAACCGCCAGGGCGTGCGGCGCAAACTGCCGGGCGTGATCGGCGTTCTCTTGGGGCGTTTCGCTGGCAATTCCCTGAAAAATCAGGTTCATCGTGCCCCCGCGTTTATAATATTCGGACAATACGCCGCAGGTGCGCGGCCAGGAAAGCGGCAGCATGGTCTGTATGCCCAAGGCTTCCGCAGCAAACAGGGTTTCAATCTCCTTTTCATCGGTATAAAAGGCTTTCATTTCCTCGGAGGATACTTCATCCGGAATGTAGGACCAGCCGTTAAAGGGATTATCTCCCAGAATCAACCGCGATATTTTGTGCCCGAAAAAATCTACCGTTTTCACGTTATCCTCCCAATTTAACAAGATCACCCCTATTGGGCGTGTAACTAAATTATAGCATTGATTTAAATTCAGTCAATACGGGATGTTTGCGGCGGACTACGAAGCCAGTTTCGTTGTCCGGCGCTGGGCCATAACCAGCTTGTAGTAGATTCCCTGCTTCAGCAGGAGTTCCGCATGGGTACCTATTTCCACGACTTTGCCTTTGTCCAGCACGATAAGCCGGTCGGCCTGGCGCAAGGTGGATAACCGGTGGGCAATAGCCAGAGTTGTCCGGCCCTTTATCAGCCTGCCGATGCTTTCTTGAATAGCCGATTCGGTCTCAACATCCAGGGAACTGGTGGCCTCGTCAAGGATCAGTATGGAAGGATTCTTGATAATTGCCCGGGCAATGGCGAGGCGCTGGCGTTCTCCCCCGGAAATGGAATGGCCGTTCTCGCCAATTACCGTGTTGTAGCCGTCGGCGGTACGCATGATAAAATCATGGGCGTTCGCCGCTTTGCACGCCGCGATAACTTCTTCCGGCGCGGCGTCAGGTTTCGCGTAGATAATGTTATCGTAAATGGTCCCGGCAAAGAGAAATGTATCCTGGAACACGACGCCGATATTTTCGTGAAGGTGTTTAGGGGACATTTCCCGCAGATCCGTCCCGCCTATCCGCACACTGCCGGCATTGGGATCGTAGAGCCGCAGGAGCAGGTTGATAAGCGTACTCTTGCCAACCCCGGATCTCCCCACGATGCCGATCATCTCCCCGGACTTTATCGTAAGGCTTAAATCTTTAAGTACCGGTTCGTAGGATTTGTAACCAAAAGACACGCCTTCAAACCGCACCTCCCCCGCAAGGACGGTGTTTTTCGGCTTTTCCCCTTCAACAATGTCCGGATCTTCATCCAGAATCTCAAAAACTTTCACCATGCTGGTCATAGCGTCGGCCAGCCAGCGGGGGAACGACACGATCCAGCGCAGGGGCCCGTAAATGTAGCCGATATACATCGTAAATTGGACCAGAATCCCCATAGAGAACGTTCCCCCCATAATGCCTTTTCCCCCAAAATAAAGGACGAGAAATTCTCCCACTCCGGTCATAAACATCAGCGCAGGAAAGATCAGCGCCCAGAGGCGCTCGTTGGAACTTGAAACATCCGCCAGATCTTTTGACGCCTTGGCAAATTTAGCGATCTCCGCCTCTTCGTTGCCGAAGGACTTAACCGTCCGGATGCCCTTGATGATGTCGTGGAGAATCGACTGACTGCGGGAATGTTTGCGCCACTGCCGCTCGTAGCGGATCAGAATGATTCGCCAGAAGCGGGAGAGACCGAGCATGGCAATAGGCACCGGTACGAAGGCCAGGAGGGTCAACCGCCAGTTGGTGAACAGCAGAATCGTAATCACCACGGTAAAGGTGATCATCTGCTCTACCATCCACCGTCCCGCCTCCTGGAGGAAATCCTTTATCGTCATCGTGTCTTCCATGACCCGGCGAATGAGATCTCCCGGCGTGCGTTTTGAGAGGGAATTCATGGAAAGCCGCTGCACCTTATCGTAGGCCAGGTTCCGCAGATTGTTGGCGAATTGTATCGCCGTGGCGTGGAAACGCCGGGAACTGAGAATAAAGACCACTTCTCCGGTCACGCGGGCCAGAAGCATCCCCCCGGTGAGTATCAGCACATCTCGCAGTCCCCCTTTGAGAGGCCGGAGGTAATCGTCGATGAGAAAGCGGGAAAAGAGGGGAACCAGCAGGTATAATATAGAAGAAAGGGTGAGCAGAGATTCTGCCCGGAGGATGCGGGGCAGGTAGGGCTTTAAGAGGCCGAAGGCCCGGCGCAGAAGCCCAACCCGGTCGTAGCAGAAGATGCACACCGACATACCTTCCACGAAAGGCCGCCCGCACTTGGGGCAGACATGCTGCTCCTTCGCTTCCGGAATCAGGGCTCTGCCGGTCTGGGCGCAGTAGTTGATCAGCTTACAAAATTCCCCGGCGGGTTTGAGCGCCGACATAGAAAAGCGGCAGAGGATCCGTTCAGCGCCGCCTTTTAAGCGGACGAACAAGAGCCCCGCGCCGACGCCGGACACAACGCCGGCCTCTTCGATTTCAGAAGCCCGAAGGCCCTCAGGAGGCGTTTCTCCGCCGTGAATCACGCCGTTTTCGTCAAAAGAAAGCGCGCCGGGAGCGTGATTCATATCCATGCTCAGATCGTATTCAAAGGCGTAAGTCTTCATAGGTTCTCCCTTAAAACATATACGGTTCCAGGCGCTTCTGGCTCTTTTTGTCCAGCTTCTCCAGAGAATTTACCATATAACGGTTTCCATCGACGTCAAAGACGAGGAGCCGGTTTGCGTCGAGAAGCCGGATATTTTTGTTTACATCCTTGATCGCCGCGCTGCGCTCATACCGCTTCCCGCCGGATAGGAGCAGCAGTTCCATATACACGTAGCCCAGCTTATCATGCACAGATTTGATTTCCAGGATTTCCGGACAGTAATAACGGCGATTCAGTTCGTCCGAAACGATCCGGAGCTGGTTATCCGCCAGATCCGTGAGGGCGCGGATCATGCCGATCTCCTTGTTTTCATGATCCGCTACGGAAATATATTCCTCCGGGCTCTGAACCGGCATGGCCCGCCGGAGTTGGATACGCTTGTATTCTTTACCGTTATAGCGCAGGCCCGTAAAACCTCCTGGGCCGGCGTAAAAATTCGCCTGGGAAAGATCGAGCCAGCCGATGTCAATAGCTTCCGCGAGGTTTTGCTCCGCAATAGGAGCGTTATCCTGAGTCTGCATAGAAGTTCCTTTACGCCGCGCCTATGGCCGCGTCCATATTGATGATTTTGAGTCCTTCCATCTGGATCATGTACAATTTGTGGTATTCGCCTTTTTTCAGCATCAGTTCCCCGTGGGCGCCGCTTTCCACTACGCGCCCCTCGTGAATAACCGCCAAGCTATCCGCGTCCCGCAAGGTGGAAAGGCGGTGGGCAATCGCAATGGTTGTCCTGCCTTGCTGGAGTTTCGCCAACGACGCCTGAATCGCCGCCTCGGTTTCCGTGTCCATCGCCGCCGTAGCCTCGTCAAGGATGAGTATCTTTGGGTTCTGGATGATGGTACGGGCGATGGAGAGGCGCTGCCGTTCCCCCCCGGAAAGATCCTGTCCCCCCGCGCCGACACGGGTCTCGTAGCCGTCAGGGAGGTTCATAATGAACTCGTGGGCGCTGGCCGCTTTTGCGGCGCGGATGACATCTTCAATGGAAGCGTCCGGACGGGCATAGCGGATATTATCGGCAATGGAACCGATAAAGAGGTAAATCTCCTGGGACACGATGCCGATGTTACGGCGCAGAAAGCCCAAGGGAATACGCCGCACATCCACCCCGTCGATTTCGATAACCCCTTCCTTTACGTCGTAAAGCCGGGCGATAAGGTTCGCCAGCGTGCTTTTACCCGCGCCGGTTTTTCCGACGATACCTAAGAGTTTGCCCGCGCCCACATGGAGATCCAGCCCTTTGAGAACCGGCGTGGCCGGATCGTACTCAAACCACACGTTTTTTACCATAATATCTCCCCTGAGGCAGGGGATCTCGACCGGGTCCTCCGGTTCGGCGACATCGGCTTTCGCATCGATAATTTCAAATACCCGCTGGGCCGAGTCAACGCAGCGGGCCCACCAGTTGGACACCCAGGACAGGAACTCCAAGGGGCCGTAGAGCATCGAAAGGTAGGCGATAAAGGTCAAAAGGGTGCCGATGGTTATGGTCTTCTCCAGCACCATCATGCCCCCTATCGCCGTTACAATCACCTGGCCAAAAAACATAAAAAGATAGATAAGGGGAAAGGCGGTGAATGAGGTGTTCGTCATTCGCGTATTGAGGGCCGCGTCTTTACCGCCAACCTCCGCGAATCGCTCGGCCTCTTCATTTTCCCTGGCAAAGGCCTTGATAACCCGTTGGCCGTTCACCGAATCGCTTACCATGGAGTTAAGCTGAGAACCGTAAACCCAGCTCTTGTGGTGGAAACGGCGGAAAAAACTCCAGAGTATGCGGAAGAATACCACCGCGATGGGGATGATGATTACCGACACGAGCGCCAGCTTGAGGTTCAGGACGAACATCAGGACGATCACGCCGGCGAACATGAGTACATTGACAATCACAAAGGGAAGTCCGTCAACAAAAAACCAGTAGATATTGGTGGCGTCCCGGATGACCCGGTTCATAAGCTGCCCCGTGCGCTTGGAGGTATAAAAACCCACCGAGAGCCGCTGCATGGCTTCAAATATCTTGAGCTTGAGGTCATAGACGATCCAGGGGACAATTCGCGCCAGTAGGTAGGAGTAGCCCACATTCAGCGCCGTATTCAGAAAACGCACGGCAAAGATGAACAACACCATGCCGCCCACCAAGCCGAAATACCGGCCCCCTTCGGTCAATACCTCGTCGAAGAGGAGCTTCGAACCCGCCAGGGGCGTAAAGATAGAGACCCCGGTACTCAAAAGCATGACGCAAAAGATGATCGCTACCCGCCCGCCGTAATGTTTAAAGAAACTCAGCAGCCGCCAGAACAGGGATACCCGATCCATACACTTGGGGCAGATCTTCCGTTCGGGCTCCGGGTAACGAGCGCCGCATTTGGGACAAAACAGCTCTTGCTCCTCGGGGATCTCCCGCAGAGGCTCTTCCGCGCCGGACAAAAGCGTTTTCGCTGCCTTCGCAAGCCGTTCAACCTGGGGCAGATAGCCGGTGGAGAAACACAAGAGCAGCCGAGGGTCTGGAGTTTCGGCGTTTTCTTCCTTCTCCGGTTTTTGGTGAGTCGCCCAGAGCCGGCCTGTGGTGAGGAGTTTCTCGGTTTCCAAGAGACCCAGTTCCGCCAAGGGATAGGTCTCCAGCCGCTTGATGACGTATTCTCCGGCAATACGGCGGGCGCCTTCGACATGAACGATCCCTTCCTGCCCGTAGAGAATAAAGAGGGAATCGGCGGAAAGGGCGCAATAAGCGTCCGATAAAGCCCCGTCCGGCTCCAGATCGGTGTGTATTGCATAGATGAGCCGCGCCGGATCAACACCGGCCTGTTCAAAAGCCGGAATCATATATGAAGGAACCCGCGAATTATTCACTTTGATTAAATCCTCACAAACAGCGTTTTTGCGCGCCCGTATTTTTAACGCCGGGTAGCTTTTACCTTATCCGTTTCGCGGAGGCGCTGTCAATCGGCGATATGTGTAGTATTATAAAGATCGAGGGTGAATGTATGCGATATATCATGGATGGATCATTCTATACGGGCTGTGAACTGGTGGATACCCAGCATAGCCGGCTGTTTGATTCAATAAATAACCTGCTTGAAGCCTGTGAAAAGGGCAAGGGGCAGGAAGAATTGAAAAAAAGCCTGGATTTCCTATCGGATTACACGGTGAAGCATTTTTTTGATGAGGAACAACTCCTTAAAAAACATGGCTTTACGGATCTGGCCCAGCATCACCGGTATCACGAGGCGTTCAAAAAAACCGTTCGGGATCTTGCCCATGAATTCATCTTAAAAGGCGTTTCCGATGCCCTTGTTAAAGGCGTTGAAAGCAAGATCGGAAGCTGGCTTATCGAGCATATCAAAGGCCAGGACTTCCGCTGGGCCGGGGAGCTTCGGGAAAAAGCGCCGGATCTGTTTAAGCCGGTAAGGGGGAAGGTACCCATGCCTCCGGCCTTTGAGCCGCGGACGAGCGAGAGGCGAGAAACCGCCGCCGCAAAACCGGCCCCTGCGGCAAACTCCGTTCCTTCCGTGGCGGAAAACCGGTATAAACCTGAAAAAAAACGCGCAACCGGCATATTGGTAAAGATGACCCTCATCTTCGGGGGCAGCCTCTTCCTGTCCATTGGAACCATGGCCCTACTGGGGATCTTCCATGCGGGGATACCGGCCATCGTCATGGCCTCCGTGTTCCTGCTGGGGGCGTTGACGCTGCTCAACCGGGGCGTTCTGGAATTTCTCTTCAACCGTCCGGTAAAGCGCATTGCCGGCGTACTGCAAATGGTCGAGGACGGGGATATTTCCCAGCAGATACGCCTGCGTCCGGGGGACGAAATCGGCGAAATAGCCGGCAGGTTTGATAGGACACTGGAAAACTTAAAGCGGCTCGTGATGATCATGCAAAACGAGGCCGAAGCGGTGAGCGACATCGTGACGGCCTTGTCCCAGCACATGACCGAAACCGCCGGAGCGGTGAACGAGATGAGCGCCGGTATCGAAAGTATTCAAGGGCAAGCGGATGGTCAAGCCGGATCGGTGAGCGCCGCCAACGCCGCCGTGGAGCGGATAACCGAAAACATCAACAAACTTAACCACGAAATAGAACTGCAAACCGAAAGCGTCGCCCAGTCGTCCTCGGCGATTGAAAAGATGCTTACCACGATTGAGTCGGTAACCCGGATAAGCCGGATAAATTCGGAGAACGTCTCCCGTCTGGCGAAAGTATCGGCGACGGGCCGCGCCGGTTTGCGGGCGGTAGCGAATGATATGCAGGAGATAGCCAGAGAATCCGAGGGGCTCCTGGAGATTAACTCGGTGCTGCAGAATATCGCCGGCCAGACAAACCTGCTTTCCATGAACGCCGCCATCGAGGCGGCTCACGCCGGCGAGTCGGGAAAGGGCTTTGCCGTGGTAGCCGATGAAATCCGTAAACTTGCCGAGAATTCCGGGGCGCAATCCAAGACCATCAGCATCGTGCTCAAGAAGATCAAGGATTCCATCACGAAGATCTCCGGCGCAACCGGAGAGGTGCTGGATCAATTTGAAACCATCGAATCTGATGTGAAGACCGTGTCGGATCAGGAAGAACAGGTTCGGGGCGCAATGGAAGAACAAAATTCAGGCGGCAAGCGGATCCTGGAGGCCATCGGCAAGCTTGCCGAGATAACGCAAACCGTCAAAAACACCTCTCAAGAGATGCGGACGGGCAGCGGGGAAATCCTCAAGGAGGAGCGGAATCTTTCCACGATAACGGCGAGCATCAGGGCGGAAATAGCCGAAATCGCCGGACGCGCCGGAGAAATAAATGACGTTCTGGCCCATGTAAACCGCATAAGCTGCAAGAGCGGCGCCAACATCGCCACCCTCAAGGATGCGATCTCCCGCTTCACGATCCGGGATACGCATTAGGAAGACCGCCTTTCGGGTTTAACCTACGCCATCGCTGAAAATATATCGTAAGGATCATCCCCGAGGCGGCGAAACTGAATCGCCTCCAGGAGATGTTCCGGGGTGATGGAATCCATTCCCGACAGATCGGCGATAGTCCGGGCAACCCGGAGAATTCCATGGTAGGCTCGTCCGGAGAGCCCCATTTCGCGCGCCGTTTCTCTCAAAGTCCGTTCTCCGGCGTCGGTAAGGGGGCAGCAGGTTTCGATAAGTCCTGGGGGCAGCCGGGCGTTACGGCGCGCGCTTCCCAGACCGTCCGCCGGGACGCGGGCAAGGCCCCTGAACCTGCGCCGTTGGATTTCTACCGCCCGCAATACCCGTTCACGGATGACGGCGCTGGACTCTTCCCGCTCCTGCCCCATCTCTTCCGAACCCGGCGGCATCACCGCGGCTCGCAGTTCTACCCGATCCAAGAGGGCCGCGCCGAATTTCCGCCAGTAACGGTGTATTTCTTGGGGGCTGCAAAAACAGCCTGTATCGGCATTAACGCCAAGTCTTCCGCAGGGACAGGTATTGGCCGCCAGGAGGAGTTGAAAATCTGCGGGAAGCCGTACCGGCCCGTCAGCCCTGGAGATGGTGATTACCGCATCTTCCAGTGGTTCCCGCAGCGCCTGGAGTACATGGGCGCGGAATTCCGGAGCCTCATCCAGGAAGAGAACCCCAAAATTGGCCAGGCTTATCTCCCCAGGCCGGATGCTCTTGCCGCCGCCGAGGATGCCTTCAGCGCTTGCCGAGTGGTGTGGAGAACGGAAAGGCGGCCTGGTGATGGTTACCGGGCCCGTTTCTGGGCCGGCGGCGATGAGCTGCCCCGCTAGGCTATGGAGGCGGGTCACTTCCACCGCTTCCCAGGCTTCCAACGGAGGCATGATGGAAGGCATACGCCGGGCCAGCATGGTTTTCCCCGCGCCCGGCGGCCCGAACACCAGAAGGTTATGCCCTCCGGCGGCGGCGATTTCCAAGGCCCGTTTATACTGCCGCTGGCCTTTTACCTCGGCGAAATCTCCCGTTATGGGTGATGAAGCCGCGACATCCCCGGCGCCCGGCGGATTATCCGGCGGAATTTCCGGCGGGAAAACGCCGGTATCGCCTCGGACTATCAGGGCGTGAACCGTTTCTCCTAACGTATGAACGGCGGCATAACGATCCTGTGCAAGGATCGCCGCCTCCCCGGCGTTTTCTCCGGGCACAATGAAGTCTTGAATCCCCGCCCGTAGCCCCGCCGCCATTGCGGCCAACACCCCCCGTACCGGGCGGAGCCTGCCCGAAAGTTCCAACTCCCCCAGAACCATAAGACTTTTTGGAAAGGAAGCGCCTTCCCCAACCGGAGCGGGGATCAAACCCGCCCCCATCATCACCGCCAGGGCGATGGGTAAATCCAGAGCGGCTCCATCCTTCCGTACCCCTGCCGGGGCTAGGTTGATGAGGATCCTGTCCTGGGGAAAGACATACCCTGAATTGCGAAAAGCCGCCCGTACCCGTTCACGGGCTTCTCTAACGGCGCCTTCAGCCAGGCCGGTAATATCAACCCCCGGTATCCCCCGGCGGATATCCGCCTCCACCCGGATAAGAATCCCCTCCGCGCCCCAGGGCGCGTACGCCATAATGTCCATAGGTCATACCTCCGTTTTTTAACGGTACGACCCAGGAGTTTGCTTTAGGGGCTGTTGCAAAACTTCAGGCGAACCGGTTTTGCCGGTTTGATTGCAACAGCTTCTTTAAGTCTTTTTTAAGCCGGTAGTTCCCTGACCGTTGTTCCCAGCTTGGCGGCGGCTTCTTCGGCGGCGGCGGGCCCGGCGATAATGACGGGAACCGGCGCCGGCATCGAAGCGGCAAGACGTTGGGCCGCCTCGGTGAGTTCTTCTTCGGAAATATCGATAAGCTCCCGAAGTTTCCGCTCCCGATGCGAGTCATCGATCCCGTAGAGGAAGCGGCAGAAATCGGTAAAGCCCTGATCCGAAGGAGTACGGGGGCGGGTTTCCCGGGCATAGCAGCCGATAACCGCTTTTTCTAAGACATCGGCGTTTTCGGCGGCTTCCTGTTTTATCCGTTCTTGCAATACCGCGCCAAAGATTCCCAGAGAATCGAGGGGGCTGGGATCCCGGTACGTAGAGAAAGCGAACAGCCGTTCAACGCCGTCGGCATGGGCGAATGCCCCGTACGCGCCGCCTTGCATTCTGATGCGTTCCCAAAGCGCCCCGGTGGAAAGCTGGTGGGCCAGAATTGTTTCGGCGGCGTGCCCTTTGGAGGGGTACAAAGCCCCCGGCAGGGTCATCGCCGCGAATCCAACCTGAAGCGACGGAGACGCGAAAACTTCCGCCGGAGATTCCGCCGGAAATTCCGCCTGACCGGTCAGTTTTAGGAACGCGCCGGCATCCTCACCGGCGGGATTTCGGGGCTGAGGAGGCCCAAAACGGCTCCAGGATGCGCCAATATCCCCCAAGGCGGACTTAATGGCGGCGGCTGAACCGGTCACATTGACGATAAGCCCCCCGGCGGCGATCCGATCCCGCAAACTTTGGAGCTTCCGGCTGATTTCGGCTATGTCGTATTCGGCGGCGGTATGGATGAAGCAGAGCTGATCCACCCCGTGCCAGAGTTCTTCCACCGTCCGCGCTCGGGAGAAGCGCCGGCTCGCCCGGCTTGAAGCGTAACTGTGTCCGGAAGGGGCCAGACTGGAATCCAGGTCATTTTTCATCTCCAAGACCAGATCTCGAAGCCGCCGTTCATCCTGAAAATCCGCCTCCAGAATCATACGCAGGGCCAGTTCCAGGGCGGAAGCGTTTTTCTCGTCAAGGGCCTTGAGCCGATACACAAGCCAGTCCCTGCCAATCAGATCGAGCCCCGACGGGAGCGCCTGGGTACGGGAAGCGCCGGGCAAGACGGAACCGGTATTGAATACGGTGTAAAATCCACCGGCTATACGGGCTAACAGGCTTGATACCTCCGCATAGTCCATGCCGGGAAGTCCCATAGAAACCACTGTTCGGGAAAAGAGGGGCAGCCAGAGGTAATCTTCCGGCGTAAGGATGTCCACCGGAAAGGCGAATTCCCCATAGGTAATGCCGTTTGTGTGGATCTCGTGTGTTATTACCGGCGTCCCCGAAGCGTCGTGGAAGTTCCGGGGAACCCGGTCTATCTCTCTGGAAAGATCCCGCCGGGACAAGTGGGGAATCGTGGCCAGCGCTTCGGCGCTATCCCGTTTGCTCTGAATTTCAGCCAGGGCGGCGGATTTTTCTTCGATGATCCGCCGTTCTTCTTCGGAAAGCGCCGCTTCTTTTTGGGTAAGCGCTTCCGCCAGCGCCGCTTCTTTCTTTTCAAGAAAATCCGCCTGGGGTTCCAGCGTCACCAGAGCCCGGTGACGATTGTCCAGCAGACGCTTTTGGATGAGCTTTTCAAAGAACCGGTTATCAGCGGCAAGGCGGCGCTTCAAATCGGTAAAGGCGGGCATAAAGAGCAGACTGCCCCAAGGGCTGGCTCCGTGCAGCCAACCCCGGAGGGCGCGCCGCATCCACACCAGGGAATAGGGCCCTCCGGAACGGCGGATCTCCCGGTTGGAAAATTCCATAGAGAGCAGCGCCGCCTCGATCTCCTCCGGGGCTATGCCCTCGGCGACAAGGCGCTTCAATTCACCCAGGATAAGTTCCTCTACATCCTCGGCTACCCGCGTCATCTCGTTTTCCGCTTCGCCGGCCACGCCTCGCAGACCGGCGGTAAAGATTATCTCCCGGATCTCTCCCTCAAGGCCGGTACAGGGGGCCAGATCTTCTCCCAGGCCGGACTCGATGAGCGCCCGCATGAGAGGAGACCCGTCATGGCCCAAGAGCACCATCGTGAGGGCGGACAGCGCCATGCTCTCCTGGGGATCCATCGTATCCCCGATACGCCAAGAGAGGAATACCATGGCCTTCTTTTCCGAGCCTGCGGGACAGGGAACGCGGAAACGTTGGGGGGAGTCCCAGGGCCGGGCTGTCGCAACCGGCGTCATGGCCTTACCCGCCGGCAACCGGGAGAGGAACTGCTCATTCAGAAAGGCCAGTTGTTTTTCCGTCGGGATATTTCCCGCCAGAAAGATCCGGCAATTTGCCGGGGAATACCATGTCCGGTGGGATTCACGCAGGCCCCGCCACGTGAGATCGGGGATCCGCTCAGGGTCGCCGCCGGATTCCTGGGCATAGATCGTATCGGGAAGTACCGACTTGATAGACCAGATCCCCGCAAAAGCGTCCAGAGAGGAATAAGCCCCCTTCATTTCGTTGTAAACCACGCCGGTAACGCCGAGGCGCTTCTTATCGGACGCTTCTCCATCAGGCGTAAAAATGAAACGATGCCCTTCCTGCATAAAAGTCCATTCCGAAAGAAGGGGCCGGAACACCGCGTCACCGTAGACTGCCATAAGGTTGAAGTAATCCCGCTCGTTTACCGAACTTGCGGGGTATACGGTTTTATCGGGAAACGTCCAGGCGTTGAGGAAGGTCTGGAGGCTCCCCTGGGCCAGCACCAGGAAGGCGTCTTTGAGCGGATAGCGCTCCGAGCCGCAGAGTACCGAATGTTCCAGAATGTGCGCAACCCCGGTAGAGTCTTCCGGAAACGTGGCAAAGGCGAAACCAAAGAGGTTTTCACTGTCATCGTTGAGTACATGAAAAACCTGGGCGCCGCTTTTTTGGTGCTGAGCCCAGATACCGGCGGCGTTTAACTCTTCCAGATTAACAACTTCCAGAATCTTAAATCCGCTGTCTACAATTTGTCCTGCGTGTAAAGTGGTGTTCATACAACTACATCCTTATCATCAATTAAGAGGATATGACCCTCTTCTCGTTTCTGCCTGAACCAGGCTAAAAAATCCCGAACCGCTTGATCGGCCTCCCGTTTGGGGACGAGACCGATGATCTCCCCTTCTTCCCGGATCCGCTGCCTTCTGCCGGCGGAAACATTGGCGAAGATTTTTTCGCTCAATTCCCCGGCGCGGCCTTTGAGGAGGAGCGCGATGTCCCGGTCGCTCATGGAACGCAGCTTTTCCTGGATCGGCTTATCTTCCGCCTTGATCACATCTTCCAGGGTATGAATACGTTCCTTGAGATCCCGGCTGAGCCCGGGATCTTCGTTCTCCAGTTCTTCCAAGAGCCGTCCGCCAACGTCCAGATCCGTGTGTTTGAGGATAGCCGCCAAGGCGTTCCGTCCGTCCAGAGAAACCGTATCGCCGCCGCCTGAATCGCTGATCTTCCGGGCCTTTTCCCGCAGCGCCTCGGCAACCCGCTCCAAGGTCTCGGTGTCGGTCTGCCGCAGGCCGGCTATGCGCTTAACCACCTCGAGCTTCCGTTCAGCAGGCAGTTTCGCCAGCGCCGCGGCGGATTGGTTTGGAGCGAGCCGGGAGAGAACCAGCGCCGCCGCCGCGGGAGACTCCTCCCGGAGGAGCAAGGCGATCTGTTCCCCAGATAATTCGGCTAAGAAATCGAAGGGATTGTCTTTGCGGCGGGGAACCGCCCGCGCTAAAAAACGCTCCCCCTTTTCAGGGCCAAAGGCGGCGTACAGGAGCCGCCGGGCGGCGTCCACACCGCCGCTAAAACCGCCCCCCGAAGCGCCGGAAGACCCGAGGAGGGAACGGAATTCATCGAAGATAGCCGCCGCTTCTTCGCTCGTAATGCCCTTGATAGTGGCGATTTCTTGAGAAATAGCCTCCACCTGGGCAATATCCAGACTGGAGAGGATCTTCGCGGCTTCTTCTCCCCCCACGAGGATGAGAAATTTAGCTACCCGCCGGTATTTTGAGTCTTTTTGCGCTTCGCTGTCCGCGGACCGCTTGGCGGGTGTGGTTTTGATAAAACCGCTTGGAGCCGGAGCGGCCTTTACCGGTTCAACGCGGGACGCCGGAGCCGCGCCGGTTAGAGCGATCTTGGCTAACGGAGCGGCGGTAAGCCAAGGCGCCGGTTTTATCCGCGGGTCTAATCCTGCCGTTTGCGAAGGTTTCGGCGAAACTTTCGGCGAAACTTTCGGCAAAGATTTCGGTGGTTTTGGCGAAGCGTTCGGCGGAATTTCCGCCGGCAGTGACGGCTGGGCTTCCTCCGCGTTTCGCGTATCGGGGAAACGCGGGGGCAAGGAAACCGCCAGTTCTGGAAAAACCATCAGTTCCGGGAGTCCCGGTTTGAAGCCGTCTTGTTCCGCGCTTTCGGCGGAATTTCCAGCGGGAATTTCCGCAGAGGGTTCCGGCGGAATTTCCGCCGGAAATTCCGCCGCCACATCGCTCTGCACCAATGTTTTCCGGTAGGCCGCAATTCCCCGCGCAGCCCCTCCGGAAAGGTTTGAGTTCCCCATGCTTCATCGTATGCTATTTACCGCTTTTACTCAACGCCGCCGTCTTTTGATAGATCTGTTCGGAAACCCGGTTGGTTTCCGGGCGGATCTCATTTTTTCGGCTCCTTATTGACCGAAAAAACGCATTATGTTATATTCTAAATTAATACCGTATGTATTAAAAATAATATAAGCTCCGTTGTCTTTGGCGGCTGTGCTTACTTTACTATTGAAAAAAGATGACGCGCCTATAAACTGTTTCCGCGCTGATCCGCGCGGGTAGTAGGACAGGCTTTAATGCAAAACAAAATAGTTCTCAATACGGAGTTTCCGAATGTACCGGTGGTTCTCGAGAACCAACTCTATCTGAAACGGCCTTGTATCCACCAATTGCTGGAAAAAGCGGTTAAAAGCCCCCTGGTAACGGTTGTGGCCGGCGCGGGATACGGCAAGACACACGCGATCTATTCGTTCCTGCGCGAGTATAACGTTATCTCCAGTTGGATTCAGCTTTCCGATCGGGACAACGACGGCAACCGGTTCTGGGAAAATTTCCTCCATGCGGTAACGCTTATCAGCAAGACCAGCGCCGAAAAGCTGGCCGGATTGGGGTTTCCCCGGACGGAACGGGAGTACGACCGTTACTTTTCTATCTCCCATGACGATGTGATCTCCGGATTAAAGTACATCTTTGTGTATGATGATTTTCACCTCCTTTACAACACAGATGTACTCCGCTTTATGGAACGCACCACGGTTCCATTCCGAAATATCACGTCCATTATCATTTCCCGGAAAGAACCTGCCATTAACCTGATGAGCCTGCTTTCCAAGGGCCTTTTGGCGCGGGTAACCGAAGATGATCTGCGGTTTACCAAAAAAGAGATGCTGGAATACTTCTCGCTCCAGGGCGTCTCGCTGCCGGAGGACGCGGCGGCGGAGATCTACCGGGATACGGAAGGCTGGGCCTTTGCCATACACCTCTCCGCGCTGTCCCTGAAAAATGGAGTTCCTCCGGAGCATGGACGCACCTCCATGAAGCTCAACATCTTTAAGCTCATCGAGAGCGAGGTATTCTCGTCCGTTACAGCGGAACTGCAAAAATACCTGATCAAACTGTCCCTCATCGATCACCTGCCCCTGGAACTTATCCGGGACATCGCGGAAGACCGGAACCTTATTCAGGAAATGGAGAGGATCGGCGCTTTTATCTACTTCGATACGTACCTCAACTCTTACCGGATACACCATCTGTTCCAGGCGTACCTTAACGGGAAGCAGGATCTGCTTTCCGCTGATGAGAAGCGGGATGTTTACGCAAAGGCGGGGAAGTGGTGCGCGGCGCATAACCTCAAGATGGACGCGCTGAATTACTACGAAAAAGCCGGCGATTACACGCAGATCATCGCTTTGGTCTATACCCTGCCTCTGATTATGCATGAATCCATCGCAAAGCTGTTGATGGATATTTTCAACCGCGCCCCGAAATCGTTATTTGAGACAAACGCCACCGCGCTTGTCGTGCATACCCGGCTTTTTATCACCCTGGGGCGGTTTACGGAGGCCGAGACCCTGCTCCGCGCTATCATTAAACAGGCCGAAGGTATGGAAGATTCGGCCTTTAAGAGCAGCCTCCTCTTTCGGTGTTACAACAACCTGGGCTTTCTCCGAATCCTCACCTGTCCCTTTACCAACGAATACGATTTCGGATCTTATTTTGAAAGAGGCGCCTTCTACCAGCTTTCAAGCGAGTACCAGACCAGCGGCCCCACGTCGGTTATGGCTATCATGTCCTATGCGTGCCGGGTGGGCGAGACCGCCGGAAAAGAGAGCATGGATAAATACCTCGAAGCCATCACCGCCGCGGTTCCCATGCTGGTGAGTTCCCTGAACGGCTGCGCCTACGGCTGGGACGATCTGGCCCGGGCGGAGCTGGAGTTTTTCAAGGGCCGGCTGGAAGAGGCGGAACAGTACGGCTACCTAACCCTTCGCAAGGCCCCCGCAAAGAACCAGTACGAGATCGAGAACCGCGCCCTTTTTTACCTGCTGCGGATCTGCCTTGCGCTGGGGGATTATGAACGGATCAAGAACTTCCTCAAACGCATAGAAACGCAGCGTGAGATACCGATTTTTGCGAACCGCGCCGCTTTTTGCGACATCGTCAGCGGCTGGTTTTTCGCCCATCTGGGAATGAGCGAAAGGCTGGCCCACTGGCTCAAGAGCGATTTTGAGGAAAGCGACCTTAACTCCCTCATACACGGCCTGGAGACCCTGGTTAGGGTTAAATGCCAGTTCGCGGAGAAGCGCTACCCTGCGGTTCTGGCCGCGCTGAAAAGCGCCACCATAACCCGTTTCGGCGCGGGGGCCTACCTGTTGGGCAAGATTGAACAGTTGGTCATGGAGGCGGTGTGCCGCTATCATCTGGATGACAAGGAAAACGCCCTAAAAGCCCTGGAAGCGGCCTACCTTCTGGCGGAACCGAATGGCTTAGATATGCCTTTTATCGAAATGGGCAAAGATATGCGTACCCTCGCCGGGGCGGCTCTGAAAGAAGCGCGCTGCGCTATTCCCCGGTACTGGCTCGAGAAGGTACAGCGCGCCGCCGCGGCATACGGGAAAAAATTTCTTGTTGTGGTTGAAAAATTCCGGGAAGAAGACCGGGCGGAAGACAGTGTTTCGAGCCTTTCCCCACGGGAGATGGAGGTTCTCACCGGTCTTTCCCGGGGGCTTACCCGGGAGGAGTTGGCGGAGGATGGCGATATTTCTATCAATACCGTAAAAAGCGCGCTGCGGAGCGTGTATACCAAGCTGGGAGCGGTGAACCGAGCCGACGCCATCCGGATCGCTACCGTCCAGGGTATTATAAAAGGTTGAACCTGCAACAGGCTCTGAAGTTCTTTTGAAACTTCAGTTGTTTCGCGGAACAGACCATGAAATTATTAAAAAAAAGAGCGCTTTCACGCCATTAGGGTGTAGTGCGTTCAAAATATCCTTGTATGTTTAAGCATAGGAGGATAGAAATGAACTATACCCGCAATGCAGGCAGGGTTCATCAACCGGGACATAACGCCCTCAAGGTAGTTACTCCATCTTCTATTATACGGCGCAGAGATATAGAACCGTTGCTCGTCAAAGCCGAAGAATGTCTCCGCCTGTATGAAAGGGCGACCGGCATACATGTATCGGTACTGGACGAGACGGGTCATAGCATACCGGCTTTTGTGACCGGCGACTCGGCGCGATTCTGTACCTTATGCAGAACCTACTGCAAGGATAAGTCCAAAGACTGGGCTCAAGATGAGTATCCTTGCACGGTGATACACCAGGAAAGCGTTATAGAAGCCCAACGCCGGGGAGGCATCTACATCTATTCATGCGATATGGGATTCACTTTTTGGGTGAGTCCTCTTTTCTCCAGCGGACGTTCCGCGGGCGCCTTGATAGCCGGGTGCGTACTGGGGATTGAGCGTGAAAAATGCGTTGAAAAACTGACTGCCTTGACAGACGGCGCCGTCTCCAAAGAGGCGGCGGAACACATGCTGGCGGACATTCCCGAAAAAAAACACGACACGATAATATCCCTCGCGCAGATGCTTCTGCTCTGCGCTGAACGTATATCCAAAGACGCCGATGATCATTCCGGCGTGGTAAAAAACGGGGAAAAACAACCGGTTCCGCTTACCGCCCATGGAGAACAGTCCGGCGGCGAGGAAATATACCCGCTGGACAAGGAACGGACGCTGCTGGCGGCCCTTCGCAGGGGCGACAACGATACGGCGCGGAAAATTCTCAATGAGATGCTGGAAAGTCTGCGGAAAGCCAAACCCGGCGAATTTCAGTTTCTCCAACTCAGGGCCATAGAACTGGTAGTGCTCCTTTCCCGGGCGGCGGCGCGTTCTCCACGGGCGAGAAATGCTTCCCTGGATACCACGATTCTGGACACCAACAGCCGTTACCTGGGCCGAATCCAGGATACCCAGAGCATCGAGGAACTGACGGATATTATGCACCTTATCGTGGATCGGCTGGCGGGACAGATATTCTCTTTCCAGGGCGTCCGTCACGCATCGGCCCTGCGGAAAGCGGAGCGTTTTATCTGGGAAAACTACACTCGAAAGATCAGCCTTAAAGAAATCGCCTCGGCGTCTGGGCTGTCGGCGCCCTATTTCAGCAGTATCTTCAAGCAGGAAATGGGAGAAAGCCTATCGGGTTATCTGAACCGCCTCCGGGTAGAACGGGCCGCGGCGTTATTGAAAGAATCGGATCTCTCTTTGAATGAAATTTCCAGTGTCTGCGGATTCGAAGATCAGAGCTGGTTCTCCAAGATATTCAAGAGTCATACGGGTATAAGCCCCGGAAAATACCGGGAACAGGGAGCATGATATGGGCGGCGGAACTGCCAAAACGCCTCAGCTTTTACGAAAAGCTTGGAAACTGCTGCGCGCCTACGGTGAAGCAACGGAAACCATGGCTTGCGTGATAGATCACAACTTTACGCCTATTCCTGAATCGATAGCGGATTTAAACTCCGATAGGAATATCTGCCTGTGCTGCGCTAAATTCTACGCCGGGGAAGAACCGGGTAAACCGGATGTTCTCAATTTTCCCTGCTGTATGTTCCACATTAACGCCATGAAGGAAGCGTATCGTTTCAAAGGTTCCTCCATTTATATGTGCGATAGGGGATTCATGTTTTGGACAAGTCCGGTATTTTCAAACGGGCAGTTTAGCGGGGCCCTCGTCGGCTCAGGCTGCCTGGGGATAGACGCCATTGAAACCGCCCAGGTTCCGCAGGCAACGGGCATGGAACAAACAACGGCGTATCCCCGCTGCGACCCGGAACGGGTCAAGGCGCTGGCGGAACTCCTGCTTATGTGCGCGGAATCGCTGTCCGTTGGAGACGAAAGCTACCATAAAACCCTCAAGCGCCGCGCTGAGCAGCAGGCCCGCATTACCGAACAGATCGCTTTGCTCAAAGAGCGGTACTCGGATGGTTCTATGCCCGGTTATCCCCTGGACAAGGAACAGATGCTCCTCGACGCCCTCCGCCGGGGGGAAGGCGAAACGGGGAAAAAACTCCTCGACGAACTCCTGGGCGTTCTTTTCTTTTCGAATCAGGATAAGTTCAAGTACATAAAGTACCGGGCCATTGAATTGGCGGTACTCATTTCCCGGACCGCCGTTACCATAGGACATACCGGGAATGCGGCGATGGAAACTATCAGGCAAAACCTCTCGCGTATCAGGGAAGTCCGGAATATCGAGGAACTTACCGATGCGCTGCATAGTATCGCGGAGACGACGGCGGAACAGGTTTTTTCCTTCCAAGGATTCCGCCATGCCGGAGCCCTGCGGAAAGCGGAACGTTTTATCTGGGAAAACTACACCCGCCGGATCAGCCTGCGGGAGATCGCGGACGAAGCGGGGCTCTCGGCGCCCTACTTTAGCACCATATTCAAGGAGGAAATGGGAGAAAACCTTTCGTGCTATCTGAACCGCCTGCGGGTGGGCCGGGCCGGACGTATGCTGCTCGAAACAGACCTGAACTTGAGCGAAATCGCCGGCTCATGCGGATTTGAGGATCAAAGCTGGTTTTCAAAGATATTTAAAAGTTATACCGGGATGAGTCCTGGAAAATTCAGAGCCCGGGGAGGCGGTGTTTTTTCGGAAATTTCGGCGCTCAACTTTTCAAAAAACTACCAAAACACCGTGGAAGGAAAAGATGGAGAACCTGCTCCAAAACTTCAGCTTGAAACAGGTTCCGCATCAAGGGTCTCCTAAGGAGGCCCGTTCATGTAAAAACGTGAGTTAAAAAACATGAGGTAAAAAAAAATTTAAAAACGTACAACTCCCGCTAGGTTCGGGGCGAAGCCGGTTTAATCACCGGCCCCCCCGCCTTTCGGGAAAACGAACAGGCCCTTCCCGCAGCGGCGGCGGGAAGGGTGGCAAACGCGCAGAAATCTTTCAACTCGATTGCGTCCACCAGCCGCCCCGGTACACCGCCGGCCCGCATGAGCAGTTCCGCCACCTCCCGTGCGGAGGCGCCATGGCGCCGGCCAAGGCCAACGTACAGGCGCGTACCGCCGTTTCGTTCCTCTCCTTGGTACGATGAACGGGCGCTTCCATAGGCATGGCGGCCCTCTCCGAAGTGACGGCCCTCTCCGAGGTGGCGGCCCTCTCCGAGGTGACGGCCCTCTCCGAGGTGGCGGCCCTCTCCGAGGTGGCGGCCCTCTCCGAGGTGGCGGCCCCGCTGCTTTCCGCCGGTTTCATGTTTGGGCTCGGCGATCTCCGTTACCGGGCCGTACCGGGCCGGGTCTAGGAGTTCCCCATAGACTTTGGTCACCAGGGCTTCCACCGCGCCCTCGGCGCCGAGCGTCCCGATAAGCCGTTTGCTCAGCGGGGAAAGGGAAACCGGCGGCCTCTGCGGGGGAACCTCTCCACCTTCGGCTGAAACCGCCGTTTCCGGCAAACCCGAAGCCGCGCCATCCGGCAAGCCTGACGATGCGCCATCAGGCAAACCCGGAGCTGCGCCATCCGGCAAACCTGACGATGCGCCATCTCCGCCCGGCGGTTCAAGGGCGCCGGCGTCGGGCATTGGATAGGCCGCCAGAATAGAAAGGGCGATCCGTTCACGCTGAGCCTTCATTACCATTTTGATTGGAGGAACCTTTAACCACTGAATCTTGCCTCCCAGGGTACGCTCTATGCTTCGGGAAAGGTGGTCTATCCGGCCTCGATCCGAGGGCAGCGCCAGGCTTATCGCCATACCCCGGCGTCCGGCCCGCCCGGTTCTGCCGATGCGGTGTACATAGGTTTCTCTATCGCCGGGAAGATCCCAGTTTATCACATGGGTCAGCCGTTCAATATCCAAGCCTCTCGCGGCTACATCGGTGGCAACCAGGATTGAAGGGCCGTCTCCGGCTTGGCGGGAACGGAAACGCCGTAAGGTGCGTTCCCGGGCTTCTTGGGAAAGATCGCCGTGAATAGCCTCGGCGGAATAACCTCCGTCCATGAGCCGCCGGGAAAGCTCGTCAGCCCCGGCCTTGGTGGCGCAGAAAATGAGGCCGTAGAAGTCTTCCGCCGAATCAATGAGCCGCCTGAGCGCTTCAAGCCGGTCTTCGCGCTTCAGCACCATGTAGAACTGATCCACCGCGGGCTTTTCGTCCTCCGGCGCGGTATCTTCCAGTACCTCCACCTCCCCGATATGCTCCCTCACGAGGCGGAGGATCGCTTCGGGCATAGTAGCGGAAAAAAGGGCCATTCTGCGTCCGCTTTTGAGCGCCGCAAGGATCTTTTCTACATCCTCAAAAAAGCCCATATCAAGCATTTCATCGGCTTCGTCCAGGATAAACCAATCTACCAGGGAAAGATCCAATACCTTCCGTTCCATAAGGTCGATGATCCTGCCGGGAGTTCCCGTTACAATCTCGGTTCCCCGCTTCAAGTCCATGATCTGATTCCGCATAGAAGCTCCGCCGTACACCGCCGTAATCCGGGGAAACGAGCCGGGCACAAAAGAGGCGATTTCTTTGGAGATCTGAAGGGCCAGTTCACGGGTAGGGGTAAGGATTAAAGCGCGGGGAAGCTGCCCCCCAACGGTAAGCCGTTCCACCAGGGGAATCCCAAAAGCCGCCGTTTTCCCCGTACCGGTACGGGCCTTAACGATAAGATGGTCCTCGCCGGCCAGCAATCTGGGTAAAGCGATGTTTTGAATCGTGGTAGGCGCGCTAAAACCCTTGCGGGCCAGCGCGTCCAACACCCCTTCGGACAGCCCGAAAGAATGAAAAGCGGAATCTGGTTCTAATGTCACTGTTGTTTAACCTTAACCTTAACGTTGAAGCTTATTAACCTGCCGTAACGCCTCGATTGAATTCCAGGCGGTCAAGGTCAGATTATACCGGGCCTCTTGAGGGCCGTGTTGGCGGATATTACTTTTCACCGTTTTTTTTACCATATCGAGCCTGTGTAAAAAAAAGGGGAACCTCCACCTTTACGGAGGTTCCCGGTAACCGGTAAGCGCTGTTTACCTTCCGTTGTCTATGGGCGGCTGCGGTAGGATAGAAAGCTCGGTTTCTCTATCGAAATAGCGGGCTTTTTCCAAGCGAGGCGTAAAGTTGATCGTCTCGCCTACCTTAAAGACATGGTGGGGCTCGGTACGGGCCACCAAAGGCTGCGTGTTCGTGGTCAGCCAGAGGTGAATATCGGCGCCCAAGGGCTCTACAACGGTGATCTTTACGGGAATATTATTATCCCCGGCAGGTTTATCCGTATAGAGCAGGTCTTCAGGCCGAATACCGAAGTAGATCTCTTTGCCAACGTACTTCTTGAGGTATTCCTGATGTTCCGCCGACGGTTTTACCTCGAAAGTACCCTCTTCGAGAACGATGCCGCCCTTTTCCACCACCCTGGCGGTGAGGAAGTTCATGGGGGGAGATCCGATAAAACCGGCTACAAATTTATTCACCGGATGGTTGTAGAGGTACAGCGGAGAACCAATCTGCTGAACCTTTCCGTCCTTCATAACCACGATCTTGTTCGCCATGGTCATGGCTTCCACCTGGTCGTGGGTAACGTAGATCATCGTGGCGTTAAGCCTAATATGCAGATCCGAAAGTTCCGCCCGCATCTGTACACGGAGCTTCGCGTCCAAGTTGGAAAGGGGTTCGTCAAACAGGAAGACTTTGGGTTTGCGGACAATGGCGCGGCCTACGGCGACACGCTGGCGCTGACCGCCGGAAAGAGCCTTGGGTTTGCGGTCTAAGAACTTCTCAATATCAAGAATACGGGCGGCCTCGTGTACCCGCCGGTCGATTTCTTCTTTTTTTTCTTTCTTGATACGGAGCCCAAACGCCATGTTTTCATATACCGTCATGTGGGGATACAGGGCGTAGTTCTGGAACACCATGGCGATATTCCGATCTTTGGGGGGAACATCGTTCATCAGTTCCCCGTCGATATAAAGTTCGCCTTCGGTTATATCTTCCAATCCGGCGACCATCCGCAACGTAGTCGACTTGCCGCAGCCCGAAGGCCCCACAAAGACCACGAATTCCTTGTCCTCTACAACGATATTCGCGTTATCCACAGCGCGAACATTACCGTCATAGACCTTACTGATACCTTTCAGTTCTACTTTGGCCATACATGCCTCCCTAAAGGGTTAGTTTATAATTTCATTGTAAGCCCGCAATTTCCATTTGTCAAGAAAAGAGCGCGTTATTTTGATTTTTGGTGGTAAAGATCGGTGAGCCGGCTTACGCGCCCAGGATCCGGCGGAGAGCGGCGTCATTGCGCCGCCAATCATGGGCGGTTTTTACCCGGAGATCCAATTCCACCTTCCAGTCAAACACCAGGTTCAGTTCCCGCTGGGCGGCCAAACGGATAGCTTTGATCATCGCGCCGCCTTTGCCAACCACTATGCCTTTCTGGGAATCCCGTTCGGTAAGGATAAAGGCCCGAACCCAGAGGCGATTCCCTTCCCGCATTTCCGTGTCGGCAACCTCCACGTAGAGCGCGTGGGGCAGTTCCTCCCTGAGGCGGTTGATAGCCTGCTCCCGGATGATCTCGGCGATGCGGAACTCAGGCGGCTGATCGGTGTAGTATTCTTCAGGATAGAAGGGCTCCCCTTGTTCCGCCAGGTCAAAAAGACAGGCGAGGAGTTCCCCGGTTCCCTCGTTTTTCAGCGCCGACACGGGAAAACAGCGCCCGGCTTCCAGGGGTTGAAGGTGGTTTTGGAGAAACGCTTTGACTTCGGCGAAATCCGCCCGGGGACTATCCATCTTATTCGCCGCCGCCACAACTCTGCCGGCGGAGGGCATAAGCCAATCCGCAACCGCCGCTTCCTCTATTCCCGGCGGACGGGTAGCGTCCAGTACGTAGAGGATCAACCCCGCTTCCGCCGCCGCCCTGCCGGCGGTTTCCGTGAGCTTCCGGTTGAGCTTCCGTTCCGAAAGGTGCCGGCCCGGCGTATCCACAAATACCAACTGCCCCTCGCTCCGGTTCACGATTCCCCGGATAGCGTTCCGGGTGGTCTGGGGTACGGGGCTCACGATTGCCACCTTTGCGCCGCAGAGACTATTTACCAGCGTTGACTTTCCCGCTGAGGGGCGGCCCACGACCGCTACAAAGGCGGCTTTTTTCTGTTTTGATTCTTGGACTTCCATAGGTTATTTAACCACCATTACTTTACGGATCTCGTCGATGTCCGGCCCTACCACCCGAATAAAGTACATACCGCGGGCGACATCGCGGTTGCTTTGGTTTTTTCCGTCCCAGGAAACCCGGTATTCGCCGGCGTCCAGAGAAGTTCTCACCAGGGGAGCCACCATCGTCCCGTCCAGGGTGAACACCGAAATCGTCACCCTGCCGGCCCGTTGTAAATTATAGTTGATATAGGTCTTTTCTCCTTTAACAGGATTTATCACGTTGTTAAGGATCGTCACCCCGCTCCGTTGAAGTATTGTATCACGAATTTGAAAAGAAAAGGGTTTTACCCGGCGATACCAGTCCGAAGGCGTCTCGGCTCCCCGGGGAACATCGAGCCGCGCCGCATAGAGGGGCGTTCTGCCGGAGGAACGGAGGAGGAAATAGAATTCCAACTGAGAAGCGTTGCCGTATTTGCTTTTATCGAGGAGGTAGTTTGCCAGATTTACATTATCGGCGGAAGCGATGCCGGAAGACGACGCGGCGTTGAACTCCCTGGGGACAAGGTTACCGTACTCGCGGTTTTCGTAATCCTTCTCGTTTGCGTTCCGTCCGTCTAAGGGCGGCAGCCAGAGCCCCCGGATGCCGTGTTCCTCCCGCGCCCGGTAGTTCTGGGGAATGATTTTGTCGGTGGAATAGTAGAGTTCCGCGGTAAAAGGAGCGTCCGCCAGCGCTTGGTTTCGCAGCGCCTGCACCGTAATGTTCCGGTATTGAAGGATCCCTTTGCCGGTAAAGTCCCAGATAAGGCCGCTATCCGCATCCTTTGACTGGTAAAAAATGTCTACGGACGCTTCGGAATCGAGGTGGGAAGTATTGTCGCTTGCGCTGTCATCCCGCGCCCACACCGGCCAGATAAAGTAACGCTCGTCATCCCGGTTGGCGGGCGGCGCGGAAATGAGCAGATCCGTCAAGCGATGGGTGGCGAAGGGTTCAGGCCGCTCATCGTTGTGGGCCGTCGAAACCAGCGCATTGGCGGGAACGAGCGCATCCGGCGGGGTTTCGAGGTCGGGCACAAACCGGTAGGTGGAATACGTCCAGTCGGCGGGATACGAAGGCGGCGGGAACGGACCGCTGTCGGCGCCGCCAACCACGTTCATATCCTGCGCCCGCCGGGACATATCCACCAGGTTATAGAGCGCTATCTGTACCGAACCTTCGGCAAGATCCCGGATAGTAAAGTTATCCGCGAAGCCGATAAGGAATTCCGATTGAGACAAAGCGTTCCACGACAGGGATTCTGTTTCCACGCCCCCATTGTCCACCAGACGGAATGCGGCTTCCGCGCCGCCGGCGGCTTGTACCGGCTCGGAAATCTGTACATAGACCTCGTTCTTTCCCGGCAGCGCCAGGGAATAGGCGATTCGCGGCGGAACCGTATCCACCGTTGTAAGCGGCTCATTGGGACGCCCGATACGGGTAACGCCGGTGACCGCCTCCTTGAGGCTCCCGTTCTTGACGATCTGCCATTGGAGCGTTTTGCCTCCGTCGTTGTAGTCCTTCTCTTTCAGATATATATAGATAGAAAACGCATCCCCAAACGCCCGTTCATAACCGCCATATCCCTTCGATGCGTCTATCTCATAACCGTCTACCTGAACCTCGAAGTCGTCAAACGCATCGCCGTCTGACGCCAATTCAAAGGCAGCCTGAGCGCGGATAGCGTCGATTTTTCCGTTACCGTTGTGATCTTCCGTAAAGCTGTAGAAGAAGTGATCCATGTTGATCCAGTTGACGTTGTAGTAATACGCGCTCTGGGCGGAATAATACGGCGAAGCGTGAACCGTGAACGAATCGTCCGAAGGTACCGGAATCGCGCGGCTCGCGTAACTGTAATAGATATTCACAAAATCGATTTCCATTCTTGCGCCGGGGAAGAAGTTGAAGTCCCAAAATTTTCCCCGGTTCCCGCCGTCATTGGAATGGGACAAGTCCGTAGGAGCGGGATCGTCAATGGTATTACCCGATTCAGGCAGGCGGTGTTCCGGGGGATTCCTGGATTTCGGCGCTTGCCTGGTAACGGTAATCGCGCCTTCGGCGGAACCTATCACTCTGAACAGATGGTAAACGGTATGCGTATGCAGCAGCGCTGAGTCCGCCGGGACGTTCCCATAAGCCGTGTAATCAAAATAGGTGGAGAAATAAATCTCCGCCCCGGGTGATTCGCAGATAAAGTCGTACCAGGCGGTGTTTCCGCTGATGTAGATCCGGGTTCCTTCAAAAACGACAACGCTGTCTTGATATTCAAACACGCCGCTTCCGCCGTTGGGAAAATCAGGCGTTACCGCGCCGTCAATGGCTTCGGAGCTGTCCCCCCAGCCCCGGCCCTGAATCCAATTGCCCCGGACAACGATCTTTCGGGAAACGGCGCCGCCGGCGTTCAGAGTGCTTTCCTCCCGGATTTTAACGCTCCCCTGGAGGATGAGGTCTTCGGCCAGCGTCACAACCGCCGGCGTCAAAGAGGGCGAGGGCGCGCCGCCTATGATCAAATTTCCCAGGGCAATGCCGTTTCCGCCTCCGCTCAGGCTAACCCCGTTTCCGGTCATAATGATGGACGCTTGATCCATATCCCGGTTCGGCTCGCCGGACTGTTCGGTATTCCAGGCAACGCGGACATTACCGGGCGACGTCATAGAAGCCGGCCCGGAGAAGCGGTAGGTTCCCTCAAGGCTGGCGTGACCGGAGACCGTGACGGCGGAGCGGCTCAAGACGGTAACGCTGAAGGTGGAAGCGGTGGTAAACACGCCGCCATTGTCCGGGTCGCCGGGGGAAGCGCCGCCGGAAGACAACAAGGCGGGCTGCAATGCGGAATTGTCGCCGAGGGTAAGGCTCCCCTGGATACCGTAAAACCCTTTGGCTCCCGAAGGGGGAGCGTCCGTTCCGGCGTACCAGCAGCGCCCGTTAAGGTTCAACTCGCCCGCGGCGATTACCAGCGCGCCATCGGACTGCCGTATATCGCCGGTAATGGTTACGGTATTTCCAGGGGTATTGATCAAGACGCCGCCCACCGTAAAACCGGGGTTTATTCCCAGCGTCTGGTTTGAGGATCCGGTTAAGGTTACCCGGTTGTTATAAGGGGTAAAATCGCCCAGTTCCACCACCGCGCCCCGGAACTCAAAGCCGGCGTCCGGTATGCCGTTCCCGTTTAAGGCTCCGCCCGCGCCGTTATAGTCCCCCGAAAAGACCGCCCGGTTCGCGGTAATAACGCCCTCATTCGTTACCGCGCCTTGCGCGCGTATCTCGCCGCCGATAACCATGAGCCCCGTTGAGGCAATGACCGTAGAGCCGGTTCCGGTTTGAGTATAACCCGCCGCCGCCACGGTATTTTCAAAGCTAATTATCCCGGCGCTATCGATAGTCACCGTTCCAAGCGGATTATTCACCGAACCAACCGGCCCGTTTACGCTGACGTCCCCTGTAATGGCGCTTCCGGTGTCCAAGGTCAGCGCTCGCGGACTTCCATCTGTTTGCACCGTCCCAACCGTGATAGCGCCGCCGCCGGCGCTCGTATTCAGCCTCACGTCCTCCGTTAGGGTAACCGCCCCCGCAATACTGATGCCGTCCGCGCCGCTTGCGCTGATATTTCCGCCAAGGTATACCGGCCCCCCGCCGCTTTGCGCGAACTTCCCGCTGCTTGCCACCGCGCCGGTTATGACGAGGTTTCCGTGGTTGGTAATTTGAATGTCCCCTAAGGGATCGCTTGCCGTGCCGATATTTCCGTTTACGCTGATGTTTCCTCCCGCAATGGCGCTTCCGGTGTCCAAGGTCAGCGCTCGCGGACTTCCGTCTGTTTGCACCGTCCTAACCGTGATAGCGCCGCTGCCGGCGCCCGTATCCAGCGTCACGTCCGCCATTAGGGTAACCGCCCCCGCAATACTGATGCCGCCCGCGCCGCTTGCGCTGATATTCCCGCCAAGGCGTACCGGCCCCCCGCCGCTCTGCGCGAACTTCCCGCTGCTTGCCACTGCGCCGGTTATGACGAGGTTTCCGCCATTGGTAATTTGAATGTCCCCCAAGGGCGCGCTTGCCGTGCCGATATTCCCGTTTACGCTGATGTCTCCCGTACTGGCGCTTCCGGCGTTCAAGGTCAGCGCTCGCGGACTTCCGTCTGTTTGCACCGTCCCAACCGTGATAGCGCCGCCGCCGGCGCTCGTATTCAGCGTCACGTCTTCCGTTAGGGTAACCGTCCCCGCAATACTGATGCCGCCCGCGCTACCCACGCCGCTTGCGCTGATATTCCCGCCAAGGTAGACCGCCCCCGCGCCGGTATATTCAAATTTTCCACCTACAGTGGCAGCGGCGTTGTTTTGCAGCGTAAAGTTGCCTGCGGCTGTACCAATCAGAAAATCATGCATCACCTCAATGGGGGAGGGTATCGTTCTGTTTCCGGTTTGAATTTGGAGATCGTAAAAGGTCGTTATACCCGCCAGCTCTCCGTTTCCTGAAAATTCCACCCTCCCGCTGGTACTATTGAAATTTGTTCCCAGCGTCTGCGACCAGCTGATCTTCAACGTACCGTTGTTTGAAAACATCCCTGGCCCTGCAAGGGTTACATCGTACGTCCGTATGTCAAAAACGCCGCCGCTGTTTATCGTCAGCGTCCCGTATATGGTAGTAGCGTCGCCCGCGGTTCGCTGTCCGTTGTTAATGATGAGATTGTAAAAGTCCGTTATACCCGCCAGCCCTCCGTTTCCTGAAAATTCCACCGTCCCGCTGGTACCGCTGGTACTATTGAAATATGTTCCCAGCGTTCCCAGCGTCTGCGACCCGCTGATCTTCAACGTACCGTTGTTTGAAAACATCCCTGGCCCTGCAAGGGTTACAACGTACGTCTGTATGTCAAAAACGCCGCCGCTGTTTATCGTCAGCGTCCCGTCGATGTCGAAGCTGTTCCCGGCGGTGAGCCTGCCATATATCACCAGCCCTCCGTATATGGTAGTAGCGTCGCCCGCGGTTCGCTGTCCGTTGTTAATGATGAGATTGTAAAAGGCCGTTATACCCGCCAGCTCTCCGTTTCCTGAAAATTCCACCGTCCCATCGGTAAAACCGATGGGACTATTGAAATTTATTCCCAGCGTCTGCGTCCCGCTGATCTTCAACGTACCGTAGTTTGAAAACGTCCCTGTAAGGTTTACATCGTGCGTCTGTATGTCAAAAACGCCGGTATTGGTTATTATCGTCAGCGCTCCGCTGATGTCGAAGCCGCTCCCGGCGGTGTAGGTACCGGATACCGTGACGTTGCCCAGTGTGGCTGAACCGCTTACCGAGATGGTCTTGCCGGTTCCCGAGAGCGTAATGGTAGAAGTGGCGCTGCAGGTAAGCGTTCCGGCGATGATGAAATCACCCTCCTCTTTAAAAGGGCCGCCGCCGGGTATCTCTAGCGTACCGTCGATGACGGTATCACCGGTTACCCATATATTGTTCGCCCCGGTGTCCAGGGAGCCGCCGCTGTCTACCGCCAGCGCTCCGCCGATGTGTAAGGAGCCGCTCACGACGGTGTAGGAACCGGTTACCGTGACGTTACCCAGTATGCCTGAACCGTCTATCGAGATGGTCTTGCCGGTTCCCGAGAGCGTAATGGGAGAAGCGGCGTCGCAGGTGAGCGTTCCGGTGCTGGTGCTGGTGAAATTACCCCCCGCTACAAAAGCGCCGCCGACGGGTATCTGTAGCGTACCGTCGATGACGGTATCACCGGTTACCGATATGCTGTACGCCCCGATGTCCAGGGAGCCGCCGCTGTCTACCGCCAGCGCTCCGCTGATGGTGAAGCCGCTCCCGGCGGTGTAGGAACCGGTTACCGTGACGTTGCCCAATGCGCCTGAACCGCTTACCGAGATGGCGCCGGTTCCCGAGAGCGTAATGGTAGAAGCGGCGTCGCAGGTGAGCGTTCCGGCGCTGGTGAAATTACCCCCCGCTACAAAAGCGCCGCCGACGGGTATCTGTAGCGTACCGTCGATGACGGTATCACCGGCTACCGATATGCTGAACGCTCCGATGTCCAGGGAGCCGCCGCTGTTTACCGCCAGCGCTCTGCCGATGTTGAAGCCGCTCCCGGCGGTGTAGGTACCGGTTACCGTGACGTTGCCCAGTGTGTCTGAACCGCTTACCGAGATGGTCTTGCCGGTTCCCGAGAGCGTAATGGTAGAAGAGCCGCCGCAGGTGAACGTTCCGGCGTCGGTAAAATTACCGGCTACCGATATGCTGTACGCCCCGATGTCAAGGGAGCCGCCGCTGTTTACCTCCAGCGCTCCGCCGATGTCGAAGCCGCTCCCGGCGGTGTAGGTACCGGTTACCGTGACGTTGCCCAGTGCGCCTGAACCGCTTACCGAGATAGTCTTGCTGGTTCCCGAGAGCGTAATGGTAGAAGCGGCGTCGCAGGTGAACGTTCCGGCATCGGTAAAATTACCGGCTACCGATATGCTGTTCGCCCCGATGTACAGGGAGCCGCCGGTTTGGATATCCACGTCTCTAGAAAAGGTATGCGTTGCAGAGGCATTGCCCGGATCGCTCAGGTCAAACGTGCCGTTCACCGTTACAGAGCCGGTAACATCCAAATTGCCGCCGGTTTTGGTTAGGACCGCGCCGGCCGCTATGGTTAAAGCCCCTATAGACACATCGGCGTTGATCTCCGGACTATACATGCCCGTACCGCTCGTATCGATTATGATAACGTCATCGCCCGAAGCCGGCACGGCGTTTGTATCCCAGTTGCCTGGAGTGTTCCAGGAAGTATCTGTCGAGCCGTTCCAAGTCGTCGTCGTCTGCCCCCAACTCCAGACGGCGCACGAAACGAAGATACAAGCGGCTAACAGGCGTTGTTTCACGGGATTCATCCCTCGCGCCGCCAGGATAAGACATAAAACAGAGCCTGAGTTCTCATTTTGGTTCAAGTATAGTTGTCTTTGCCCGAAAAACCAATACGTGACGTCACGTACGGCAATTCCGAATAGCCCTTGACGCGGCTTCCCGAAAACCGGACAATGAAAGCAGCTTTTATTTTATCAAGAGCGGAGGAGCGCGATGAGTATCGTTGAATATGTTGAAGCTCGGGAAATTCTCGATTCCCGGGGAAATCCCACCGTCGAGGTGGATGTGGTTCTTGAGGACGGTTCCATGGGACGGGCGGCGGTACCCTCCGGAGCGTCTACCGGCGAGCATGAGGCGGTGGAGCTACGGGACGGCGACAAGAGCCGGTATCTGGGGAAAGGCGTTCAGAAGGCGGTGGCAAACGTTAATGATACGATTGCCCCGGAGATCCAGGGGCTTGACGCTTTGGATCAGGTGGACATCGACCATACCATGATCGAACTGGACGGGACGGAAAACAAAGGCAAGTTGGGGGCCAACGCGATCCTGGGGGTATCTATGGCCGCCGCCCGGGCAGCGGCGAATTTCCTGGATGTACCGCTTTACAAGTACCTGGGAACATTCCATGCAAATCTGCTGCCGGTACCGATGGCAAATATCATCAATGGCGGTAAACACGCGGATAACAAGATAGACTTCCAGGAGTTCATGGTTATGCCCGTGGGCGCCGATTCCGTGCGGGAAGCGGTCCGGTGGACTGCGGAAATCTTTCATACCTTAAAAAAACTCCTCAAAGACGCGGGGAAGAACACCGCGGTGGGGGACGAGGGCGGTTTTGCCCCGGATATCGACAACGAGGAAGCCCTGGAATTCATTATGAAGGCCATCGAAAAAGCCGGCTACAAACCCGGCGAGCAGATCGCCATCGCCCTGGATTGCGCGAGCTCGGAACTCTTTGACGAAGGGGGCAAGAAAGGGTACAAATTCTGGAAGTCAAACCCGGACAAGCTCTTTTCCGCCGACCAGATGATCGAGATCTACAGCAAGTGGGTTGATAAGTACCCCATTATCTCGATAGAAGATCCGCTGGATCAGAACGATTGGGAAGGTTATGTGAAAATGACCAAAACCCTCGGCGGCAAGATTCAGATCGTGGGAGACGATTTCTTCGTTACCAATACCAAGCGGCTGGAACGGGGCATCAAGGAAGGTTCCTGTAACTCGATCCTCATCAAGGTGAACCAGATTGGCACGGTGACCGAGACCTACGAGGCGGTAGAAATGGCCAAACGGGCGGGTTACACCGCGATCATCTCTCACCGCTCCGGCGAGACCGAAGACAGCTTTATCGCGGATCTGGTCGTGGGCCTGGAGACCGGGCAGATCAAGACCGGCTCTATGAGCCGTACCGACCGGATCTGCAAGTACAACCAGCTTATGCGGATCGAGGATCAGCTCGAAGGCGTTTCGGAATACGCCGGGAAAAAGGCGTTTTACAACTTAAAAAAATAGATCGCTTTTTGCTCAAGCCCCGCGTCCAAGCGGGGCTTTTTTTTAGCGCAGCGCCGAGGCTCCTTGATTTTCTAAAAAACATACCCTATGCTCCCTACCAAGTATGCGGCGTGATAAAGAATGGTTTAACGATGACGATTTCTGGAAACAATTTGCCCCTATCATGTTCGACCGGAAACACTGGGAAGAGGCGCCTGAGGTGGCCGATGGCGTGACCCGGCTGGCCCGGCTCAAGCTCTACGGAGAGGATGGAGACGGCAATACGGAAAAAAGGGAAGCCCCCCGGCTTTTAGATCTCTGTTGCGGGTTTGGGAGGATCACCGCCGAACTGGCCCGCCGGGGCTTTAACGCCACCGGGGTAGATATTACCGCCGCCTACCTTGAAACCGCCGAAGATGACGCCGCTTACGAAGGGCTTGATATCGAATACGTCCTCGCTGACGCGCGAGCTTATACCCGCCCCGCCTTCTTCGACACCGTAGTAAACCTCTACATTTCCTTTGGATATTTTGCCGATCCCGCCGATGATCTGCTGCTGGCGCGGAACGCATGGGAATCGCTGAAGAGCGGCGGGGCCTTTATCATCGAGACCTTGGGGAAGGAAATCGCCGTCCGGGATTTTATTGAAGGCGAGTGGTTCGAGCGGGCCGGTTGTACGGTACTTACCGAATACGCCGCCCTCGATTCCTGGGGGAGCCTGCGGAACCGCTGGATCCTTCTTAAAGGAGCGGAACGGATTGAAAAAACCTTTACGCAGCGTTTATACGCGGCTACCGAACTGCGGCGGCTCCTTTTGGACGCGGGATTCGCTTCAGTAGAACTCTACGGCGGCTGGGACGAATCCCCCTACGATAACCGGTCGGAAACCCTCATCGCCGTGGGGCGAAAATAGGTTACGGGGCGCGCGCGGGAACCGCCGATGCCCATCAGCGGTTCTCCCGGAACCCGGCGGTTAGAACCGGCCTATCACCCGTACCGGCGCGCCGTTGGAAAGGAACTGCTGGCCCTGCACCACTACCGCTTCGCCGGGGGTCAGGCCGCTCTTTATCTCTACTTCGCTATCGACCGTTACGCCGGTTACCACTTCCCTCATGCTTACCCGATTAGTCGCGGCGGTAATACCGTCGGTAATACCGGCGGTATTACCGGCGGTAGTACCGGCAGTGCTGTCGGCGGTACTACCGGCGGCGTTGTCGGCGGCGTCTAGTACGTAAACCACCACGCTTCCCCGGTTGTCAACCAGCGCCTCCTGGGGGATGGATATGACGTCTGGGTATGTCCTGGTGTTAAGGCGTATCCGGGCGAACATTCCCGGGTTGATCCGCCGGTCTTCTTTGGTAAAGCGAAGGGTGACCTTCTTGGTTCTCGAAACGGCGTCCACTACCGGGGACAGTTGCGTTAGTTCCGCGGGAAAGACCTCGCCGGGAAACGCTTCAAGCCGCGCTTCCGCCCTAAGGCCGGCGCGGAGCTGCCCCACTTCCCGTTCCGGGATCAACGCCTCTATCTCGATGGAACCCGCCGCGGAGATAGTTAATAAGGTCGTGCCGGTAGAAACCGTGGAGCCGACGGTCAGCGGGTTGGATATAACGATACCCGAAACCGGCGCGTATACCGGACTGAGCGAGAACGCGCTGCCGGGACGGGAAGGATCCACCTCCGCGATAAGCGCGCCCTTTTGAACCGCCGCCCCCAGGCTTACCTTCATGGAAGCCAGCTTCCCCCCCGCGTCCGGCACCACCGCCACCTGCTGTTCGCTCACAATGTTACCGTTCACTTCGATATAAGCCTGAAGGGTGCGTTTTTCCGCATCCGCGACACGGACGGCGAACACCGTCCCGGAACCGCTCCCCCGGCCTCCCGCGCCCCCTGTAGGAGGTCTGCCCCCGCCGGGAAAGCCGGGCATTTGAGCGGTTTGACCGTTCCCCGCCAGCAAGGAGGGGATAAATACCAATCCCGCCGCTACAAGCAGCGCGGCGATAATAATGATCGCTTTCTTCATTTCTGTCCTCCTAATGTTCCAAATGGAACGTTTAATTCTTTTTCCAGATCTAAGATTGTCGATATAAGATTGTACTGTTCCTGCTGAAGCTGGTTTTCCACCTGAAGCGAACTATCGGCGGCGTTCCGGAGGCTCTGATAATCCGCCGTCCCGTTCCGGTAAGCTTCCTCGTACATTGCATAGGTGCTCTGGGCCAATTCTACGTTGAGTTTCGCCGCGGCGATAGATTCCATCGTTTTTTCAATCGTCCGCCGGTACTGGCTTATCCGGTCTTCCCGAGAGCGCAGCGTTTCCGCCAGCCTCATCTGGGAAGAACGGACGCTGTCGTCCAGGCTTTCCAACTTGGTCTTTGATGCCGACCAGGGGAAGAAGTTGTCCAGATTGAGGCTCACGCTTATGGAGAAAGAGCTGGAACCGCCTTCGCTCCAGGCGTTGTTGCCGTACTGAAAACTGGGGTTCCACTGGAGGGTAAGGTTTGGCAGATACGCCTGATACCAGGCTTCTTTGCGCTGAATCTCCAGGTTTTCGATGGTTTTTTGAAGCGCTGCGGTTTCCAAGGAGCCGTTACCGGCGGTATCGCGCTCCAGAAAAGCGCCCGCGCCGGCAATGCTTTCATCAGAGCCCAGATCGCCCCTAAGGGTTATTTCCGTTCCCCGGGGAAGGCCGATAAGCGTCTTAAAGGTATCCAGGGCGTTTTCGTACAACATCTGGGTGTTCCGTACGGTAGGCCGCTGTTTTTCCAGATCCACCCTGGCGGTAAGCTCGTCCAGCCGGGAAGCCTGGCCAACCTTTGCCCGGGCGGCGCTCTGGTCATACCGCGCTTGGGCGCTTTCCAGATTCCGCTGAGCCAGGTTTACGTTCGCTTGATAGAGCAGTATTTGGTAGAACAGTTTCCGGGTTTGTAATTCCACATCCGTCTTGGCCTGTTCAAGGGTTAAAAGTCCTGCCTCATAATCGGAACGGGCCTTCTTGATGGTCTCCAGCGCCGATACGGACAGGGTAAGCGAGGAGGACACCGAAAGCGAGGTTGTCCAATTGTTCTGCCCCGGCGGCAGTTCCGTATAGAACCGTGTGGGATGGCTTTCTTGCGCGCTCGCCCTAATCGTGGGAATCAGCATATTCCATGAGCGGGCGGAAGCCCGTTTTTTCCCCTCCGCATCCAGAGCGCCGCGCTTAAGGCTTAGGTTGTTATCCAAGGCAAGCTTTACCGCGTCATCAACGGTTAGTTCAGCCGCGCCGGAAGTCTGCGCCCCCGCTCCTATCAGGAAGCCGGTTGTCAAAACAAATAAGAACACGAGTTGCTTCTTCATGGGAAAAAAATAAGCCTTTCCTGTAAAAAAAACTATAAATCAAAACTAAAATATTTATAACATTTTGTTATGAGCCGAGGCTGTTGCGCCGAACGGGCGCGTCAGTAAACGGACACGCCCGTTTACTGACGGCGTTCATGAGAGTTGTTCAGTAACCCGGTTGGTTATTAAACAACTCTATTTAGTGTCTGTCCACAAAGTCGGTTACTTTGCGGACAGACCTTGCATTTTCTCGCCTAACGGCTGCGAAAATGCGTTTTTTAAGGTGGTCTGTCCATAATGTGTCTACATTATGG
>JAIRPG010000021.1 GCA_031257105.1 Treponema sp.
TTTACCCAGGACGAGCAGACCTGGAACGCCAAGGGCAAGCTGGGCATTTACGGCGTTTCCATCGCCTACGGCGCGGGGGACTTTATTCCCGAAATCGAGCCCAAGGTCAAGGAATCGGATCCCTCAAAGAACTGGGGCGGTTACGCCCCCCTGCCGGTGCTCCGGGCCCCCGGGGTTACCAACCCGGTGTTCCGTAACAACAACAACGGCACCACCCTGTTCCGGCACCAGTTCGTCATTACCGACAAAGCCCAGGGAGCCAAAGCCGCGAATATCATGAAGTGGATTGACGCGCGCTACGATCCCATCCACAGCACCGAGTGCGACATGGGGCCGATGGACAAGACCTGGCAAATCGTGAGCCAGACCGACGGGCTGACGTACTACCAGGCTTTTGACACCTCAAGCTGGAGTCAGGACGATCGGGACAAGAACGGCTGGGGCGGTTACGCCGTACCTCAGCTTCCCAAGTACCGGCGGCCCACCTGGAAAGACCAGCCCCGTCAGGGTTGGGAAAACGAGTACAAGGAGCTTGATATCCGGGACGCCCTGTACAAGCCTTACCTTGAAAAGACCCCCATGCCCCAGCTCTGGCTGAGCGCCGAGGACTCCAAAAAGGCCGCCGATATTCAGACCGCCGTGACCGATTACGTGCGGCAGAAACAGGCCCAGTGGGTCTCAGGCCAGGCGAACATCGACGCCGAGTGGGACGCCTACGTAGCCCAACTCAACCGCTTGGGACTTCAAGACCTCTTGGCCATGAAGCGCGCTGCGGTTAAGTTCTAAATTCTTGCCGTTTTAAGGGGCCGGGTGTAAAACGAAGGTTTTGCGCCCGGCCCTTTTTTTTACTTCTTTCATGGGCCGCCGGTTCCGCCGTCAGGCGCGCCGCCACGGAATGATAGTTCATCCCGAAAGTTCATCCTTCAATCGAAGAAAGCTCTCGTAGCGATCCTCGTGAATAACCCCGGCGGCCACGGCTTCCAGTATCTTGCAGCCCGGCTCGGTCTTGTGAGAACAGGAGAGGCCGAAACTGCACGTTCCCGTCAAGGGCGCGAATTCCCGCATATACAGCGCCAAATCCGCTCCGGTAACGCCGTCCGGCAAGAGGCGGCGTATCCCCGGCGTATCGATAAGGCCGCCGCCGGCCCCGTCGGGGAATTCCAGCAGCGCCGACATAGAGGTAGTGTGGTTGCCCCGGTCGTACTTTTCGTTCAGCGCCCCCACGCGCAACCGGTCGTGGCCCAGGAGGGCGTTGATAAGACTCGACTTCCCCACCCCGCTCTGGCCGGCCAGCACGGAAAGCTTACCCCGCAGCCGTTCCCGCAGGGCGTCTATCCCCCACCCCGTATGGACGGAGACCCGCAGAACCTCGTAACCGATCCGGCGATAATCCTCCAGCCGCTCATCGATGTCGGGGTCTATCGCAATCTCCCACTTGTTGCAGAGGATCAAAGGCTCGATACCGGCGATGTCGGCCTGGAGGATCAGCCGATCCAGGAAGCGGGGCCGCCAGGGGGGGGATGCGGGAGCCGTCACGCAGAGAACCAGATCCACGTTGGCCGCGAGGAGTTGGGAAGCGCCGCCCCGGTCTTGACCGCCCCGTCCGCCGGAACCGCTCGCGCCGCCATCCTGCCCCTTCTGGTTCATCCGGGTAAAGAGATTCCGCCGTTCCTCCAGGCCGGTGATGAGCCCCTTGCCGGAAGCGGGATCCTTTTCCACCAGCACTCGGTCTCCCGGCGCCAGGGGATTGTAGAAACCTTCCACTCCTTTGAGCACTTTGCCCTTGATGCGACATTCCAGTTCTTCCCCCTCCGTTGTCCGCAGGGTAAAGATATTCCGGGAACCCCGAAGTACGGTAGCGCGGATCATAATGGTTCCTCCTTGATACATTCTCCCAGCAGGCGCGGTTCCATGCCGAAAGCGGCGGCGCGTTCCAGCCAGTCATCGCCGGGGGCTTCCTCCCCGGTAAGAACGAGGAGCGCGGGCGCGTTCTCTGAACGAGCGTTCTCTGAACGAGCGTTCTCCGAACGGAGATTCCCCTCATCTAACAACGCGCTCATACGCCGGGAGATCCCCGCTACCGAGTCGTAAACCTGGATGTCCTTCCCGGCGGCGGCCCTGAATTCGCCGGCGAGAAAGAGAAAATGGGTACAGCCCAAAACCAGGGCGTCCGCCCCTTTTTGCCGGATATGACCGACGTACGGTTCCACGACATCCCGCCGCTCGCCGGGGCTTGCCCGAAGGCAGCGATACTCCACAAATTCGACCAGTTCCGGCGCGGCAATACCGGAAATCCGGCAATCGTTCCCGTAACGGATCGCCAATTCCCGAATGTAGGGATCTTCGATAGTCCGCTCCGTGCCCAGCACGGCGATATGGCGCTTCCGGCTTTCCAGCACCGCAGGCTTCACCGCCGGCACGGTTCCCACCCAGGGCAGACCGGGAAAGCGCCGACGGAGACTGTCCAAAGCCGACACGCTGGCGGTATTGCAGACCAATGCGGCGAGCTTGGGATTAAAACGCCGGATAAGGGTTTCCATGAGGGAACACAGCCCTTCGATAAGTTCCTCCCGCCTCCGCGCGCCGTAGGGGAACCGCGCCCGATCCGCCACATAGACGAGGGCTTCATCGCGGTTATGACGGCGGAAAAAATCACTGTAAGGAAGGCCGCCTATCCCGGAATCTAAAAAAAGGATGGGCCTGTTATCCATAAGAGGTTACGAGAAGAGCCCGTCAAAAGCCGCCCGAGCCGAGACCGCCGCATCCTTGGCCTTTCGTTCTCCCTCCGTAGGGGAACGGAACCGGGGATTCAAGGAGAACCAACCGCAGAAGTTACCCTGTTCCTTGCCGGCCACGGCCTCCGCTTGGCGGGATTCCGCGCAGTCCCCTCGTGAACCGGGCAAGAAAAAACGGCAGTTCCTGCATGAACGGAGATCCTTTCCACATTCGGTACAACGCAAGGAACGTCCTAGAGGCTCCGGGTCAGTAACGGGAGCGCCGCAATACCAACACATGATTTATCATACCCCGGCGGCGGCGCCCGCGCAAGTGAGCGCATTGCCTCGCTGAAAAAACACGATCTTTTTCAGCGAACCACTTGACACATTGTACTAGTTCACTTATTTTTGTACTAGATGAATAGGACAATGACCCCGGAAATCGTGTTTTCCCTGGATCCGGATAACGGAGCGCCCATCTACCGGCAGATCATCCGGCAGATAGAATACGCCATTCTGTCCGGACGGATGCGCCCCGGCGATCGGCTGCCCACGATTCGCGCGCTGGCGGTGGAGCTGAAGACCAACCCCAACACCATCGCCAAGGCCTATGGGGAGTTGGAGATTCGAGGGATTCTGACTACCCAGGTGGGGAGCGGTACCTATATCTCCGACAAAAAGCCGGCGCCGGAGGATAGCGAATCGAAGGAACGGCTGAACCGGAAAATCCGGGAAGTGCTGGACAGGTTCATACGGGAAATGCGGAACCTGGGCGTGGATAAGCGGGAATTGGCCGGAATGATCGAGGAGTACCGGGAAGGGAGTGGGGAGCAGGGAGTTGCGCGATGTGAGTTGGAAGCGGGAGCCGGAGAGCATGAGGAGGCAGCAGTATGGTGAAGAATTTATACAATAATGGACAACCGGAGTTGTCCTCGCAGCCGGGTCTGTCGAAACAGACCTTGATGAAGAACATCCGTCGGAAAAAAGACCCGGATTTCACCCTTTTTTTAATACGGAGTATCTTGCTGACCCTCGCGGCGGCGCTGATTCTGGGCTTCGGAGGTTTCCTGGAGCGGCCCTTTGACCCGGTGGGAGGCGGTACGGCGATAGGCTGCGCTCTGTTTCTTTTGGCTCTGCTCGCGGTCTTTTCCATCCACAAGGTCGATGAGTGGGAGCGGGCCATCGTACTCCGGTTCGGGAGGTTCCATAAGGTAAAGGGGCCGGGACTCTTCTTCCTCATCCCCCTGGCGGATCGGGTGATCCGGACGGTAGACATCCGTATCCGGGTAACGGACTTTTCCGCCCAAGAGACCCTCACCCGGGATTCGGTGACGGTCACCGTGGACGCTCTCTGCTTCTGGCTGGTCTGGGATCCCCAGAAGGCGATCTTGGAGGTAGAGGACTACGAGGACGCGGTGATCCTCTCCTCCAAGACAGCCCTGCGGAACGCCGTGTCCAGCCACGACCTCAGCGCCTTTCTGGAACGGGGAGACCTTATCGAGAAGCAAATTCAGGGAGAGGTTGACCGGAAGACCACCGAATGGGGCATCACGGTACAGCACGTGGAGATCACCGACATTCAGATTCCCGAGGCGCTGCAAGATTCCCTCTCGAAGCTGGCCCAGGCGGAGCGGGAGAAGAAGGGCCGCGTCCTCCTGGCGGATGCGGAGATCGAAATAGCCCGCAAACTGGAAGAGGCGGTACGGATCTACGCGACTAACGAACCGGCGATGAAGCTCAGGATCCTCTCGATACTGAACGAAGGGCTCAAGGCGGGGAACTCGATGATGCTGGTGCCCAATTCCATCGCCGAAGAGTTAAAAACAAGGGATATTTTCGGCCTTGAGGCGCTGGCCGAATCGAAAAAGGGAGGTTCAATATGACGGCGGCATCTATCGCCCCGAAGGTTCCTCTTGAATATATAGTTTGCCTAGACTAACTTTTGTAACAAGCCGTAAACGGCAGGAGGAAGATTATGATAGTCGTAAAAGCGGAAAACGTGGTAAAGGACTACGGTTTGAACGGACGCGGAACATCCGCCGGAACCACGGTACACGCCCTGCGAGGGGTGAATCTGGAATTCAAGGGGGGCGAATTCGCCGCCATTGCCGGGCCTTCGGGTTCGGGGAAGTCTACCTTCCTCCACCTGGTGGGCTGCTTGGACACCATCACCGGGGGAACCATGCAGGTAGGAGGCCAAGATATGAGCATGATGAGCCGTAAACAACTGGCGCTGCTGCGGCGGCACAGCATCGGCTTCATCTTTCAGGCGTACAACCTGATCCCGGTGCTCACCGTGGAGGAAAACATCGGCTTCCCCCTGACCCTGCTGGGGGTAGACCGCAAGGAAATCGCCGATCGGGTCGCCGGGGCCCTGCGGGATGTGGGGCTTGAGGGCATGGCCAAGCGGCGGCCCAAGGAGATGTCCGGGGGCCAGCAGCAGCGGGTGGCCATCGCCCGGGCGTTGGTGAAGAAGCCCGCCCTGATCCTGGCGGACGAGCCCACCGCCAACCTGGATTCCACCATTGGCCGGGAGATTCTGGAGCTGATGGTGAAGCTCAACCAAAAAGAGGGAACCACCTTCATCTTCTCCACCCATGATTCTATGGTGATGGACTTTGCCCGCCGGATCGTCCACATCCGCGACGGCCGGGTCGAGCGGGACGAGGTGAAACCGGCATGAAAAGCATTATCGAGCTTAAAAAAATCGCTTTCCGCAACCTGGCGCGGCACAAGGTAAAGACCATTCTTACCTGCGCGGCTATCGCGGTGAGCGTGACGGTGTACATCTTTATGGAGAGCTGGATCGGGGGTATGACCAGCGAGTCCCGGCGGAACATCGTCAACTACGAGATGGGGGCGGCCAAGCTGCAAACCGCCCTGTACTTCGACAAGAAGGACGAGATGCCGGCTTACGAGAATTTCGGCGATTGGGAGCGGTATGCGCGGATTCTGGATGAGGCGGGGTATAACGCCGCGCCGCGCTACGTCTTTTCGGGAACCATGTATTCCAGCGAGGCCTCCGCGCCCCTGATGGTCTACGCCGTGGATCCCGGGGCCGAGAAAAAGACCCTGGCCTACGCGGACTACATTGACTTTGGCCGCTACATCAGGAACGGCGAATTGGGGGTAGCCCTGGGCTCCCAGACTGCGGAAAAGCTCAAGGTGGGCATTCCCCCCCGGCCTACGGAGGAGGAACTGGAGGAACTGATCGCTTCCATTGCCGCGGGCGGCGCGGAGGCGGACTTTATCCGCTCATGCTATCAGCCCATGGAGGCCAAGGCGCAGGTTGGCGAAACCAGAGAAATTGCGGAGGGGCGGGCCCGGGGCAAGCTGATCCTGCGGCGGGAGCTTTCCCAGGCGGACAAAGACCGGCTCTGGAACCTGCTGGATGCGGGGGGCCGCAATGATGTGCGTATCTCCACGGTGATCGACTACAAGATGGCCCCGGACAGCGTGCGGAAGGACAAATGGGACACCGATCTCTGGCCCGCCCTGACCGCCGAAGAGCGGGCAATTATCGGGGCCGCCTACGAGTACGATGATCTGCTGGAGGCGTATATGCTGGTGGAGACCGATCCGGCGAAGCTGGATGCGGCCCTGCGGGCCATGATCCGCCTGGACTATTCCGGGGCGGTGCGGCACGTCAACCAGGTGATAGACGCCAAGGTGGTGGGCACGGTGAATTCCCCCGACCCGGCGACCAACTTCAACGCCGCCTATATGCCCCTGGACGCCCTGCAAGGTGATCAGGGTATGGCCCTGGAAGGCCGGGTGACGGAGCTCCTGATCCGGGACAAGCGCCTGGGCGC
>JAIRPG010000070.1 GCA_031257105.1 Treponema sp.
ACAGACACTTGTTAGTCTACCTAACGGGAGCCAACGCATCACCTTTACCCGTTAAGACAATGACAGCGACCACGAAAACGACAGCCGCAGCAGCGATGAACAAGAGATTTCCTCCCTCAACCTCCTCCGTTGTCAACCCTGTTGCCTGTACACCGGCGAACAGACCATGCGCCAAGCACAAAATTAAGCGCCAAAATAAGAACAAAAATAAGATTTCCCACAAGGAAAGCAAGCCCTGCCATGAGTATCAGTCCGGCAAAGGAAAAGAAAAGAAGCCTATTCGACAACAGAACACTTGCCGGCATTGGAATATCATAAACTATTCCCGACGCGGCAAGGACTACGATGTATAACCAAATCAAAATACTGCCAAATAACCTTAAACCAATACTGCCGGCACAAACCCGGTAGAGTTTAAAACCCGTCTGCGCTTCTTTCTGAATCTCCGCTCCAATATTCTTAACAGACTTGATTAAAATATTCACAAAAGGCCAAAGTGCACTGCCAAGAAAAACCGTAATAAAAGTTCTTCGGAACATTTGAAACGCGGAAAATTTGAACCCAAGTTCAACACTTTCAAAGATCAAAAAACAAACCGCCAGCGTCAGGCTGCTCAATAACGGGATTGCTATAAAGCCCATTGTCCTGCAAAAAAACTTTATTATGTTTGATTTTAGGCAATGCAGCATATATCATTTACCCCCATATAATATACATCATTCTGTCTCAAAGCCGGGATTCCGCCTCCAGAGGGCCCGGGCCGGAATGGTTTTATCCTTCCGTAGTACTGCGCTTTTTTCTTTGCGTATCAAAAACAAGGCGCAGGTTGCCGTATTCCCATCTGCCGTATTGCACAATATCTTTCCAATTTCCCTTCTTTGCAACACGCCAGCTCTGCATGACAAGCAGTAAAAAAGAGGAGAGGCCAAAATAAACATAAATATCCATTATATTGAACCATGCCAGGGGAACTATTTTTATATAATCGTATGCTTCCTTATACACGGCGCGGAAGAGGATTGCGCAGAAAATTCCTGCCGCAAAGAATACCGCCGATACGGACAACAGCGCCTTTTTCCGGCTCAGGAAGTACGTAAGACGAAGCGCCAGGAAATATAACATTGCCCCCAGGACCAGGAGGGGTATCAGGATTGACCGGTCAACCGGCCCCCACGATACATATCCTTCTATCTGCTGGAACACGTTCAACGGCAAGATGGTGAGCCATTCATCCATGAAAGATATATTGATTTGATCTTGATATTTCCCCATCAGAAACTGAACCGCCAGCTCTATGCCGGCGAGCAGGGAAACTGCCAGGATAAAACGGCGCGGGGAAAAGGGCTTCGACTCATCAGCAAAGCGGTTAATCAGTACGCCGATAACGAAGAAAAATCCGGCGGGCAGGAAATCGCACCAGAACCAGGGGGAACGGAGAATCTTTAGCCATGATTCCCCAAAGGTATCTTTATAATAATAGATGCTTTTACCCAGCAGGAGGAGCAGGAAATACAAAAGCCAGGGGCCGCTGAAACAGATAAAAACATGCAAGTAATTTGTTTTGCGGTTTTGAACAGCACTCAATTTTGATTCCTCCATTTAAATAGTGTCTGTCTATAATGTAGACACATTATAGACAGACTACCTTAAAACCGCATTTTCGTAGCCTTTAGGCGAGAAAATGCAAGGTCTGTCCACAAAGTAACCGACTTTGTGGACAGACACTAAACAGAGCAGGTTCATGTCTGGTATACTGGCCTCATGCTAGAAGTAAGAGACGTTACGAAGACCTATGGCGCCCGAAAGGTACTGGACGCCATTAGCTTTTCCATCGGTGATGCGGGTATCCTCGGTTTTTTGGGACCGAACGGCGCGGGAAAGTCTACCACGATGAATATTATCGCCGGGTATACATCCTCTACCGAAGGAACCGTCACCATAAACGGTTACGAGGTTCTGGAAGATCCTATTGGATACAAAAGGAACATCGGTTATTTGCCGGAGCATCCGCCGCTTTACCCGGATATGCCGGTGGGGGATTACCTTTCTTTCGTTTTTGATCTGAAAAAACCGGCTATCCCCAAAAAGCCTCATCTTGCGGAGATCGCCGAAACGGTGGGAATCGGCGACGTGTGGAAGCGGATCATCAGGAATTTGTCCAAGGGGTATCAGCAGCGGGTAGGGCTGGCCCAGGCCATGCTGGGAAACCCGAAACTGCTGATCCTGGATGAACCCACGGTGGGGCTTGATCCCAAGCAGCTCTTGGATGTCCGCAATCTGATACGGGATCTGGGAAAGCGCTGCGCGGTAATCTTTTCTTCTCATATATTACAGGAAATTCAGGCGGTATGTGAGCGGATCATCGTCATTAACCGGGGGATTCTGGTGGCCAATGATACCCAGGACAATCTTGCCCGTCATATCAGCGGCGATCATCGGCTAGAACTCTGCGCGGATGGGCCCGCCGACCGAATTCGCGCCGCGCTTTCGGCGCTCCCCGGCGTAAAAAGGGCGGATCGGATCGATTCCACCGAAGGAGCGGCTTTTTTGCTGGAAAGCGAGCGCGGGCGCGACATCCGGCGGGATCTTTTTAGGGTTATGGCGGAAAATAACTGGCCTATTTTAACCCTAAAGGGCAAGGGAATGTCTCTGGAGGACGTGTTCCTCAGGCTTACCGCCGGGGACTATTCGGCGTTGTCCATTCTTACTCAGAACGCTCAAGGAGGGGAGGCCCTATGAAGGCTATCATTAAACGGGAACTAGCGGCGTATTTTTCCGCGCCTATCGGGTTTATCTATCTTGGGGTGATGTATTTCTTCGCGGGATTTTTCTTTTTTAGCGGGGTGCTGCTCAACAACAGCACCGATATGAGCCCGGTGTTTTCCTCAATGGTCACGCTTATTATGATAATGACCCCCCTGCTCACCATGCGGCTTATGTCGGAGGATAAGCGGCACAAGACGGATCAGACGCTGCTCACCGTTCCGGTGACCCTAATGGCTATCGTGGCGGGGAAATTCTGCGCCGCAGCGTTGGTGTATACGGCCGGTATCCTTGTTACCTTGGCTTTCGCGGTGGTTGTAAACGCCTTTGTGACGGTTGAATGGGCGGTTATCGTGGGGAATTTCATAGCCCTGCTGCTCTTGGGGTGCGCTTTTATTTCTATCGGGCAGTTTGTCTCGTCCTTGACGGAGAACCAGGCTATCGCCGCTATCGGGGGATTCGCCGCGATGTTCATCGTCTTTCTGCTGGACGCGGTTCCCTCGATAGTGCAAAACTCCCTTGTTACGACGGTTATCAACGGCATTTCCTTTACGAAACGGTATACGCCTATCACCCATGGCATTTTGGATATGGCCGACCTATTTTTCTTCGTAAGCGTCTGCGCCATTTTTCTTTTCTTGACCACCAGAGTTCTAGAAAAACGGAGGTGGAGCTAATGATGAAGGGTATCCTTAAAAGCCGGCTTTTCCGGTATGGTTCTCTTGCTACGCTCATCACGGTACTGGCGATTTTCTTTGTGGTAATCCTGAATGTGGCGCTTACGCTGCTCTTTAAGAAGTTTCCCTTGCGCTTGGATTTGACCCGCGAGCAGATGTTTCAACTATCCCAGGATACGGAGGACTTTCTGGCGCGGCTGGATACGGACATAGAGGTTACCATCCTCAACACCGAAGAGGGGTTCACCTCCAGCGGTCCCGTTGAATACTTTGTGCAGGCCCATGAGATGATCACGCGCTATGCACAACACTCCCCCCATGTGCGAATTTCGTACGTCGATTTGATACGCAACCCCGATTTCGCTTCCCGGTACCCCGATCTGTCCCCCAAGGTTAACGATATTCTCGTTACCGCCGGGGGGAAAAGCCGGCTTGTGGCTTCGGCGGATCTCTTTAATATACAGACCTCGTACTATGGCAGCCAGGTTATATCTTCCAAGGCGGAACAAACCATGACATCGGTGATGCTCACCCTTACCTCGGGCGAAAAAACCTTCGTTTCGATGATAACGAACCATGGCGAGGAAGCTATCGGCGCTTTTACCGATCTGTTCACGATGAACGGGTATGAATTCTCCAACCTAAACCTCCTTACCCAGGAGATACCTCCGGAGGTTTCCTTGGTTATACTGGCCGCCCCATTACGGGATGTAGAGGAAACGGAACTGCAAAAACTTGAAGCCTTTCTTTCCGGCGGCGATAACCGGACGCTGTTCTATCTGACGTCCGCGGCTCAGCCGGCGCTGCCTCTTTTAGAGTCATTCCTGGCCGAATGGGGCATCGGCGTAGAGGAGGGAGCGGCATTTGAAACCGATACATCCCGTCTCCTTAACAGCATGGCGTATATATCTTTCGCGGAATACGCCGAAGACGCCTACTCAAAAAGCGCCGCCGAAAAAGGGTTGTTGCCGGTGATCGCCCAGGCCAAGCCCCTCAAGGTTCTCTTTGAGCAGAGCCGTTATAGAACGGTTACCCTTCTGCTCCGCTTGTCCCCGGACTCCGGCGTCCGCCCCGCCGGAACCGACGCCGATTGGCAGCCGTCCCGGGCGGATATTACGGGTAATGTGCCGGTGATGCTTTTAAGCAGTTCGGTGCGGAACGGGTTGTCCGGCGCGCTGGAACAGACCAATGTTCTGGTCAGCGGTTCAATCTTGAGCCTGAACCAAAGCCTCCTGGGTAGTCCCAATTTTGCCAATTCGGGCTACCTGCTGGATCTTTTGGGCTCCTTGGCGGGCCGGGAACGTTCTCTGTGGATCCAGAGTAAGGCCATACGGTACGCGCAGCTCGGGGTTACGTTAGGCCAAATAATAATCATCGCGCTGGTATTTATGGCGCTTCTGCCCCTGGGGACGTTGGTTTCGGGCATCGTGGTATGGCTCAGGCGGCGTCATAGGTAGCCTATGAAGAGCGGCGTTATGAAAAGAAAAGCGTTGAACAAACAGATTATTTCTCTGGCGGTACTCCTCGTGGCGGCGGCTGCGCTGGGGATAGTGGTATTTGCGCTGTCCAGGGAAGGCGGCGGTTCCCCAGAGCCGGAATCCGTGAGTGTTCCCGCCGTGGACGAAACCGTTTATATTATCCAAGGTACGATAAACGCGCTTACCATACAGAATGAGCACGGTGAATTTACGGTACGTAGGGGCGAAGGGGATGAATTCCGTATCCCGGCCCTTGAACGGTTTCCTCAGGATACGGCGGCGCTTTCCTCCCTGCTGTACCGCTTATCCCATCTCCGTTCCCAGGGAACGCTGGAGGGGATTCAAAATCTTGCCCCCTTCGGCCTCTCAACGCCCCGGGCGGTGATAACCGTCGAGCTTGAAGATGGGGAACGGAGGTTCCTCGCTATCGGCGCCGAAGCGCCCGACGGCAGGAATATCTATGTGAGCAGCGGTGAGTCAGACGGCAATACCGGCGGTGAAGCGCGGGAAGTACAGCTTGCCGATTCCTATGATCTGTCGAACTGTTTTCGCCGGGATCTTGATTTTTTGAATCTTGCCGTAACTCCCGCTTCGGGCGGAGACGGGCAGACGCTGGAATTTGAACGCATCGAGTTGGGCGGCTTGGTTCGTGGGAAAGAACCGGTAACTATTGTATACAGCCCCCTGGATGAAACATCCACGGTTCCCGGTATCAGGAACCCCTACCGCATCACGAGCCCTCTCGAGATTAACCTGAGTCTTGATCGGGGGATCCAACCCCTGCAGGCCCTCTTCGGTCTGACCGCCGATAGCGTTGCCGCCGTGCTGGAAACGCCTGCTTCACGTACCCGTTACGGCCTCGACAAACCTTATTCTATTGCCCGGGTGCGCGGCGCGGAGAGCTTTAGCCTTATAGCTTCCGCTCCTGATGATACGGGCCGGGTTTATCTCACGCTGGAAGGTCGTGATATTGTATATACCGCCGCCGTGTCAAAACTACCCTGGCTGGATCGTACCTTTTTCGATCTCATGGACAGACTGGTTGTTATTCCCTTTATCGACCGTATCGCCGAGGCTGAGGTCATTGATCATGAAAGGGGAAGCGTCTTCTCCTTTGCTTTGTCCGGCGAGGGGGATGATCTGGTGGTACGATCAGATAACGCGGTTATCGATACGGCGCAATTCCGCGCTTTTTATCAGACCTTGCTTACCGCGATGTACGATGAATACTACGACGGAGTCCTCCCTGCCGGCGCGGCGCCGCTTGCGGAGATCCTCTACCGTTACCGGGACGGGAGCCCCCCCGATAGGGTTTCTTTTTATCCCGGTTCATCCCGGCGAGTCTTGACGGTTTTTAACGGCGGACGGCCCTTTTATACCCATAGGACGTATGTGGACAAGCTGCTGAAAGACTGTACAGAGATACGGGAAGGGAAGAAGGTGCTGCCATACCTCTAGAGACCGTTACAAAACTACTGTTTTGCAAGCGCTTCTATTGATGCGTATATTAGAGAGTAAGAGAGGAGAGACGTCGTATGCATGATTTGGTACCTGAACATCCCGCATCCACAAAGGAATTGGCCCGGCAGGGGGTGAGCGCGGTGGGTTGCATAGCCGGGGGTATAGGGCTTTTCGTTCTAGGCGCCCTCCCGCCAATCATAGGGATTATCGCCGGGGCGGTGGTGGGGGTTGTAGGGATTAGCGCTTTGCTTTCTAAAGATCCCGATGACCGGAAACCGGGACTCGTTGTCACCGTAGCGGGCGGTCTGGCGATCCTCTCGAAGATCGGTATTATCAAACCTTTTGCGGCCACATTTCTAGGAATAGGCGCCTTGGGATTATTGGGACTGGGGATCTGGAATGGAATCAAGTTCCTAAAAGGGCTTAAAAGCCGCGGATAGCCGGATCATTGACCTATTTTTTTGAAACGTACGGATGCCAGATGAATAGCGCCGAATCGGCGGCGCTGGATCTGGTACTGCGGGAGCGGGGGTGGACGCCCGCCGGAGCAGAGGAAAGGGCTGACCTGGTACTCCTCAATACCTGTTCGGTACGGCAAACCGCCGAGCAGCGGGTATATGGTCGTCTTGCCCATTACGCGGCCCTCAAGAAAAAGCAGGGCCGTCCCCTCACCCTGATTGTGGCGGGCTGCATGGCTCAACGGCTGGGGGAAGAACTCAAACGGCGTTTTCCGGAAGTGGACTTTGTGATGGGTACTGCCGCCCGTTCTCAGTTTCCGCTGATCCTCCAGGCGGTTGAAAGAGGGCGAGCCGGAGACGCTTTTTTCCTGAACGTAGACGAGGCGCCGGTTTTTTCGTTTTCTTCTCTTCACCATGAAGAGGGGCATTTTCGCAGCTTTGTCCCCATTATGCACGGCTGCAATAATTACTGTTCCTATTGTATTGTGCCCTACGTGCGAGGGCCTGAAATTTCTCGTGATCCGGAATCAATACTCGCCGAGATCCGGCTTTTAGCTGACCGGGGCGTGCGGGAGATTACGCTGCTGGGGCAGAATGTCAATTCCTATTGCCGGCAGGGAAAACGGTTTCCAGAATTGCTGGAACGCATTGCCGAGGCTGTGGAGGGAACTTCTATCCGGCGGATCCGGTTTTTATCGGCAAACCCCAAAGATTTTTCGTCCCAGACGGTACAGGTATTGGCCGCTCACCGGGTATTCTGCCGCCACCTGCACCTCTGCGTTCAGCATGGTTCCAACCGGGTACTGGAGGCTATGAACCGGCGTTATACTCGTGAACGCTACCTGGAACTGGTTGGGGAAATTCGGGAAGCGCTGCCGGAGATTACCCTTTCCACGGACATTCTTATTGGTTTTCCCGGCGAGACCGAGGACGATGTGAATGCCACCTTGAGCCTCATGGAAGAGGTGAAGTTCCTCTATGCGTATATGTACCATTACAATCCCCGGGAAGGAACGGCGGCATTTACGCTGCCTGACCGTGTCAGCGAGGTAGTTAAACGGGAACGCCTGGCCAGGGTAATTGCTTTACAGAAACAGCACACAAAAGAGAGGCTCCGAAGCCGGATAGGTTCACGAGAACGGGTATTGGTTGAAGGGATTTCACGGCGAAACGCGGGCGAACTCATCACTCGAACCGAACGGGACGAGATGGCGGTGGTTCCGGGAAACTCCGCGCTGATAGGTTCCTTTGCCGAATTGACTCTTGAATCCCTCAGGGGAAATACGTTCCGCGCCGGCAGTCTGGATCCTCTGGATTGATTCACCGGTTTTACGTATGCTTAGATAGGGTGTCTGTTCACAAAGTCGGTTAGTTTGTAGACAGACACTAGATAAGGAAGCGGCTTGTCGCAGCCGCTGAATAAGGAGCGCTCCATGCCTTGGCGTTTTTTAGGTTTTATTATTGCTTCGGGAATTTTCCTTGTTTTTATTGGGTTAAATCTGGAAAACCGTAGTGATGTTTCTTTCGGTTTTATCAAAATATCCCAGGCGCCGGTGTACCTTACCGTCTTCACTTCCTTTGTACTGGGTATGCTCTGTTCCCTGCCGATAGTTGTTTCCGTCCGGTTTCGGAGATCCAAAAACCGGGGAAAAAATTCAGCCCAGCCCGGCGTCAAAAAACGGGGAAAGAAAGAGCCGTTGAAAGAATCCCTGGAAGAATCTCCCCATGCCAACGATGGCACCTATGGGATCGATTAGGAACCGAGGCGTTCTGGTAGTCCTGGGCCTTATCATAGCGGGTCAGGCTCTCCATAGCCAAACAGCTCAAGGGGGTAATTCCCTCTCCATTGAATTACAAAGGCTTGAACGAGCGTCAGGAAACGGCGGCCTTTCTACCGCCGCCCGGCGTGACGCGCTTGTCCGGCAGGCTAAGCTTCTAAGCCTATCGGGGGACATGGAAGGCGCCGCCAGAGCCTGGCTTGACGCCGCCTTTACCGACGCCGGTAATTGGGACGAAAGTTGCCTCCTTGAAGGCGCCCGTTGCTTTATCGCCCTGGGAGAATTGGAAAAAGCCGATACCCATATCAAAACCGTTCTGATCTCCGGGAAAGATTCCGCTCTCCGTAATCAAGCCCGGTACCTGGCGGCCTATGTGGAAGCCTTCCGTTCGGGAAATGGCCGGGGGCTCAGCGCCCTCTTAGAAGATCCTGAGTATGCGGACAAGAGACCTGCCATGCTCTATACCCTGTGGCATTTTACCGGCGGCGAAGCTTACCGGGGCCGGCTCCTGGCCGAATTTCCTACCAGTCCGGAAGCTCGGATTATCCAGGGCAACGGGGCAGGGATACGGCCTACCGCGATGTGGCTTCTGCTTCCCGGACGCGATGGTCTGCACCTGAGCAGTCCGATTCGCGCCCTTTCCCAGCAGCCTTCCACTCCTCCTATTCCTCCGGTTTCTCAAGTCCTAGACAACCGCGCCCGGATGGTAGTACTCCAAACCGGCCTTTTCAACAAAGAAGAAAACGCCCAGGTTATGGCGGCCCGGCTGAGAAACGCCGGTTTTTCCGGTGCGGTGAGTTCCAGAGTGATAAACGGCATGATGTATTGGTCGGTGACGGTTCCCGCCGGAACCGATATGAAGGAAACCATTCTGAGACTGAAAAACGCGGGCTTTGAGTCTTTTCCTCTCTTCTAGGCTTAACTCTCCGCGAGAGCCAAGAAGATAGCCGCTTCGTGGGCTTCCTCGATGCCCTTGGTACTGAGCCGTACCTTGAGCAGGGTCAGCTCTCCTCCGGGGGATTCCACGGACTCTAAGGTTCCCGGCTTCCGTCCAACGAGGTAGGTCTCTCGGGAAACTCCGCCTCCGCTTGCCGTGCCGCCGCTTGCCGCGCCGGGCCGCAGTTCCAACAGTTCCTGATCATCAATGCGGAAAAAGGCGTAGCTGCCCCGCCGGGTAGTTCCTTCGGTGTAAAGTTCATATACGCCGTCCTTGAAGAACTGTATTTTTCCAATAGAGCCGTTGTAAACGGCGTCGAGGTATGGAGTTACCAATCCTCCCGTCTCGGTATTCCGAACGCCGCCGGCTTTCCGGTAAGAGCCGTCCCAGGAATCGTTGACATTGATCTTCAAACGGACATCCTCGAAAACCCTGATCCTGAGACTATCCGGGGACTCCAGTTCAATATCCAGGAAACGTTTGAGTGTTGTTACCGAAATATTCTGGCTGGAAATATACAGCCCTAAGCGGGTGACGCCGGAATTTTGCCACTGGAAGATCTGCTGAATTTCTTCGCTGTAAAAGATGAGTTCCCGGTTGGCCGGATCAAAGTAAATGTACTGTCGTGAATCCGGCGTTCCTTGAGATCCCGTATGGTACCATAAACCGGCGATAAATTTTTCAAACACTCCCGGTTTACCGCTGAGGAGTTCCCGGACTTTTTGCTGCTCAATCTCAGCGCCGGGCATACGGTTTATGGCGGCCTGCTCGTAATGGTTCGTCCTGGGGTTAAAGACATAGGTAATTTCCAGCCGATCCATAATGTTGGACGATTCCATATCCCTGCTGTTGGCGACAATGGTGTGGCTCTGACCGGGAGTATGTCCCAGTTGATATGCCTGACTCCGTTCCCTTTCCCGGACCGTGATCGAACCGTCTATGGTAAATTCCGCTATCTTGGCAAAAAGCGGCTGCTCGAGGGAAGATCCCAACGCCCCGTTTTCAGAAACAGCGTTTTTTCTGAATACCGTAAGGGTATGTTCTCCCTCGCCGGTCATGCCTCCTACGATGACACAGATGCTGCGGTCGCCGATCAGATCCTGAGAATAGATATTCACCATACCGGGCCGTTCGGCGGCGGTGGAGCCGCTCCACATTCTCCGGTACTCTCCCCGCCGTTCGTCGAAGGCTATATAAGCCACCGAAATGGGGCTTCCTATTTCCAGGAGGTTCCGGTAGGCGATGATCTGTTCATCCATCTGGTCTCCGTCTAAGTCCTGGGTGAGTACCGCTACGAGGCTCTCCCCTTCCAGGAGAGTTGTCTTGACCGTCATATTGTCATCGGCAGCCATACGCTCCGCGGCGCTCAACTCACTCTCGGCCTCCAGTTCCGCTACCTGGGGAATAACCATTTTGGTCTGTTTTCGTTCTTTGATTTCTTGAGGAAAGAAAAAAGAAGGAGCGTAGTAGAGAACGGCAATGAATGCGGCGGTAACCACAAAGATCACCGGCGTAATGATTTTCAAAAGGGCGCTTTTTTCCATGATCACCGGTTCATATATGCCGCCGCCGCTTGCTGTACCATGGAGCCTATATCCGGGGCTGTGACGATGGCCCGCCAGCCGGTAAAATCTCTGATCAGAGAGTAGCGTAGTAAAGCCGTTATCTCAGCCCCCTTGGCGGACGATGTACTTCCCGTTCCGCCGCTGACCAGGAGCGTATAGCTTATTCGAGACGTCTCTTGGCCAATCAGTTCCGAGGCCTCCCGGAGGGCGCCGATGTAGTCGGCAGCGCCGTTCTTCAAGGTGATGGCCTGGAGCAGCGTCTTTATCTCATCCTTAGATTGAGCGCCCGTCAGGGTACCGGAAAAGACTTTCTCCGCTTTTTCCGCGGCGATCCAGATGGTTAACCGGTCTCCTTCCTGCAAGAGGCCGTCCACCGTATTGCCGCAGAGCCACTGAACCGCCTGATTTTTACCCCTTTGAAGGGCTGTGGAACCGTCGATGATCAGGTACATATCAATAGGCGCCGTCCGGGATTCCCCGGCGGCTAAGGGTATGACGGCGCAGAACAGCGCCGCCCAGAGAATGAGCCTCACCGAGCCCTCGCCAAGGTGACGGCGGCGGTAACTACAATGTCATCCACCGATGCCCCCCGTGACAGATCGCTTATGGGTTTGGCGAAACCCTGTAGGAAGGGGCCGAACGCTTCGGCCTTGCCCAACCGCTGAACGAGTTTGTAGCCGATATTTCCTGAACCTAAATCGGGGAATACCAGGGTGTTGACCTTACCCCGGATAGGACTGCCCGGCGCTTTTTTATCGGTGACTGATGGCACCAGGGCTGCGTCGGCCTGAATTTCCCCATCGACGAGCAGTGACGGATTCCGGGCTTTGACCAGCTCCAGCGCGCCGCGAACTTTAAGCACATTGGGATGATCCCCGCCGGAACCCTTGGTGGAGAAGGAAAGAAGGCCCACCGCCGGCTCGGCGTTCAGGAATTCCCGGCAGGACTGAGCCGCCGCCAGGGCGATTTCCGCAAGTTGTTCCGCCGTTGGATCGGGAACCACCGCGCAGTCCGAGAAGATCAGCGTACCGTCAACTCCCCACTTCTTATCCGTTGTCTGCATTACAAAGCAGGAAGAAGCGGTTTTTGAGCCCGGAACCGTACCGATAATGGCCAAACCTGCCCGCAGTACGTCAGCGGTGGCGCTTTCCGCTCCCGCCACCATGGCGTCGGCATCTCCCCTATGCACCATCATGGCCCCCCAGCGGAGGAAATGGAGTATATCGTCCTTGGCTTGCGCTTCGGTCATCCCTTTGTGCTTCCGTAACTCGTAATACTCATGGGCGTATTGAGCGGCCAGCGGAGAAGCGGCGGGGTTTATCAGGGTGACGCCATCCAGATTAACGCCCTCTTGTTCGGCGATCTTGAGAATTTCCGCTTCCGCTCCCACCAGCGTTACCGAGGCGGCCAATTCTTCATCGGTAATAATCCGGGCGGCTCGAATTGTCCGAGGTTCCGTTCCTTCGGCCAGAACGAGCCGCTTTTTCAGCGCCCGGGCCTTATTCCGCATATCTTTTACAAAATCCATAGCAAACTCCTTATAACAATGAATCTGTTGAACCTGTCGCAAAACTCAGTTTGGTTTTGTGACAACCTCTGTTTATGAAGTATACCTGCATTGTGTTCCCATTTGCAATGTTCCCCGCATTGACCCCCAGGGCGGCGGCGGGAGAAAACCTACGCCGGTACAGGCGTTTGGTCTGCCGGCAGCCCGGTTTTCAGCGACCCATCGGTAGTTTCCCAGCCATGTCCGCCCTACTGAGGCTCGAGGGCGCTTGACGGTTCATCAAGAATGAGAATTTCTTTGTTGTCCGCAAACGCCCGGGCAATGGCGATTTTCTGTTCTTCCCCGCCTGAAAGCGGTATTCCTTCATTATCAAATTCGCGGGAAAGACAGGTATTAACGCCTTTTTCAAGCTCCGCGATCTTTTCATAGATGCCGCTGTACCGCAGGGCCTCCGTCACCTGGTCTTCCTGTTTCTTGGCGGTAACTTCCTCAAATAGCACATTTTCCCCAACCGAGAGCGCGTAGCATTTGTAGTTCTGAAAAACGGCGCCGAATTTACTCCGCAGTGACGCCGGCTCAAAATCTTTATAATCGCGGGAATCAATACATAAGCTTCCATTTTCAGGATCGTAAAACCGTAAAAGCAGCTTGACTATCGTCGATTTTCCCGCGCCGTTGTACCAAATCCGGCTATATTAAAAGCGTTGTCAAAAAACACAAACAGCGGGCAGTATTTTTTTATTACCTCAAGTCTCCGGTCCATAGCGTCGTCAAATTTACGGTTCATAATGGCCCCAAGTTTTTCCATACGAAGTTCCTGGGCATACTGACGGTTGTAAAATATCCCTTTCGCGTAAGCGGATTCACGTTTTGGGCGGGTTAATTCCATATCCCGTTTATACTCAGCGGGATTCCGCAGTATGTTCAAAATGGTCTGGACGCCCACCGGCACGGCGGAAATAAGGATAACGACGGGGTCAAGCGCCGCGACAATGTCATCAAAACAGGAAATATCGAGCGAAGCCGTTTTTTTGAGCAGTTCGTCCTGTATGCCTTTTTTAACCTTTACCCGCGCCTTAGCGAACGGCGCGGTATATGATATGGCGATATTCCTGCCGTCTTCAAAAAAACAATTCGGCTTAAACAGCGTTTCTATCCCAAGGGAATCAGAATAATCCCGACATTCTCTATACTGCTCTTCTTCCCAAAAAATAAAAAACGCCGTGAACGGCTTATTGAGGGAATCGAAAGAATTTCCGCTGGGAACATCGGCGGCTACTTTTCCTAGAATATCCGTTTTTTTTATGGCTATATCCAGCAATGAATTCGTGTCTGTCTATAATGTAGACACATTATAGATCGTACCGAAGGTACGCGACTACCTTAAAAGAGCATTTTCGTAGTCTAAAGACTGCGAAAATGCAAGGTCTGTCCACAAAGTAACCGACTTTGTAGATTTTTTCATGCCGCATTTGCGGTAGAGAGGTTCAGCCCCCGCAGAGTCCCCGGGCGAAGCGGATTACTTGGTTGTAATGCCCGGGAGTAAGACGGGAAGGGCTATCGGCGGGGCCGTTGAGGCTCCGCCAGGTCTCTGGCAGGAGGCTTCTGGTTTCGGCGGTTTGGGCTTCCCGGTTCACCAGCGCATCGATAAAGGTTCCATTATTCCGCAGCGCGGCCAGGCGGGACGCTTCTTCCGAAGGGAGCACCGTGATAGTCTGAGCGGCGATTCCGGCGCGGAGAAATCCGGCGTCGTCGGAAAAAGGCGCCGGCGCGAGGAGCACCTTGCTCATGTTGAGGTTTCGGGCGATCTTCAAAGCCCAATCCCGAAGGAGTTGTACCATTCTCCGGGTTCGGGCTATCCCCGGCCCTTCCTCATCCCGAATCAGGCGATCGGCCATGGTGGAGATGATCAAGGTATCCCCCGCGCCGCAGGCGTCGAAGATGTAAAACCTGCCCTTACCCAGAAAAGTTCTCTTGAATCCTTGGGCGAGGCTATAGGCCCCCTGATCCCGCAGGCCCTCATGCAGGCTCAGTTCTTCTTTATCGGTAAAGATGATGAACCAGCCTGGAATACGCCCTTCCATAAGGGTCATGGCGGTCTTGATCAATTGAAACACCGCGGCGCTGTTATCGTTTGCCCCCGGGCTGCCCGCCACGCGGTCATAGTGGGCAACCAGCGCTACCGGCGCCGGGTTTTCCCGTCCCGAAACGCCGGGAGAGATCAGGATGTGACGGTTATCTCCTATTCGCAGTATCCGGTAGGGCAGGCCGAGTTCGGTAAGCAAAGAGGTTAAAATCCCGAACCGATCCGCCTCCCGGCTGATAAACGCTTCAAAACAGTGATACGGAGCGGCATCTTCCATGCCGCCGCCTATAGTTTCTCGGCGGTGAAATGATTTGAGGGGGAGACCAGTTCTTCCTGCGCCTCAATGAGGAGGAGTTCCCGGCTTTGAGCGTTGAACGTGGCCTCCATGATGCCGTAAATAGACGACGTGGCGGCTTCGAGAGCGGCTTTAACATCGGCGTGCTCCAAATAATAGGAAAGAAATACCGCGGCGGTAATATCCCCGGAACCGGCCATAATTGTGGGAAAGGGAAGTTCCGGCGTCCGCGTCCGGTACAGCCCCTTCCCGCAGGACGCGAGCATATCGAGGTACCCGTCCGCCCCCCGGTAGCTGGTAACCAGCGCCACTCCCGGCCCTTTTTCATGAAGGGCGTCTACCGCCCGCCGAGCGCCATCGGGCGTGGTGGTGGAGATACCCGTTAGGGCTTCTAACTCAAACTGATTGGGGGTAACTATATCCGCGCACGGAACTATCTCGTTCCTAAACACATCGGGGATCCCCGGTTTTACGTAGAACCCCCGTCCCACATCGCCCATCACGGGATCGCAGCAGTAGAGCGCTTTGGGAGATGCCGACTTGACCTTGCGAACCGCTTCCAGAACCGCCGCGCCGGTTCCGGCGTCCCCCATATAACCGGAGAGCGCCGCTTCGCACCGGGACAGTACTCCCCGGTCGGCCAATCCCGCTACCAGTTCCGATACCAACGTGAGTTCCAGAACGCTGCCGCGCCAGGCGCCGTACCCGGTATGATTTGAAAACTCCACCGTATTGATCGCCCAGACCTCCCGGCCTAAGCGCTGCAACGGGAAAACCGCCGCGCTGTTCCCCGCGTAACCGTAAACTACATGGGACTGTATCGATAAAATAGCCATAAGAACCTCCCGCCTCTTCCACCTACCTGAAAAACCTCATTTTTGAATGGGCGGTGGTTTATTGAAAAGACGATCCAAAAAGGAAATGATAAACCGGTAAAATTTACCCTGGCGCCGCCCGTATTTAACGCTAAAATCCCGGGCCGCGTCGGAGATAGAATAGTACACTCCGTATTTTTTCTTGAGAAAGTCCCAGTGCTTTACAATCCAGACATAGAGATCGGAGGAATTCCTGCCGGGGAATTGGAGGTACAACTGCTCATCCTTTATGATTTGAATGATCGGCAGGTATACGTTGTTGTACCAAGAAATCAGGGCGTCCGCGAAGGGCAGTTCTCCTTCAACCCGCTGATTCAGGTAGTACTTATGCACGAGGATATGGTTGTATATGACGTCGTACTGGCCGGGAAGGCTAAATTTTAGGGTATAATCGCCGGTCAATTCTCCAAACTTGGTCTTTTCGTAAAACAGTTCTTTCTCATACCCGATGAGCATCTCCCGCAGATTATCGGTAGTCATCGAGGGGGTAATGGCAATCTCGCTGGAAAGGCTGATCACTTCCGCGTCGATGCTTTCCACTCCCTGGGACTTCGCTACCGACACCCGGTGGTTTCCGTCCCGGACAAAATAGACCCCGCCTATCTCGTATAACTGAATGGGGGGCAGGATAACGTCGTTCAGCCTGGCTTCGTCAACCCGGACCCACCGGGAACGGAGGTGCTCCGACCGGGGGAAGAAGTACTTATTAAAATCCCGATACCGCCCCTCGCTGCCGACGATCAGCGCGATAGGAACCACCTCCATACCGCGGTAGGTTTGATTTTTGGGTTTCAGGATGCTCTTCACATCGCTAAAAGAGAGGAGTTTATCCTTATCCGGCGTGAGAAAATGCTGAATCTGGGAAAGCAACGCTTTGCCTCTGGCCCGGGAAAAATCATCCGTGGCCTGCATTCTGACTAACTGATCTTTCATCTTTCTTCTGTATTCACAATATAATGGCTATAGGCGTTTAAGACCAGGGTATTTTGATACGTGGTAGCCCGCACGGCGGAAAGGTCGTACAGGTGAATATGGCCGTGGATCAGGTACTTGGGCTTAAAGACCCGCATGAACCAGAGAAAAGCCCGGAAACCCCGGTGGCACGGATCGGGCAGGTCATGGATCCCTTCAGGGGATGCGTGGGTCAGCAGAATATCCAAAAAACGCCCCCGGAATATCCGGTTAAAAACGAGGCGGGGGATAAGTTTGAATATCTCCAGGTACATCTGAAAGTTGGTATACTGATTTTCCGCCCGGTTATAGCGCATGGAACCGCCTAGCCCCGCGATGAGGAGCCGTCCTTCCCGCTTTACTTTGGAGCCGATATGAACGGCTCCCGACGCGTGGCGGTTGATGCTCTCCCAGCCGGATTCGAATCCAAGGTCTCCGTGGGTGTAATACCGGTATTCTTCAAGATTATGGTTACCGAAAACAAAGAACACGGGCTTGTTAAGCGAGGAAACGATAAATTCAAGGTAATCCAGAGGCAAATCCCCGGCGCTGAGGACGAGATCCACATCGGCAAAACGTTCCCGGATAGCGGAGGAATAAACAAGCGGGTCTATTTGATCCGAGACACAGAGTATTTTCATAAGCGCCGCTTTACTTCATTCATCATTTGTAATTATGCTTAAAGTGATGTTCTGTAAGAATAGAGTAACCGGTTTAACGGCTCCTGTCAAATGTTTTTGCGCCGTCCTGCTCGTCCTTGGATATGGAGAGGCTCTTTTTGCCCAATCGGCTTTTATCAAGGGAGAGGCGCTGTTCCTTCGAGACAAGCCGGAAGAAGCCCTGCCGTATCTCCAGACCGCCGCGGCGGAAGAACCGGGTAACCTCCAAGCGTTCCTCTATTGGGGATTAGCCTGTCTTCAATTGCGGCGGGTTGACGAGGCGATTTCCGTATATCTGCAAGTCTTTCCACGGGGAGGGGCTGAACAATACCGGATTGCCTACAATTTGGGCAACGCTTATTTCACTAAAGAAGCGTATTCCCAGGCGTTGGATTACTACGTTAAGGCCATTGAAGCGAATCCCCGTTTGGCCCCGGCGTACCTTAACCGGGCCAACACGAAGATCCGCCTCGGAGACCTCCGGGGGGCGCTGGCAGACTATACTCAGTACCTGGCATTGGAGCCTCAATCCCCTCAACGGACGCAAATCGAAAGCCTAGTAGCTTTAATAAACGGGGAGTTCGCCGTTGAAGAAAACAGGCGGCTCCAAAGCGAGGCGGAAGCGGAAACTGAGCGGCGCATTCAAGCGGAAGCGGAACACCGGCGTCAAGTGGAAGCGGAAGTGGAACGCCGCCTTCAGACGGAAGCGGAACGGCAACGTCAAATGGAAGCGGAAGTGGAACGCCGCCTTCAAGTGGAAGTGGAACGGCAGCGGCAAATGGAAGCGGAAGTGGAACGGCGTGTTCAGGCTGAACGGGATCGCTGGCTCCAAGCGGAGGCGGATCGCCGGCGTCAACTGCTGGAAGAGGTAACCGCATCCCTCCAGTCGGTGGCGGAAGAGATTACCGGCCTTTCCGCGGGAACGGAAGATGTTTCCACCTATGATGGTGAGTTTGAATTGGAATAAGGGGAAAGAATATGAGCGCGAATAAGAAACTGATTACCGGCATTTCGGCAGGGCTTCTGTTGCTTCTGTTGGCCGGAGGGAGCTATTTCTTTCTGGCCTCCCAAGGCGGTTCCCATATTCGGGATAATACGCTCCGGCTTGCCGGAGACTACATCATCAAGGGCGAATTCGACCGGGCGCTGGATCTGCTGGATAAACTCCTCATCGAAAATTCTCAAGATAAAGAAGTTTTGACGCTTCGTGACGAAGTCTTGCGGCTTAAGCAAACATTTGCCGAAAGCGCGGGCTCTGGCGTTTCGGGTGGGCTTGCGGGCAGCCCAGGCAGCAGCGCGACAGGCGGCGCTTCGGGCTCCGGCGCATCGAGCGGGCTTGCGGGCGGCCCAGGCAGCAGCGCGACAGGCGGCGCTTCGGGCTCCGGCGCATCGAGCGGGCTTGCAGGCGGCCCAGGCGGCAGCGCGACAGGCGGCGCTTCGGGCTCCGGCGTTTCGGGTGGGCTTGCAGGCGGCCCAGGCAGCGGCGCGACAGGCGGCGCTTCGGGCTCCGGCGCATCGAGCGGGCTTGCGGGCGGTACAGGTAGAACTGCCTCGGGCTCCGGTAGTGGTGGGGCATCGAGCGGGCTTGCGGGAGGCCCAGGCGGCAGCGCGACAGGCGGCTCTTCGGGCTCCGGAGCATCGAGCGGGCTTGCTGGCGGCGCAGGCGGCAGCGCGAGAGGCGGCGCTTCGGTGTCCGGAAG
>JAIRPG010000131.1 GCA_031257105.1 Treponema sp.
ATCATGGCGCCGAAATAGGAGTTCCAGTGCCCCACGGCGTAGAACATGGTGAGCACCGCGATAATCGGCGCCGAAAGGGGGAGCACCACCCGGAAGAGGAAGTAAAAATCGCCGCAGCCCTCTATCACCGCCGCCTCGTGGAGATCCGGGGGGATATTGGTTTGGAAGAAAGTCCGGGCCACCACCATGTTGTAGACCCCCACCGCCCCGGGGATGATGATCGCCCAGTAGGTGTTGTACATCCCCAGGGCCCGCACCAGGAGGAAGCTGGGGATAAGGCCCCCGGAAAAGAGCATGGTAAAGGTGACGATCCCCATAAATACGTTCCGTCCGTAGAGGTCCTTCCGGGACATGGGATAGGCCAGGAGGATGGTCAGCGCCACGTTGATAACGGTTCCCACGCACATCACATAGAGGCTGTTGATGAAGCCCCGGGGCACCTGGGTAGACCGGAACACCGCCTTGTAACCTTCCAGGGTGGGCTCTACCGGCCAGAGCCACACCTGGCCCCGCATCACCGCGATGCTTGAGGAAAAGGAGGCGCTCACCACGTATATCAGCGGGTAGAGCACCGACAGGGCCACCAGCACCAGGATCGCGTCACAGACGGTACCGAAAATCTTGTCCCCGCCCCGGCTTTTTATCAATGATGTCTTTGTCGTTTTCATGGCTCCTCCTACCACAGGCTGGTTTCGCCGAGTTTCCGCGCCGCCTGGTTCACCAGGACCAGGAGCAGGGCGTTCACCACCGAGTTGAAGAGCCCCACCGCCGCGGAAAAGCTGTACTGGGCGTTTTCCAGCCCCATGCGGTACACATAGGTGGAGATCACGTCCGAGGCCGCCATGTTAAGGCCGTTCTGCATCAACAGAATTTTTTCGTACCCCACGCTCATGATGTGGCCGCAGTTAAGGATCAGCAGGATGACGATGGTGGGGGCTATCCCCGGCAGATCGATATAGAGGATCTTCTGGAACTTGCCGGCCCCGTCGATGGTGGCCGCCTCGTAGAGCGCCGGGTCGATACCCGAGAGGGCGGCGATATAGATCACCGAGCTGTAGCCCATGCCCTGCCAGATCCCTGACCAGACGTAGATCGACTTGAAAAACTGGGGTTTGGCCATAAAGTCTATCCGTTCCCCCCCCAGGGAGGCGATAAGGTTGTTCACCGGCCCGCCATATACGGAAAGAAACATCAGGATCATGTTGGTCATCACCACGGTGGAGATGAAGTGGGGGGCGAAGGTGACGAGTTGTACCCCCTTCTTGAACCGGGGATGGAGGGACTCGTTCACCAGGATCGCCAGGATGATGGGGATGGGGAACCCGGCGATGAGGCCGTAGAGGCTGATCCCCAAGGTGTTGGTTACTACCCGCTGGAATTGGTAGGAATTGAAGAAATTCTGAAAATGGGTAAACCCAATCCAGGGGCTTCCCCAGATGCCGTCCCGGGCCCGGAATTCCTTAAAGGCGATCTGCACCCCGAACATGGGCCCGTAGCTGAAGATGATGATAACCGCCATGGGAAGGAGCATCATGAGATAAAGCTGCCAGCAGCGCTGGACCCGCTTAAGCGACGTTGTTTTGTTCAAATTTACCCCCCTTATGAGAAGTAGTATAAGAGACGTTTTTAAAAACGATAAAGGACAAATCTTCCGGTGGGGGTTCGTTCCTTATGATTTTACGCCGGAAACTGCGGTTTCCGCGGTATACTCTTTTTTATAGAAGGAATCATGGACGCGAAACCTGAAAGGCTCACCTGTCTGTACGGAAACCGGCTTGTAGAAAAAGATCATCCGGTGATCATCTTCCGGGGCAAACTGGACACACTTACCGCAATGATCCTGGAGGCTCAGCTCTTGGGGGAGGAACGGGGGAACGGTTCTTATGTAAACGACCTTCAGGAGATCCTGGAATTTGTGAGGCGCCTTCTCCCGGCGGAATATAAAGGGACGCCTTTAGGGGAATTCAACCTACTGGGATTCTCGCCCGGGGAACTACGGGAGCAATCATGCCATCCGGAGCGGTACTTTGGCCGCGAGCATTTGTTGATGGATCGCGCGATGGGGGCATTGAGCCTCCGCCTGAATCTGCTGAGGGCCATCGTCAGGGAGACTGAACTGGCGGCGGCGGCGGCTCTTCGTTTTTCTTCCGGTTCCGCCGCGAGTCGTTGGGAAGCTATTGTGGAAGCGCTAAACCGGCTCTCCAGCCTCTTCTATATATTAGTATACAAGTACCTGCCCCAAAACTATTCCCCCAAGGGAAACGCCGGTATATGAGACGCGCCGGACTATAAGTCCGGCAAAACCGAAGTTTCAGAACAGCTCTATAGCTCCGGCTTGCGATCCTTTTTTTTTCGCTATAAAATTGAAATCCACCATCGTGGAACGGAGCGGCTATACGGCCGCTTTTTAATAGAAAGAGGAGTGAATATGGCGCATATTTTGATCATGCCAAGGCAGGGAAACACGGTAGAATCCTGCATCATCGATGAATGGAAGGCGCGGGAAGGGGATTCGGTAACGGCGGACACCCCGGTGTGCGTTGTGGAGACCGATAAGGCCACCTTCGAGGTTCCCGCGGGAAGCGCCGGCTGTGTGCTGAAGATCATCCATCCCGCCGGGGACGATGTGCCGGTACTGGAACCCATCGCGGTAATCGGCGCGGCGGGTGAGGATTGGCAGGCCGCGTTAGGGAAAGGGGAGGGGGAAGCGCCTCCTCCCGCGCCCCCTCGCAACGAAGGCGACGCCCCGGTAGCGCCTCCTCCGGAGGGCAAACCTCCCGTTCTCCACGGAATCACGGCGTCTCCCCGGGCGAAAAACCTGGCGGAAAAAGAAGCGGTATCCTTGGAAAGGATGGCCGGTACCGGGCCGAACGGCAGGATCATCGAGCGGGACGTACGGGCAGTCATAGAAAGCGGACCCGGTCTGACCGCAGCGGTTAAGGCGGCCGGCGCCGGCGCAACGGTTCCGGCGGAGGGATCCGGCATCGGAGGCCGCGTTACAACCATGGATGTGGCATCGCCTCAAACGCCTCCCTCCGTTTCCCCGTTCCCCGACGAAGGCGCGATTACCGACACGCCTATCAAAGGCATCCGCAAAATCATCGCCGCCCGGATGTTTCGTTCCCTCGCGGAAAGCGCCCAGTTCACCTTGAACGCATCCGCTCCGGCGGCGCGGCTCCAGGAGCTTCGCGCCCGGATGAAGCTCGCTCCCGAAGACCTTGGCCTTGGGAAGGTAACGATAAACGACCTCATCCTTTTCGCGGTATCCCGGATACTCCCCCGGTTCCCCTTCATGAACGCCCACAAAATAGGGGACACATTACGGACGTTCGAGCGGGTTCACTTGGGGGTAGCGGTGGATACGCCCAGGGGCCTTATGGTGCCGGTTATCCGCAACGCCGACCGGCTTTCCTTGACCCGTATTTCTTCCGAAGCCAAACGGCTGGCGGCGGCCTGTCAAAACGGCTCCGCTAAGCCGGAAGAGTTGTCCGGTTCTACCTTTACGGTGACCAATCTGGGCAGTTTTGGAATAACGAGTTTTACTCCCGTACTCAACGCCCCGGAAGTGGCCATTCTGGGGGTTTGCGGCATAGAGCTTAAGCCGGCGGCTCTTCCTGTAGGCGAGGAAGCCGACGGCTGCTGTGGGGCGCGTTTCGAGCCCGCTATCGGGTTTAGCTTAACTATCAACCATCAGGTAGTGGACGGCGCCCCGGCGGCCAGGTTTCTCAAAGCCCTGGGCGAAGCGGTAGCGGACATCGATCTGCTGCCGGCGGCGTCATAAAAATACGGCGCGTTTATATGAATGGAGGAGGAACGATGTACGATACGATAATCATTGGCGGGGGGCCGGCAGGTTACCTGGCGGCGGAACGGCTGGGACATCAGAAAAAGAAAGTCCTTTTAATAGAAGAACAATTGGGGGGTACGTGCCTTAATGTGGGGTGTATCCCCACAAAGACATTGCTTAACTCGGCAAAGCTCTATGTCCACGCGAAAGAAGCGGCAAAATTCGGGGTAAAAGCCGGGGATGTTTCCTATGATTGGGCGGCAATCCAAAGCTGGAAGGCCGAGGTAGTGGCCAAACTCCGTGGAGGCGTCGAATCCCAGATGAAGCGTTTCGGCGTGGAGGTGGTAAACGGCCGGGGAGAGATCCTCAGCGCTCCATCGGGGGAGAAACCGGCGTCGGTTTGCTCGGTATCAGGCGGCAAGAGCGCGGAACACCACGGGCGGGCTATCCTTGTCTGCGCGGGTTCGGTTCCCGCGGCGCCCCCTATCCCCGGCGGTAGGGATAACCCGCTGGTGGTGGATTCCACCGGGCTTTTGTCAATTACCGCCGTACCCAAACGGCTGGCGGTGATAGGCGGCGGGGTCATCGGCGTTGAGTTCGCGGGGCTCTTTTCCGCGCTGGGTTCTAAGGTGGCGGTGATCGAGATGATGGACGAGATCGTGCCCTTCATGGATAAAGAGCAGGCCCCCGTCCTCCGCAAAGCCATGAGCGGCGTTGAGTTTAAGCTAGGCCGTAAAGTGGAGAAGATCGACGGCGCGACGGTTCATTACACGGCAAAAGACGGCAAAGCCGAATCAACGGAGGCGGATCTGGTACTCATGGCCGTAGGCAGGCGGCCTACGGTGAACACCTGGGGAGCCGAAGCCGTAGGAGTTGACGTAAGTCCCCGAGGCGTTGCCGTAGACGATCGGATGCGGACCGCCATTCCCGGAATCTGGGCCGCCGGAGACGTTACCGGCAACAGTCTCCTGGCCCACTCGGCTTACCGCATGGCGGAGGTTGCCGCCGCCGACATACTGGCGGCGCAAAATGGAACCAAGTCCGGCAACGGTAATAGGTGGCGGAGTATCGCCGTACCCTGGGCGGTCTACGGGCTCACCGAAGCGGCCGGGGTGGGTATTACCGAGCAGGAAGCCGCCGCGAAGGGTATTGCCATCGTTAAAGCAAGCCTCCCTATGCGGGTATCGGGGCGCTTTGCCGCGGAGAATACGTTTCAAGGAGCGGGCGCGGTGAAAGTCATCGCGGATGCGGGAGATCGCCGCATCTTGGGTATTCACGCGGTAGGGGCTTATGCTCCGGAATTCATCTGGGGCGGCGCGGCCTTGATCGAACAGGAATTCCGCGTGGAGGACGTGAAACAGCTCATTATCCCTCACCCAACCGTGAGCGAACTTATTCGGGATGCGTGCTGGGAAATCGGAGATTAGCGGGGGAAAGGGGCCCCTTTACTCCATCCGTCCCGGCGGATTATACTCATTTTATGGATGCGCCAATTGCCGGTACCGCCCGTCGTTTTAGGGTAAATGAATTTGAAGGCCCGTTGGATTTACTGTTGTTTTTGATTAAGAAAAACGAGGTTAATATCTACGATATTCCTGTAGCCCAGATTACCGATCAATATTTGGCCTACCTCGCTTATGCTACGGAGTTTGATTTGGAAGATCTCACCGAATTTTACTCCCTAGCGGCGACGTTGCTCTACATCAAATCTCGAATGCTCTTGCCGGTAGAAACGTCCTTCACGGACGACGAGATGGAGGATCCTCGACAAGAGCTGGTAGAAAAGCTCATAGAGTATCAAAAGTTCAAGAAACTTTCCGAATTGATGGAAGAGAAAGAGAAGGAAGCCGAGTGGGTTATCGAACGGAAAAAGCTCCAACGGGCGCTGCCTTTTGTCGAGGAAGAACTTTGGGAACAGGTGGATGTGTGGGTTCTTCTCAAAACGTTTTCCAGTCTGATGACCGGCCTTACCGGGGAGCGGATTATTGACCTCTACGAAGAGGTATCGATTAATGAAAAGGTAACGCTTCTCTCGGAACTCCTGGAGAGCCGGGGGGAATGTAGCTTTACCGACTTGGTTATACGGAACGGCTCGGTATTGGATATTGTTTGCGCTTTTCTGGCGGTTCTTGAATCGGTAAAGAACCGAATAATCGTTATTCTGCAAAATCGGATGTTTGGGGATATTTTGATCCGGTCCCGCGCATAGGTTCGGCGTGATGGAGCACTGTTTGGAGAAGGAAAGCGCCCTCATTGAAGCGATCCTCTATCTGGAATCGGAGCCGTTAGACGACGCCGCATTGTCGAGAATTTCCGGGCTTCCCCGGGAGGCGATAGCCGGCGCGCTGGAAAACCTGGATGAACGGTACGCCGCCGGGAATTCCGGACTTGAGCTTTCCCGGATCGGAGGAGGAGTGATGCTCTCTCCTAAGAAAGAGTATTGGGATAACCTTAAGGAGCGATACGGGAAAAAGAACGATTCCAAACTTTCCAGGGCGGCGATGGAAACGTTGGCTATCATTGCCTATTCCCAGCCCATCACCAAAAGCGAAATCGAAGCCATTCGGGGTGTACAGGCGGATACGATGATACGGCTTCTGCTGGAACGAGAGTTGATTCGGGAAGCCGGTAAAAAGGATGTGCCTGGAAAGCCGTTCCAGTATGGCACTACCCGTGAATTTCTTAAATTTTTCCGCCTGGAAAGCATTGCGGATCTCCCCAAATTAAACGAAAGTGAGCAGGACCGGTTTGAACTTAATGAAAGCCAATAACGCATACCCGGAAGGGGAGGGGGCTATCCTCCGACTCCAGGTGTATCTGGCCCATGCCGGGGTAGCTTCCAGACGGGCCGCCGAAAAACTGATTCTTGCGGGGCGGGTACGGATTAACGGCAGAGAAGTCCGGGTTTTAGGGGAAAAGGCCGGTCCGGATGACACCGTGGAAGTGGACGGCGTTCCGGTCAAGCTTGAAACATCCCGGCGCTATCTGGCTCTTCACAAGCCGCCCGGATACCTGTGTAGTTCCTTTGATCCCGAAGGCCGGCCTCTCGCAAAGGATCTGCTCCCGGCGGAAATCGAGGAACGGCTCTACAATGTGGGGCGTCTGGATTTCCGTTCATCGGGGCTCATCCTCTTTACGAACGACGGAGATTTTGCCGCCCGGTTAAGCCACCCCCGCGCCGGTATCGAGAAAGAGTATCTGGTGGAAACTTCTTCCCCGGTTCCTGAGCCGGCGCTGGATCAGTTCCGCCGGGGGATCTCTATTGAAGGAATACGGTATCACGCGGAAGCCATTGAACGGCTGGGATGTAAAAAAATCAGGGTAATTTTAATAGAAGGAAAAAACCGGGAGATCCGCCGGGTTTTTTCTTATTTTCATCTTCATGCCGTAAGGCTCCACCGGATACGGATTGGGTCGATTATGCTGGGGAATCTGGCCGAGGGGGTATCGCGGCCTCTCTCGGAGCGGGAGATGATCACGGAAAGGGGGAATGATGGTTATCGCTATTGACGGGCCGGCGGGTTCCGGAAAAAGCACTCTTGCTAAAATTTTGGCTGAAAAGCTTGGATTTACGTATATCAACTCGGGCAGCCTTTACCGGGCGATTACCCTTGGCTGTCTGCGTTCCGGAATCGGTCCCGATGAGAGGGAACGGGCGCTTCTCTATGCAAAGGGCGCTCACGTGGAGTACCGGAATAGCGAAGTGTACCTAGATGGGGAAAATGTGGAAGCTTTCCTTCATGGGGACGAGATAGACCGGTATGTGGCGCCTTTTTCCGCTATTACGCCTATCCGCCACGAGGTGAATGACCTTATCAGGCAGATCGCCGGCGGGCTTAACGCGGTGGTAGAGGGTAGGGATATGACCACCGTTGTTTTTCCTCATGCCGAATACCGTTTCTACCTGGATGCATCGGCGGATGCCCGGGCGCGCAGGCGGTATGATCAGGGGGTTTCCCAGCTCAGTCTGGAGGAGATACGCCGGTCTATTGAAGACCGGGATCGCATCGACCGGAACAAGGAAGAAGGCGGCTTGAAAATCGCGCCGGGAGTGTTTTACTTAGACACGTCGGGCTTGACCATAGCGCAAGTTTGTGAGAAATTGGTAAGTAAAATACAGTTAGAAGGATAAAGCATGGGGCAGAGGGAAGTGGTATCGGACACTAATACGATGGATGAAACGGAAGGGGTTCAAACCGTAAACACCGCCGAGAATATCCAGACTCAATTGCAGGAAGAGTATCTTAAATCTTTAGAGCAGCTTGAAGAAGGGCAGCTCATTGATGGATACGTCATTCAGGTTACACCGGATCAGGTGTTTGTCGATGTGGGGTATAAATCGGAAGGTAAGATCCCGCTGTCGGAATTTACGGAAATTCCCAAGGTCGGGGATATAGTGTCGGTGATCCTCGTGACCAAAGAAAACAAATACGGGGAAGTGATCGTTTCCAAGCAAAAAGCGGATGTCAAACTGTTTTGGAAAGATCTCCGGCAAGCTTTTCAGGAACATACCGTTATGGAAGGTACTATTGAAAAGCTGGTGAAGGGAGGCTTTGATGTCAACCTTGGGGCGGGCGTCCACGGATTTCTACCAATCAGCCAGTCGGACGCGCAAAAGGTGGACAAGCCGGAGAAACTCCTGGGGATGAGGGCGCAGTTCTATGTAGAACGGCTCTATTCAGAAGGCAAAGTCAACATCGTGGTGAACCGCCGGAAGCGGCTTGAAGAGGCAATCGAGCAGAAACGCGCCGATTTCTTTATCAATACCGAGATCGGCGCGGAAGTAGCCGGCGTTGTGAAGAGTTTTACCTCTTTTGGCGCCTTCGTAGATTTAGGCGGGTTTGATGGGCTGCTTCATATTAACGATATGAGCTGGGGCCATGTTACGCGGCCTAAAGATTTTGTAAAAAAAGGACAAGAGATTCGTCTTAAGGTGATCAAACTAGATCCCCAGGAAAAACGGATCAATCTGTCTCTCAAGCATTTTAGCGATGATCCCTGGGTGCATTTTGAGGATAAATACCATGTCAATGACATTGTGAAGGGCACGGTAACTAAACTCACCGAATTTGGCGCTTTCATCGAGTTGGAAGAAGGCATAGAAGGGTTGGCCCATATTTCCGAATTCTCATGGATCAAAAAGATTCAGAAACCTTCGGAAGTGTTGGCTATCGGCGATGAAGTGGAGTGTATGATCCTCGGTTACGATCTTCAGGCGGGGAGGGTATCTTTGGGACTAAAACAGGTAACCGCCAATCCCTGGAGCAGCGTCGGCGATAAGTACTCCGTAGGAACCCGGCTCCGGCGGAAAGTAGCTAAAATCACCAATGCGGGAGCTTTTATTGAGTTGGAAGAGGGGATCGACGGTTTTCTTCATGGAGACGACATTTCCTGGACGAAGAAAGTTAAACATCCGGGGAGTGAAATTAGTGTAGGCCAAGAGATCGAGGTGATGGTAATTGGGATCGATCCGGATGATCACAATATCCGTCTGGGGATCAAGCAGCTTACGGAAGATCCCTGGCAGAGTTTTGCCGAGACATACAAACCGGGGTCTCCGGTGGAAGGGGAAGTGGCATCGATAACCGATTTTGGACTCTTCATGCGGGTTCCCGGCGGTATTGAAGGGCTTATCCATAAGTCTAACCTCCCCGAAAATCGAGAAGAAAGTCCCGAAGATGCTCTGAAGAGATTCCATGTTGGGGACAAGATCAAGGCGGTAGTGCTGGAATTACAGAGCGATAAACAGAAAGCCGCCTTTTCTATTCGGGATTATCAGAAAAAAGTGCAGCGTGATGAAATTTCTCGGTATATGGCGGCGGAAGAATCTGATGGTTCCACTTTTACCTTGGGCGATTTTTTGAAATCCAAAAGCGGACCTGAATCTGATCCTGAAGGAGAGGGAACAAATTAAGCCGGTATTCCCGGTGGTTTTTTATGCTGAAAAGTATCGATATCCGAAAATTTAATACGTTGATAGAGATCAATACCCTGATCAATTCAAATTATTCGGATATTCACCCGCTATTAACGCGGATTATCGAATCGGCGTGCCGTCTTTGTGAAGGAGAAGCCGCCAGCCTTCTTTTAGTCAATCCTGAAGAAGGGAAGTTGTATTTTGAGGTTGCCTTAGGCGCTAAAGGAGCGGAAGTAAAAAAATACACTGTCAGGATTGGCGAGGGTATCGCGGGTTGGGTGGCGCAGCACAATACATCCTTAGTCGTAAATGACGCGGAAAACGATGATAGGCATCTCCATTCTATATCCAAGAATATACATTTTCCAGCGAATAACATTCTGGCCGTACCAATGCGAAGTAAAGATCGGTGTGTCGGAGTTATTGAAATCCTCAACAAAAAGAAAAAAAAGGATTTTTCGCAGGAAGATCTGGAATGGCTTGAAATTTTCGCCAATCAAGCGGCCTTGGCTATTCAAAATGCCCGCAGCTTTGAAAAAGCTCAGGATCAGATTGAAGAATTGCGGGATCAACTCAGTCCGGAAGTTCGTCGAACCTTAATCGCCAAGAGTCCCGTAATTCAGGAAATGCTGATCATGATAGAGAGGATAGCTAAAACCGATTCATCGGTGTTGATCCTTGGGGAAAGCGGGGTAGGGAAAGAGCTCTTCGCCGAACAGATACATTTTCGCAGCAAACGAGCCAAAGCGCCTTTCATAAGAGTGAATTGCGCGGCTATTCCAGAGGGGCTCTTGGAAAGCGAACTCTTTGGCCATGTGAAGGGGGCTTTTACCAATGCCATTAAAACGAGACAGGGCCGTTTTGAAATGGCCGATGGGGGAACGATTTTTCTTGATGAGATAGGGGATCTTCCTCTACCGCTTCAAGCAAAACTCCTCCGGGTAATTCAGCAAAAAACCTTTGAAAAGGTTGGTTCCGATATTTCCATTACGGTAGACGTACGAATTCTAGCGGCTACAAACCGGGATATTGAATCTTTGGCGGCGCAAGGAAAATTTCGGAGAGATCTGTATTACCGCTTAAATGTATTACCGTTGACGATTCCGCCCTTACGGGCACGGCCCGAGGATATTCTTGAGTTGGCGGACTTTTTCCTTGCGCGTTTTGCCCGAAAGAATCAGAAGGAAATGAACGGTTTTTCAGGTGAAGCTATGGAAGCGCTGCTGGCCTATGACTGGCCGGGTAATGTTCGGGAGTTGGAGAATTGTATTGAGCGAGCCTGTGTCATTGGGAATGGACGACAAATACAGTTAGAAGATCTCCTTCTCAAAAGTGGAACCGATCTACCGGGGGTAGAGGAGGGGAGCGGGCATGATCTAAAAACGACCATAAACGCGTTTAAAACGCGTTTTATCAGAAAGGTCTTGGAAGAATGCAATTGGAATCAAACAGAGGCCGCTAAAGTGTTGGATATTCAGCGGACGTATCTGTCTAGGTTGATAAAAGAATTAAAGATCGTTAATCACAAGGAGATTATTCATGACAAAGGTTGAGGAAAGACAAGGGAAAAAATTGGTAAGCGATATGATTGCCGGTTTTATTCAACGGAACAGGAAAGGACTGGTTGTCTGTATCACGGCGGCGTTTGTTATTGTAGCGGCTGTTATAGCTGGGATAAGTATCCGAAATATCGTAGAACGCAATGCCATTGGCCGGCTTGAAGCGCTGAATGATAGGTATGAGTCCCTTCGGTTCAATATTAACGAAAGCGCTCAGGCGGATGATGTCCGTGTGTTATTAGAGGAACTTACCGTTTTTGCCGATAAAAATTCCGCTTACGCCGGTTCTCGGGCCTGTTCGCTCATTGGTTCTATCCATGCGGATCAAAAAAACTGGGCTGACGCGGAACAAGCATGGCTAAAAGCCGCCAAGAAGGGGGGCAAAAGTTATCTGACGCCGGCGGCTCTCTACAACGCGGCTGTCGCCGCCGAGGAAGGAGGGAATTTGGAGAAGGCTATAGAACACCTTCGAGAATGTATTTCCTACCAAAATGATTTTCCGGCGGCAGTTCGGGCGCAGTTTACCATCGGGCGTCTTCAGGAAACACTGCGCCTGAACGAGGACGCTATTGAGTCTTATCGTACGCTTATTGAAAAATGGCCTTCCGAGAAGGTCTGGACCAATTTGGCAAACAGTAGAATAATTATCTTATCGGGATTAAATTCATAAATCAACCGACCGACATACCTCGCAAGATCGGGGTATGTTGGTTGACGGGCTTGAGTATATGTCCAAATATTATTTTTGTATGTTATTTTTTTTAGGATTATTTTTTTGTTCATGTGGTATCGAAGATTACCTTTTTTTGTATCCCGTAGACAAGGGTAATATACACCTAGAACTAAACACCCGGGCAACGATTAATCTGCCTGCCCTGAATACCAATGAATATTATTATTTTACCAACTTTACCTTGTACTATCGTATCTATATCAGTGACCGATCCCTCACTAATGAGATCAATACCTACGAAGATAGAAACGGGATAAACTCAGCCTTATCTTCCGACTATTCAGTTATCGAACCTTACGCTTCTAGCGAGAACGTAACCGTGTCCAATGTTGGTTCCCTTTTTTCTAATCGTAGATATTATGCTCTCCAGCTTGAATCCGCCAATATAGACCGGGTTTTGGGTACCGGATCTTTAGGGCGGCAGATCACTCTTGAGTTCGATCCGTTTCCGGGAACTCGTCCGTCTTTAACTATCGAACAGCAGACCTATCCCCTGATCCGTTCTACCGGTAATGGTTCCTTTAGCCCTGTTCCCACAAACCGTTACTTTTTTAACGCTCCTGAACTAAATCGCAGTGAAAATGTAATCGCTACGATAAACGCCGATGTGGCGGATAAAACAAACGTTTCAGGGCCCCGGTATACGTATGTTTCCCTGTATATTGTTGTCACCGGATCGGATTCTAACTATACGCCTATCTATTCACGGCCTACATTTGTAGGCATTTTTCGTCTGCCCGAACCTTCATACTAACAAGAGTCTGTCTATAATGTAGACACATTATAGACAGACTACCTTTTTTACTATCTATAATGTTTATTCTGTCTACTGATTCGGAGGGTATTCTGTGTAAAGCTCGGTGTAAACCGTAAAATATGACAACGCTTCACCGGTTCCGTCGGGACGATGAGCTAATACCCGGCGCCGCCGTAAATCACAGAGGCTAAAGCCGGCGGAGGTCCGCACATCGCGGTATTTTTTTTCATCCGCCGCATGTACATAATCCAGAGCTGACGGGGATTCGGCGCTCTCGTATGCGAAGCCCCAGAGAAGCGCCGCAGTGGAATGTTTCTTAGCGCCATGAGGTATGGTAATGTTCACCGCCTGGGTAACCAAAAATCCTTCCGGAAGCTCCCGGTTCAGCCGCTCCCGAAAAATAACGGCATCCAGAAAACGTCCGGTATCCAGGGTAGCTATCTCCGCATCGGCGGTAATCCCTACAGACAGAGGAGCCGCAAAATCAAGCCTGGGCAGCGGATTAAAACCTTGAGAAAAAAGCGCCGGTATATTCGCCCTAAGCATGGCCATGGAGAAAACTTCGATAACCGATAAATGGGATAACCATACGGCTCGTCCGGTCTTCGTAAAAGAAAAAAGGATACGGCGCGTATCGCGGCGCGTATCGCAGCGCGTATTGGTCTCCGGATCTTCTTCCCGGCACCCTTTTGAATGTTCTACGAAACCGGAGACCGTATTCTCGGCAATATGACCCCAATTCGGACAGATACCACAAGGATGAACGCACCGGTATTCGGCGGCGTTACAAGGAACGGTCTCTTTACATTCTTCAGAATTCAGCGCTTCTTGAAGAAAAAAAGCTTTGGCTACGCCGGAATCAATAGGATCCCACGGCAAAGACCCTCTGGAGTCCCTAGCTCCAAGGATCTCTTCCGTTAGAGCATTGTTCTTTTCAAGAAGGGAACGCCAAATATCTTTCTTCAAAAAATCATCCCAGGCGTCGAGACGGCAACCCTTCTTAAAGGCTTCCTCGATAATCTCCCCTACCCGCTCATCACCCCGGCTGATAAGTCCCTCTATAACCGAAACAAAAGGATCCTGAACACCAACCTTATGTCCTGTCCGATCAAAACACCGCCGTATATATCCGAGCTTTTTTTCGGCGGTTTTTTCATCAATCTGAGGGCTCCATTGGTACGGAGTATGCGGTTTAGGTACAAAAACTCCCACGTTAATGTGGAAGCGCATACCGGTTTGACGGGCTATGTCCAGAATGAAATCAACGATTTCTTGCTCTTCAGAAGGAGCGCTCGTATTGCACGGAGGCAATCCGGTATTGCATGGAGGCAATCCGGTATTGCACGGAGGCAATCCTATCATGAAGTAGAACTTCGCGCTCCGCCAGCCGTTTTTCCGGGCTTCTTTAAGAATCGCGATTACATTATCGCGGCTAACCTGTTTATTGATGGCTAACTGCCAAGCGTCAACCGGAGTTTCTACCGCGAAGGTAAGACCGCTCTTGCGTACCGCCGATACTTTTTCCAGAAGAGGCAGGGAAAAGGAGGATACCTTCAAGGAAGGAAGCTGGAATGAAACATGCTCCGCCCCATATTCCCGGTTGAGAGACTCTACCAGAGCTTCGATAGACCGGTAATCGCCGGTTGAAAGCGACGAGAGGCTGATCTCTCGATACCCCCCCTGTTTGATAAAAGCCTCAGCTTCAGCCTTCACTGTAGCGGCGTTTTTCTGACGCATTGGCCGGTACCAAATACCGGCGTGGCAGAACCGACAGCCATTAGGACAGCCTCGCATAATCTCTACGGCGCCATGGTGTTGCACCGTTTTCATGCTGGGGATCGGAAATACCGCCGGAGCCGCATCTCGAACGGCAAAAGCGGTATCCAGCGCCCGCCGGGCCGTCGCCTTGCCGGAAACCCATATCGAAGGGTGGGCTTCCATGGTCCGGAAAAGAGCGTCTCTTACCGAAGCGCCGGGGGAAGATTTTAGGTTTCCTTGCTTTAGCTTCAGCATTTTTTCCGCCAGCTCAAAAAAACCTCCTTCAGCCTCACCGATCCAGAAAGCGTCGATAAAACGCTCATAAGGTTTTGGATTTGAAACGCAGGGCCCCCCCAGGATCACTAAAGGCGTGTTTTCGCTCCGTTCTTCTTTTCGCAGCGGAATCCCCGCCGTATCCAGGATTGTAAGGATCCCCGTAATTCCCAGTTCATAGCCTAGGGTAAAACAGAGCGCGTCTAGGCAGCCCAAAGGGATACCCGTATCAAGACCATAGAGGGGGATACCCCGTTTCCGTAAGAGCGCCTCAAAATCAGGAGCCGGCGCAAAGGCCCGGTCGCAGGAAATTCCCTGAATACGGTTGAGGCCGTTGTAGAGTATCCGCAGCGCCTGGTTGCTCATGCCTATCTCGTACAGATCCGGAAAGGCAATGAGCATCTTAAACGCCGCTTCACGTTTAGCGAGCCGCCCATACTCTCCGCCGGTGTAACGCCCGGGTTTTTCTACTCCAAGGAGTCCCGGCCCTAAGTCACGACAGGGATCAATATAACGAATTTCCATAGATTAGTGATCATACCTTCGAATATAAATACTCAGAGCAATACCGATGCCGGACATGGCAATCGTAAGAGCCGAACCGCCATAGGACATAAAAAGCAGAGGAATACCGGTGATGGGCATGATCCCCATAGTCATCCCTACATTGGTCAAAAAATGAAACATATACATACCGATTATCCCGGAGATAATAAAAGAACCGAAGAGATCCGGAGTATTCTTCATAATTCGTATCATACGGAAACAGATAAGGAGAAAAAGGGTAAAGACCAATATCCCTCCCAAAAATCCCCACTCTTCAGAGAAAATTGAAAAGATAAAGTCCGTACTCTGTTCAGGCAGGAACCGATAATGGCTCTGTGTTCCCTGGAGATACCCCTTACCCCAAAGCCCTCCCGAACCAATGGCGGTGATAGATTGAATAATATTCCACCCGGCGCCTCTCGGATCCACATCGGGATTGAGAAATACGATGAGCCGTTTGATCTGATAATCTTTCATGAATTTTTGTGCCATAAAGGAAGCGCCTAGAGATAAAATCCCTACAACCGTACCATACACAAACCAATAAAAATACCGTTTCCGGTACATAAGATAGCCGAAAAGAGAAATAGCCCCTATCACCGCCAAAGCCAAGATCAACGCCCCGATAAAACGGATATTAGAAAGTATTGTCAGTGGAGGCAGAACATCGCGCATAATATAGGTCTGCCAGTGGGGAAGCACCGTAAGAAAGCCGGTAAGGAAAATAGCGGCGCATAAGAAAACGACATAGCGGATAGCCACACCGGCGACAAAGGTCATGGTGATAAGTATGGGAATAAACACCAGGGAAGTACCAAAATCGGGTTGTATGAATATCAAACCCATGGGGGTAAATACGATGACGCAGGACCAAAAAAACCGGAGAAAACCATTCCGTCCGCGCCGCGACATATCGAGGTAACGGGCTAAAAAAAAGATCGTGGTAATCTTGGCAAATTCCGCGGGCTGTATACCGACAACGCCTATCCCCAGCCAGGAACGGGAGCCGTTTACCACCCGTCCAAAAAAATAGGTGTATACCAGCAGGGCCAGCGTAGCCAGGTAAAGGTAGAGGGACAGCTCATAGAGCTTCTTGTAGTCGAGCATTGCCAAAACAAGGGCGATGACAAGCCCGGCTGCAGCCCAGATGATCTGCCGTACATATTCGCTGGAAATCTGCTCTCCGGTGGAAGATATCCCCGATGAATAGATGAAGAGAATACCTATTATAGAAAGGACAATAGCCGCCAGGAGAAGTAGATAATCTATTTCCAAAAAATCACGCGCTTTCATTCCCGGCGTCCCTGGGCAGGCATGAGGTACTGCAACCCCAACGCCCGAACCGCATCTTCATAGGTTTGCCCTGTGAAGATGCCTTGAAAAATAATCGCAGACGCATAAGGAGCCCACCATTCCCAATCATTGACGGCCTCTACAATAATTGAAAGTACGATACGATCTTCAGGGTTATCGGTTTCGTAGGGGGCAAACGCGGTAAACCAGGAATGCCACCGATCCGGAAACCCTACCTCGCCGGTTCCTGTTTTTCCGGCGATTTCCACCGATTTGATATTTAGGGGAAACTGAGCGGTTCCCTCTGAAATAACCAAGCGCATATCCCGCCGTACTGCGGCAAAAATCGCCGGATCCACATCGCTCCGGTGGATCACGCTGGGAACGGTCGTTTGTTCTACCGCTCCGGTAAGCGGATCTCGAACTTCCTTGAGAAGATGCGGTTGATATATTACCCCGTTATTCACCACCATAGCGGCCATGTTGGCCATCTGGAGAGGCGTTACCAGGGTGTAACCTTGGCCGATAGACATATTCATCGTATCGCCGCCGGCCCACCGTTCATGAAAACGGCGATCTTTCCATTGGGGCGTCGGGATGAAGCCGCCAATCTCCCCCGGAAGATCAATACCGGTAATTTCTCCAAATCCATAGTCACGGGCATAAGAGACTATCCGTTCTACCCCAAGGTAGTCCCGGCCTACAATCCAATAGTAAATATCACAAGACTGAGCCATAGCCCGGTCTAAATTGAGCCGTCCATGACCAGGCCGACGGATATGGCAGCGCCACAGTCGTCCGCCATAGTCTATCTCTCCCGGACAATCTACCGTTCGCTCCGAAGGAAATACGTTTTCCGCCAGAATTCCGGTGGTCATAACAATTTTGAAGGTTGAAGCCGGCGGATAACTCGATTGAATAGCCCGGTTCAGGAACGGCTTATTCGGATCGTTGATCAGTGCTTGGTATTCGGCGCCCATTGCGCCACGGTTAAAAAGATTGGGATCGTACCAGGGATAGGAAACCATGGCAAGAATTTCCCCGGTGGTAGGACGCATGACCACTGCGGCGCCCATTCGTTTTCCCAAAGCTTTTTCCACCAGAACTTGAATTGTCCGATCGATGGTGAGTACCAGG
>JAIRPG010000141.1 GCA_031257105.1 Treponema sp.
TATGTGGTACATCAGCTCCGATACATTATGGGATTTATGTATGTATTCACTCATACCTCCATTTTAGCTTACTTTGGTGTGGGGGAACACATCCCCCACACCCCCAGATTCACGCCGCAGAGCGGCGGGGAATTAAACCCGAAGCGATTAAACATAAAAGCTGGTTTGCAGTTTTAATCCCCCCGGCCTCCCATGCGCCGCAGCATTGCGGACAGGCCGGCCTAATTCCGGAGAAAAATATCCTGGAAATCTAAAAGTATAAAAAGAGAATTAGGAAATAGACAGGGGAAAAATCAACGAACCGGCGTACACGGAGGGATATAACATTTTCATCTCACTGCCGCCCGGTTTCATATCAGTAGCGTATCACGCGCAATCAAAACACATCAAACGTTTTTCACCCGGAAATTCAAAATTTCAAACAAAATTGGAAAGAGACGCTCCCGGACGCTCCCGCTCCCGCTGTCCCTCATCGCGGCCAATCTCCAGCGCCCGCAGGTTGAGCTCCCGGTACGCCGGGGGTATCCGTTCCGCCAGAACCTTTTGCGCGTCCGCCGCGTCAAAGGGGAAGAAGCCCCGCGCCAGGGCGGCCCCCAAAAGCGCCACGTTGATCACCCGGGGACTGCCGCAGCGGGCGGCCAATTCCTGATTGTCCACCACCGCAAGGCCCCCGCCAACCTTCTCTTGCAGGTAGTCCAGCATCAGGCGGGGGTCATAGCCCGCGCCGCTCAAGCCGGCGGCAGGATGCTGGCGCAGAACCCGGTTCAGCGCCAGCATCCTGCCGCCGGGGGCCAGGAAGGGCAGCACTCGCACCGCCTCGGCTACCTCAAAGGCGATGATGACGTCCGCCTTCCCCGGCGGGATCAGCGGCGAGGCAATGTTCCGCCCCATGCGGATATGGCTTACCACGCTGCCACCCCGCTGGGCCATGCCGATGGTCTCTGAGCCCCGGACTTCCAGGCCCCGCTCCAGGGCCGCGCCGCCGATAAGCCGGGAGAGGAGCACCGTTCCCTGGCCGCCCACGCCGGTAAGCAAACAGTTGAGGATCATGACAAGCCCTCCCGAATGGCCCCGAAGGCGCAGAAAAAAGCGCAGAGACCGCAGCCGGTGCAGAGCGCCTCATCGATGACCGCCCGTACCGTCCCTCGATGAGCCTTGAGTTCCGCCGTCTCGGCGGAACTCAAAGCCATATCGGTAGAATCCGGGACGGATTCTACCGATATGGCCGGACAGCCCAGCTTCTTCACACAGACCCGGCAGCCGGTACACGCGGCGGAATCCACCACAAAGCTCCCCGTCCCTTTCCTTGCCCAAGTAGCTTTAGCTACAGCGGCTTTAGCCGCAATGCAGGGCCCTTCAAAGATCAGCGCCCGCACGCCGCTTCCGGGGAGGAGCGCCGCCACGGCTTTCTTGGCCTCGGCGAAGTCGAAGGGATTGGCCCGGCGTATCTCTTTCACCCCGGCGGCCTGGAGCAGGGCGGGAATGTTGACCCGCTCGGTGTCCTCGCCCCGGACGGTCTTTCCCATGCCGGGATGAACCTGGTTCCCGGTCATGGCGGTGGCGCCGTTGTCCAACACCACGACGATGATGTTCGCCCGGTTGAACACGGCGTTGATCACCCCCGGAATCCCGGTATGGAAGAAGGTGGAGTCCCCGATAAAGGCGAAGTTAAGGGTGTCCGGTTCCACCCGGTTAAGGCCCTGGGCCATGGTGATCCCCGCGCCCATGCACAGGCAGGTGTCCACCATATCCAGCGGCGGGGCGTTCCCCAGGGTGTAACAGCCGATGTCCCCGGAATAGACTGCCTTTCGGTAACGAGCGCCGTCTAAGGCCAGGTATTCCCGCACCGCCTCCTTCACGGCGATGAAGCTCCCCCGGTGGGGGCAGCCCGCGCAGAGCACCGGCGGCCTTACCGGCAATTCCGGGGGGGGCGGGGGATTTCCCCCGGCGGGAAGCGGGGACGCGGGGGAGCGCCCCAGGAATTCCCGGATCTTCGGTTCCAGGAGGGCCAGGGTATGCTCTCCCGCCCGGATCATGTCCCCCGACAGCTTGCCCCGGACTTTTACCGGCAGGTTGTGACGACCACAGAGGAGGATGAGCTCCCGCTCGATCACCGGGTCAAGCTCCTCGATAACCAGAACCTCATCAAGCCCCCGGAGGAAGTCCAGCGCCGGCCCCTGCGCCAGAGGATAGGCGGCAACCTTGAGGAGCCTGCACGGAGCCTCCGTTCCCAACCCGCCTAAGATTTCCCGGAGGTATGCCCAGCTTACTCCGCCCGCGGCAATGCCTCGTTTCAAGAATGAATGGCTGCCAGACGCTTGCTCTCTGGACGCGCTTCCTGAATCGATGAGCGCGTTTCCCGGATCGGATGCAACGTCTTCCGCCATCCGCTCCAGATCCCCCTCGATTTGCAGATGGTTCCGGTAGGCCAGGCTGGGGAAGATCACCCAGCGGCCAGCGGCCTTGTCAAAACCGGCGCTTTCCCGGCGGGGCAGGTCTTCCAGGAGCTCCACCGAGGCGTAGCTGTGGCAGACCCTGGTGGTGGGCCGGAGTATCACCGGGCGGCCATATTTTTCGGAGTGCGCGAAAGCCCGGCCTATCATCAGGTAGGCTTCTTCCGGGGTGGACGGATCAAAGACGGCTATCTTGGCGAAGAGGCCGAAACGCCGGGTATCCTGCTCGGTCTGGGAGGAGATGGGGCCCGGATCATCGGCCACCACCACCACCAGCGCCCCGGCAACTCCCAGGTAGTTCAGGCTCATCAGGGGATCGGAAGCCACGTTGAGCCCCACCTGCTTCATAGTCACCAGCGCCCGCGCCCCGGCGCAGGCCGCGCCGGCGGCCACTTCCAGGGCGGCCTTCTCGTTCACCGACCACTCCACATGGATCGATTCACCGCCGCCGCAATTTGCGCCGCAATTTGCGCCGCAAACTGCCAGCTCCCTGACGATGGTTTCCAGTATCTCTGTTGAAGGGGTTCCGGGGTAGCCCGTGACCACCGACACCCCGGCGCGAAGGGCGCCCAGGGCGATGGCCTCGTTCCCCATGAGGAGGCGCTTTTTCATTATGATTCTCTAAGCTATTTTTTCATTATTGGCCGGAAATGTCTAGGGAAACCTCCTGTTGTCGAAAACAATCAAGTTCCTTTATTATTGAAAGAAGCTTATAATGAAATTGGCGCAAAATTCGGTGGACGGACGGCTGCGTGGAGCGGCGTCCGGGCATCATGTTATGGAGGATTCGATGGATCAATGGGATATACAAAATGAAGAAGAGGATGAAGAGGAACGGGAGCGGGAAGAAAATAAGCATGATGGTCAGGATCAACTTTTGTACAAGATGCTCAAGACCCGGACTATCCTCCTCTCCGGGGAAATTAAGAAGGAGTTGGCTGAACGGACTATCCGGCAACTTCTCCTCTTGGAGAATATGGGAGAGGAGCCTATTCGAATTTTTATCGATTCTCCCGGAGGAGACGCCGATGCGGGGTATGCCATCTTTGATATGATCCGGTTCGTGAAGCCCCCGGTATGGACTGTCGGCATGGGCCTTGTGGCCAGCGCGGCGGCGATTATTCAACTGGCAAGCCCCAAAGAACGGCGGATAGGGCTTCCTAACAGCCACTACCTGATCCATCAACCCCTCTCGGGCATCCGAGGAGTGGCCACAGACATCGAAATTCACGCGCGGGAACTCGATAAGCTTCGGGAAAAAATCAACCGCCTTATTGCCGGGGAGACCGGCGCTCCTTACGATCAGGTAGAAAAGGACACCGACCGGGATTACTGGATGACCGCCGAGGAAGCGGTCCGGTATGGTCTTATTTCTAGAGTTGTAACCCGGAGAGACGAGTTATCCTTGTGAATTCTTCATCGAGAATTGCCGATAATAGGATCATTAGGGGAGACATGAAACCAAAAAACGTTGTTATTCCGGCTTTATTGGTACTGATGAGCCTGGTATGTTTGTTGGGAAGCTGCACTAAACCGCCTGTTGCGGAAATGGAAGCCGCAAAAGATGCTCTTACCCGTGCGGAAAACGATCCTGACGCAGTGACTTATGCGGGAAACGCCCTTATCCGGGCGCGAGAATTGTTTAACCAGATGCAAAACGAGGCCGATGCCAAACGTTACGATTCAGCGAAATCCTTTGCTTCCGAAACTATCGCGGCTGCGGAAAAGGCCATTGCGGACGGCAGGCTTGCCGCACTCAGAGTTCGGGAAGAAGCCGCCGGCCTTGTCGCGGATTTGAAACGCTCAGTTGAGGAGACCCAAACTGCCCTGGATAACGCCAAGCAGGTCAAGAATACCAATCTTGATTTTGAATCCCTGGATAATGATTTTAACTCCGCCCGGAGTACGGCTGTTCAGGCGGAGGCCGCCATGAACGGCAGCCGGTATCAAGAGGTTCAGGAGAAGAGCCGGTCCGCTAAAACTGCGCTGAGCAGTATCATGGTTCGTTTAGCGGACGGGGTCTGGGTTACCGTCAGGAAGAAGTAAGACTTTCCGGGTGACTGCGGCGTACCACAATAATATGGAGATAGTATGGCTGTATTTCTGGAGAAAATTTTAGATCTTTTTTCAGGGCCGAATGATCCCGCGTCTGGAAAGAAGAAACTCATGAGAGTTATCGCAAAAAGCCTTAACTCGAACAAATTCAATAAATTTTTTAAAGTAAAAACAGGGATGGTTGAGCCGGCTTTTGCGGAATTTTTTTATGCGATGTATAAAACAGTCGCATCCGCGCAGGTTTTTATGCAAAATGCCGTGAAATCTCCGGCGCTCAAAATGGCCGCTATCGATACTTTTCTGGACGAAAAGGTTAAGGCGATTCTGGACGGACTTTCTCCAGAAGCTATCGAAAAACGAGCCAAGGAAACCAATCCCAAGGAACTCACCGGAAAACTGCGGGAAGAATTGACGGCTCTCACCGCCGCATTTAACGCTCCGGCAATGGCTGCTGTTGATGGGTGCTATAACCACATCCTAACCTTTGCTCAGTTTGTCGGGTTTGATTTTTTTTCACTGCTGAAAAAATTCGACAGCAGCCTGACGGAACGGAATTTCAACCGCTCTCCCCAATTTACCGCGATTAAGGGCGATCAAGTGGTACGGCCTATCCAGAATTTTTTGGAAGCCGCCGGCGGTCTGGATCCGGATATTGACTGGAAGACGGTACAGAAGGTTCTCAAGAGCTACAAGAATATGGATGTTGTAGCGGCGGATCAGTGGAACAAACTGCTCGTGCAGTGGCGGGAGGTAAAGCGCTCAAATATCCTCGAGTTAATGGTGCGGCACATCACCGCAACTCCCCTATGGCAGCCGAAGATGACGGTTCTTCCCAATGAGCATATCGCGGAACCCTATTTGGAAAATTTCAAGGTCAGTACCGCCGCCGCGATCGAAAGCATCGTCAATGCCAAACGGAACGCCAAGGTTCGAGAGCTTGCCAAAGCGGTTTTTGGCAGCGCCGATACAAACCGCCTGCGGTATTACACGGCGCAAAACCACGAAATATACGTAAAAAAGAACTTTGAAGGCTTTACCCATGTGATGGGCCTTAACTTGCTCAAAGCGTTTCTGTCGGATTGTTTTCAAAAGGACATTCAAGAAATCTGCGACCTGCTCCTCATTCGCGGTCAGTGGTCGTCTAACGGACTGTCCCGGCAGCTTTCCGAAGGCTTCCACGATATTAAGGCGATGATAGATCAGGTCGCCGCGTTTGATGATGCCTTGGCGGATAACGGTCAGAACGGAGCCCGGCTCAAGGCGGCGCTGATCCGCTCGGATCGGGACAAGAGCCAGGCCAAGTACATCCGTATTATCCTGGGATCGGTAAACGAAGAGGCCGAGAACCTCATCAGAACCGCAGCTCAGGGACTAATCGTCATCGGGAAAAACTTTAAAAGCGTGCTGGAAGATATGCAGAAGAAAAGCCATGAGCTGATCATCAACTGGAAGGAACTGGAGTCCGCTTCAAACGAGCCGGTGGGGCCCAAGATCACCATGGTTTACAAGAAAATGTACTGCTTTATTCAGATTCTTCAACTTCTCGTTCAGTCAAACGAGGATGTGGAAGCGGCGTCTTAGGAAAATCACAAAAAAGCCGGATCAAAGGAAAGTCCCTTGACCCGGCTCTGCGTTCATGGAGCGCTTAACGCCGCCATAGTGATGTAGTTATAGGGCTGGTTGAAATGGGGCAGGAAGAAAATATCCAGCAGTTTCAGCTTATCAATAGTGATTCCCTCCTCTACAGCGAGGGAGAACAGGTGGATTCCCATGGAGATGTCCTGGTACGACGCCATTTGCGCGCCCACTATCCGGCGGGTGTTTTTGTCGTAAACTATGCGGATCTTCACCGTGTGGTTATCTTCTTTAATAAACGCGGGTTTTTGAGTGTCCTCGAACTGGGTGTACGCCGGGCTAAAGCCCGCTTTCTCCGCCGCTTTGAGGTTGAGGCCGGTGGAAACCATCTTGTAGCCGAAGATACAGATGCCGTTAGAGCCCTGAACCCCTGCGGATTCGAGAGGCGTCCCGCAGGCATTGTGACCCGCCACAATCCCGCTGCGGACTGCGTTGGTGGCCAAAGCGATGTAGGCGCTGTTCTTGACGGCGTTGGAAAATACCGTGGCGCAGTCGCCAATAGCGTAGACCCCATTCGCACTCGTTTCCTGGCGCAGGTTCACTTTATAGGCGCCGTTGGCAAAGTGTTCCAGCGCTCCACCATCTAGGACGGCGTTTGGCCGAAAGCCGATAGCCATGATCACCAGGTCTATAGGGTACTCGCCCTTATTGGTCTCGACCGATTCGACCTTGCCGTTCCCCTTGACTGCTTTGACCAACTCGCCAAAGTGGAGTTCCACCCCCTTATCGGCGAGAACCTTGTCCATATCGTGAGTGAACCAGTCGTCGTAATAACTTGCCAGGCTGGTGTTTTCCGCCTCAAAGAGGAGTACGTTCTTACCCCGACGCTTCGCGGCTTCGGCCAGCTCAACGCCGATATAACCCGCCCCCACTACAGCGATGTTCTTGATATTCGCTTCGTTCATAAGCGTATCAATCCGCCGTCCGTTCTGGAAGAGCTTGACGTATTCCACATTGGGAAGATCCAGGCCGGGAATCTTCGGCGTGATAGGAAGGGAACCGGTGGCGAGAATCAGTTTATCGTAGCCTTCGACGATCTCCATGCCGCCTTTAACCGCTTTCGCATAGACCTTCCTCGCGGCAAAGTCGATACGGGTGACCTCAGTTTCCAGGTAAACTTTCGCTTTTTTAGCCTCCAGCTTCTCCTTAGATGAATAGAAGAGACCGTCGACGCCGTCGATCTGCCTCCCGATATAGAGGGCGGTACCGCAGCCCAGATAGCTGATATTGTCGTTCCGGTCAAAAACAACCAGTTCATTCCCCGGATAGGTATCCAAAATGGTGTTGGCCGCCGCAGTTCCGGCATGATTCGCCCCGATTAACACGATCTTACTCATAAAACCTCCGCTCAAATTGAAAGCGTATATTATGAGTATAGTACCTGTTTCGCCGTGTTCAAGTGTTCTGGGGCTCAGTAGTCCCGCATCTGTTTCCAGATGTCCTGGATAAAGGCGTAACGCTCCACGGGCATACCCTTAAAGGGGATGTTGCTGGTGCAGAAGATGTAGCCCCCGCCGGGTTTACCCCAGGTCAGGCAGTATTCGGCGCTTTGCCGCACCTCTTCCAGGGTTCCGGTCTGGAGGGCGGCGCAGTGTACGTTGCCGCAGAGGCAGACCTGGCCCCCCACAAGGCGCTTCACTTCTTTTATATCGACCCCTGCCATGGGATCCAGGGAGTGGAGGGCGTGGGGCCGACATTCCACCAGTTGATCCAGGATGGGCATGATGTTGCCGTCGGTGTGCTTGATGGCGAAGGCCCCGTCCTGGCGGATGCCATCGATGATGCGGGCTAGGTAGGGCTGCACGAATTCCCGGAACATCTCCGGCGACAGGAAGGGGCCGTTGTTAAAACAGTAATCGGAGCAGAGGATAAAGGAGTCGAATCCGGCCTCCGCCAGGCGTTTGTTCCGTTCAATGGCGCTGTTGGCCATGCGATCCGCCTCTTCGTGGGCCGCTTCGGGCTCGTCGTTGAGGCGGTACACAAATTCCAGCATGGTGTTGCCGTCGGGGATGCTGAAGGTGTTGTCCCCGTGGGCGGTGAGCATGTATTCGTCCCCGGTGAGGGCGCGGAT
>JAIRPG010000091.1 GCA_031257105.1 Treponema sp.
TACAACTTCAAGATCATCGAAAAGCACGTGGGCGGCGGCTGGGGAGAATTGCGGGACAGCGTGATGACCTCTATCCCCGCGGGAACTCCGGACGCGCATATCTACATCATCCAGCCGGACTGGGTGATGACCCTTTTCCAGCAGGGCCTTCTGGCCCCCCTGAGCGACATACCGGGGGTGGACTTTAGCCCGAATAACCCGGCGGGCTTTACCCAGGGGATCCGGGCCGCCTACACCTACGGCGGCAAGACCTACGCCTTCGGCCTGCCGGATCAGACCCTCTGCAACCAGGGGGTAGTGGTCTTTTTCAACAAGCGGCTCTTCCAGGAGGCGGGCATTGACCCCAATACCCCCTACGACATGCAGAAGGCCGGTACCTGGACTTGGGACGCTTTCCTTGATTTGGCCAAACGGCTGACCCGGGACACCAACGGCGACCGCGTTATTGATGTGTACGGCGCGGGCTCTATCAGTTATGCCGCTGTTGAAGCGTACCTTATGAGCAACGGGCCGAACTCTAACTTCGTCACCAAGGATGCCAACGGGCTCTATGTCAACGCCTCGGGTAATCCCGCCAGTATTGCGGCCCTGAATGCGGCCAAGCGGCTTGAGACCGAAGGGGTGCTCTATTTCGGTTCCGACACGATGGACGCGCCCAAGTCCGCCTTCGGCAAAGAAGGGAAGATCGCCATGTTCCTCTTGCCGGATGATGAATGTTCCGGTCAGACGCTCCAGGAGATGAAGGACGACTGGGGCATGGTGGTGATGCCCAAGGGCCCCAACGCCACAACCTATGGGGTGGGAGTTGGCGGAGACGTGGGCATTATGGCGAAAAGTTTTTCGGCCAAGGAGCAGGAAGACATCATGTTCGCCTTCCAGCTCTGGATGTCCACGCCGGGCAGCGCGGACTGGAAAGCGCCCTACCGGAACGTATTCCGGGATAGCCGGGCGCTTGACGAGACCCTGCCCATCATCTTCAACGGCGCCAACCAGAATTTCGCATACGTGCGGCTGATCCCCGCGTTGGAGCAGGGCGCATCGGTTGCCGACATCTGGGGCGCGGGAAAGAATCCCCAGCAGATGGTGGAGTCCGTCCGCAGCGACTGGAACCAGAAGATAGCCGAGTTTAACGCCTCCCTGCCGCGCTAATAACGCCGGCTCCGGCGCAAACCCGGAAAAGCCCGCTGTTCTCCAGACAGCGGGCTTTTTTTTTCGGGAATGTCGCGCGCCATCGTAAACCAGGCCGTTTTAATACGCCCCGGATGACCTCGTCATAATCCCCGCGGCTGCTGAATGTTTACGGTTGTTTTTGCTGTTCACCCTGAGCCTCCTGCTCTTCACCCCAATCGTCAAGCTTGCGGTGCAGGGTCTTACGGCCAATACCCAGAATATCCGCGGTCTTGCTTTTATTGCCCTTTACTGAAGAAAGGGTGTCCCGAATAATGATCTTTTCCGCATCCTCCATGCTTGAACCCAAGGGAATGCGTATCCAGCCGTCATCGGTTCTGTTTCGTAAGGTAGGGGGCAGATCGCCCTCGCTTATCACCGGGCCTTTCGCCATGACAACGGCGCTTTCTACGCAATTTCGCAGTTCCCGGACATTCCCCGGCCAGTCGTATGCATAGAGGGCGGAACGGGCCTTGTCATCAATGCCTTCCACGGTTTTGCCGTTTTCCAGCGCGAATTCCTTGAGAAACGCGGTAATGAGCAGGGGCAAATCGTCTTTTCGCTCGCGCAGCGGGGGAACATGGATATTTACCACATTGAGGCGGAAGTAGAGATCTTCCCGGAAGTTCCCCTTTTCAATCTCCGCCTTGAGATCCTTATTGGTTGCCGCCACGATACGAACATCGATTTCGATGGTCTCCTCGCCGCCGACACGCTCGAATCTCTTTTCCTGCAAGACTCTGAGAAGTTTGATCTGTACGTTCTGTTCTATCTCGCCAATTTCATCTAAAAAGAGGGTGCCTTCGTGGGCAAGTTCGAAGCGGCCCCGGCGGCGTCCAACCGCGCCGGTAAAGGCCCCTTTCTCGTGGCCGAAAAGTTCGCTTTCCAGGATACTCGCCGCAAGGGCCGCGCAGTGTACCTTGATAAGGGGCTTTCCCTTCCGGGGGGAGAGTTCATGAAGGGCATCCGCCACCTGCTCTTTCCCAACGCCGGATTCGCCGGTGATAAGAACCGATGCTTTTGCCGGGGCCGCCCGGCTGATAGTGTCGAAAATTCGGCGCATCGGGGCGCTGGTACCGATGATCGTCTCGAACTGCTTATGCCGGGCAAGATCTTCCTCCATGCGGCGGTGCTTCAGAATCAATTCCCGGTTGGCCAGCGCCCGTTTAACCAGGAGAGAGAGCCGATCCAGGTTTACCGGCTTGGTGAGGAAGTCGTAGGCGCCGTCCCGCATGGCCGCCACGGCGTTCTCCACCGTACCATGACCGGTAAGAACGATGACCGGAATCCCCGGGCTCTCCGCGCCGATCCGTTTGAGGAATTCCTCGCCGCTCATACCGGGCATTCTCAGATCGGTAATCACCAGGTCTATATCGCCCTTTTGGAAACGCTTCCAGCCATCGGCGCCGTCAGCGGCGGTTACGACCTCGTGGCCGTCCATTTGAAGGGCGGCGGCCAGACCTTCGCGGATATTTTTCTCGTCATCCGCAACCAGCAATTTAAAGCGCATATTCACCTCTTATAGATGCCTCATGTGTTTCTTATTGTTATTCTTTCATGCAGCTTCTTTGCCAATAGTATTAATACTACCGCGCTTATTCCGGTAAGTATTTCAACCACTGCTATTTGTTTTATTATTCCTGTTTGCAGCAGCATTGCGGGTATATCTACTACCGCGTGAATTATTATCGCCAGTGGATATAAATACCGTTTATTTTTACAAAAGACCGCATAATATACCATTACCGCCAATGAAATTTGTACTCCTATGGCAAATATCCTTTCCAGCCCGCCAATCAAAAACACGTATGGTTTGACCGTTACAAGCGCGCCTATTTGCGCGTTCAACCGGGCTAATGCCGCGCCCTCTCCATTTTTTGTGAGAATTTCCACATTCCCGGTATTTATTATAATACAAAATACCAAATTACCTACCATTGTTATTCCGACAAGCAGTATTGATTCAATCCCTCCGTGCCCAACCCCGTAGGATAAGCCCGTGCATACACCGTTATATTTTTTCTTTAAGAATTGGTATGAAATAAATCTCGCGCTCTCTTCAAATATACCCGCCATTAAAGCGCCGTATAATATGTAAACGGCCGGTATGTTTTGTAACTTAAACGCGCCTAAAACAATGGTATGTATTGACTGTTCCAAAACCAGCACGGAAATTATAAAAGACGCCGCTCCAACTATCATCGGGATAAATTTCGCGTTATATTTTTTATAAAACCAAATAAATAGAAAAACCGGCAAACCGATTGATACAATAGCCGAAACAGCGATAAAAATCAAAGATAAAATTGAAACCTGCATATTATCTCCTCCAGTTATGCTATATTAACGGCATCATTTGTCTTTTGTCAATGGTTAGAACACCGAATTAGTGTCTGTCCACAAAGTCGGTTACTTTGTGGACAGACCTTGCATTTTCTCGTCTAAAGACTACGAAAATGCTATTTTAAGGTAGTCGCGTACCTTCGGTACGATCTATAATGTGTCT
>JAIRPG010000101.1 GCA_031257105.1 Treponema sp.
GGTACGCGGTAAACGAAGGCGCGGCGGTCGCGTCCGGCGACACCATTGTCATCATCGAGTCCATGAAAATGGAACTGGAAATAAAGGCGACAGCCGGCGGCGCGGTACATTTTCTGGTATCCGCCGGGACGCAGGTCGCATCGCAGCAGCCTATCGCTGAGATTGGATAGTGTCTAACGGCGCTCCCTCGCTAAAATTATAGAGGTTATATATGCTTAATTTTAAGAAAGACCCGGTATTTGTTACCAAGGTTTGTCTGCTTATCCTTGTTGGAGCGTTCGCAATCTCCTTTGCGAGCTCTGTCTTTACACCCCGCGCACAGGCGCAGGCTGTTGCCTCATCTGATGAACTGCCTTCGTTCAGAAATTTGAACGGCATCATCCCCAACAGCGCGAATCTTCCCCAAGTTTCGCTGGGAAGTTTTCTACAAAACATCGCCGAGACCACCGGCCTCTCTGCTTTCATCAATGATGTGGTTCAAAGGCCTACCACTGTAATTGATGAGGCTACCGGAGAATACAAGACAACTCCGGTGACCGGCTGGATGGAACTGCTCATGGTGGCGGTGGGGTTCCTCATCGTCTACCTGGGCGCGGTGAAAAATTTTGAGCCCCTGCTGCTCATCCCCATCGGCTTCGGCACGATCTTTGTCAATATCCCACTTGCGGGAATGGGAGACGCGCCTCACGGGATGTTACATATTATTTATGAAAGCGGCGTAGGCAACGAATTCTTCCCGATGATCATCTTCATGGGTATCGGCGCGATGACGGACTTCGGCCCGCTTATCGCCAATCCTAAAACCGCGCTCCTGGGCGCGGCGGCGCAGTTCGGCGTGTTCGGTACGCTGTTTTTTATCAGTGTCGCCAACTACCTGCCCGGCGTGGCCTTTAACCTGAAAGAAGCCTGCTCGGTGGCGATCATCGGCGGCGCAGACGGCCCCACCACGATCTACATTGCGGCAAAACTGGCCCCGCACCTTTTGGCAACAGTGGCGGTGGCGGCTTATTCCTACATGGCCCTCGTTCCGATTATTCAACCGCCCATTATGAAGCTTCTCACCACCAAAGAAGAGCGGCTCATCAAGATGAAGCAGCTCCGCTATGTGTCTAAGACCGAAAAAGTGGCTTTTCCCCTGGTGGTATTTGTGCTGGCGATTTGCCTTATTCCCTCGGCTGCCCCGCTTATCGGCTGCCTCATGTTCGGCAACTTTATCAGGGAGTGCGGTGTGGTAGACCGGCTCTCTAAGACCATGCAGAACGAGCTTATCAACATTGTGTCGATTTTTCTTTCATTAGGCGTAGGCAGTCAGATGACGCCGGAACGCTTTCTTAACCCCTCAAGTCTCATCATCGTGGTTATGGGCCTCGTGGCATTCGCTATCGCTACCGCTACCGGCATCATCGTTGCCAAGATCATGAACCTGTTCCTGAAAGAAAAGATCAACCCGCTCATCGGTTCCGCCGGCGTGTCTGCGGTGCCCATGGCCGCCCGCGTTTCCAACAAGGTCGGCCTTGAGTACGATCCGGGGAACTTCCTGCTGATGCACGCCATGGGCCCCAATGTATCCGGCGTTATCGGTACGGCGATTGCAGCTGGCGTTATGATCGCGGTATACGGCCGCTAAGTCGCGGGCCGCTGCGGCCTTCTGAACGCCCCGGTAAATAGTGTCTGTCCACAAAGTAACCAACTTTGTGGACAGACACTAAATAAGCCGGGGCGCGGCGGAGGCGCTTACCGTCCCGGGACGGAATCCCGTTCTATAATCTTTACGTCAAGACATATCCGCCGGGGCGTCTTCCTTCCTGCAAGCTGTTCTGTTAAAAGGCGGAAAGCTTCTTCCGCGAGACGTTGTTTATCGATGTTGATACTGGTTAGTGACGGCGTGCATACCGCCGCGAGGTCAGTGTTATCGATGCTGAGGATCGCCGCATCTTCGGGAAGATGGAATCCTTCGCTTTTGAGTTTTTCTATAAAGTAATAGGCGGCCCGGTCACAGTGGCAGATGAAGGCTTCGGGCATTTCTTTGGGTAGTTCGATATTCAAAACATAGCTGTCGGTAGAAAAATTGTAATTACTGATAAGCCAGTCTTCGTGGAAGGGGAGTTTGCGCCGCCGCAGGGCCTTCAAGCAGCCGTATATCCGGTCTGAAACATTGGAAGACTGTTCGTGGGAGCCGATAAACCCTATCCGGCGGTATCCCCTGCTATAGAGATACTCGACCCCAAGAGAGCCTGCAAAATAATTGTCTATAACCACGCAGTCCATGGGTTCTATGATCTCGTTGTGATCTATCGCTACCAAGGGAATATCCAGAGCGGCGACCGCGTGAAGCGCCGGCGGAGTTATCTCCCCGCCGATAATAATGCCCCCGGCGGAAGAAAGGCATTCGGGCACGTTTCCCTCCAGTTCCATTTCCCGTTCCAGTATTACCGCCTGTAGGGGGATGTTATTGGCCAGGCAGAGGGCGTTAAGGTGATAGTAAATAGAGTGGTAAAAAGCGTCGGTGGACAGGTAAAATCGCTTTGGAGTTAAAAAGATCAGGGATTTTTCTTTTTCGGGAATGAGCAGCCGTTTATATTCGTAGCCAAGCTTCGAGGCTACGTCCCGAATTTCCTGCCTAAGCGCATCGCTCACCCCCGGCTGCCCCTTGAGCGCCCGGGAAACCGAAATTTTGCTGGTTCCAAGGATTTCCGCGATTCTGGCCAAGGTTGGTTTTTGCTCTCTCATAGTTTATTCATACCATACCATAAGGGAGAAATCTATAATTAAGAAAAAAAGTAACGTTACAAAAACACTATTGACAAAAAAGTAACGTATGCTATAGTCGTAAAGATAACGTTCTATTTTCTGAGAACGGGAGGAACGGGATGAACAGGAAGCGGGAATTACGGGCGGCGCTTTTAGCCGCGCCGGTTTTAGCCTTTTTTCTGGCCTGCAGCGGCTCAGGCGGCGGGAAGGCCGGGGACAAAACGGAGTTCACCTTCGCCACCTGGGCGGCGGGGCAGGAATTACAGGAATTTCAGGAAATTGTAGATAGGGTAAATGAAAAAGCCCAAGGAACCCGCATTAATGTTCTGAGCGTTCCTTCGGACTATTATATAAAGCTCTCTACGCTGATAGCTTCCCGGAAGACTCCCGATTTTTTCTGGCTTACCCAGGAGCTTATATCCCGGTATGCCCAGCTCGGGGCTATCGCGGATATTTCCGCGCCCTTCACCGCCGGTGACGCTCTCAATCCGGGGCGTTACTACGAGGGAGTCCTGGCATCGGCGGAATATCAGGGGCGTTACTACGGCCTTCCCTGGATAGCCAACCCCCTCATCGTGTACCTCAACAAGAACCTTTTCGATGAGGCGGGGCTTCCCTGTCCCGATCCCTTGGAAGGCTGGACCTGGGATGAGTTTATCGAAACCGCGCGAAGGCTGACCCTGGTTAGGAAGGACGGCCTGGGAAACGATTACCAGCAATACGGCTGCATTGTTGACGGCTGGCCCAATATCGAAACCTTTATCTGGGCCGGGGGCGGCGACATTATCGCGGACAACGGCGTGGACATCACCCTGGATTCCGAAGATTCCCTCAAAGGGCTGGACATACTCCACCGGATCCTCCACTCCGGCATAAGCCCCGAATACAGCAAGGTTTCCAGCCTGGGCTCGAACAACGTGTGGTTTGAAAAACAGCGGGCCGCCATGTTTATGGGCGGTATTCAGGATAATTTTGAAAAGAAAATCGCCGCTCTTCCGCCGGAGGAACGGTTTGAAATTGAATACGCCCCCATGCCCACAGGACTGGACGGCAAATCCTGGTCCTTTGACTGGACGGCCTCAACGGTGCTGGCGAAAAACCTGGAGGACAGCCCCCTGGCCTATGAAATACTGGAAAAGCTGACCCTGGAATTTTTCCAATGGAAGATCGCTCCGCCCCTGCTCGGTTCGGTGGAACAGGCCCTGCGGATCGATCCGCTCAAGGAAAAGGCCCTGCCCGTGATGGAACTGGTTCTGCGGAACGCCCGGTCCGCCAATTATGTTCCCGAATGGAACGAGATTAACAACCTTTTGTGGGTCAAGCTGTATACGGGTATGCTCAATGACCGGAATTTTGACTACCGTTCCGAGGCTGCGGCCATAGCCGTAAAATCCCGGGAGTTTATCGCCAAAAGGAAAGGGCCGGAAAGGCAGTAAGGCATGAAAAAAAGCCATGTGGGGTTTTTATGTATCCTCCCCTGGTTTGCGGGGCTGCTGATATTTACCCTGTTTCCCCTGGTTTCGGCGGTGTATATTTCCATGACCGACTGGTCGATCATCGGGCGCGCCGTTTTTACGGGACTGGACAATTTTATTGAAATATTCAGGGATGAAATGTTTTACCGTTCCCTCTGGATCACGGCGCGTTATGCGGTTTTCGCGGTGCCCCTCAAGATTCTGGTCGCCCTTACGGTAGCCGTGGCGCTGAACAACGATTACAAGGGAACCGGGGTATTCAGGACTATTTTCTATATGCCGTCGATTGTATCCGGGGCGGCGGTGGCCATCGTGTTCCGCTGGGTGCTGGATCCTGGGTACGGCGCTCTGAACGGCCTGCTCCGGATTATCGGCGTCACGGGGCCGGACTGGCTCTACGATCCCCGGTGGGTGCTGCCATCCTATCTATTGACGACGTTTTGGGGGGCCAGCGGCGGACTTTTTATCTATCTTGCCGCCCTTCGTGACGTGCCCCGGGACCTTTACGAAGCGGCCACCATTGACGGCGCTCCCTGGTTCAGAAAGTTCCGTTCCATCACGGCGCCGCTTTTAACGCCCATCATATTTTACAATATCATTATGGAGCTCATCTCCTGCTTCAGAAAATTCACCGACGCCTATATCATGGGCGGCGCTGGAGGGGAAGGAACCTTTTATATGGTAAACCTCTATCAGCAGGCGTTCTCCTTCTACAAAATGGGATACGCCACCGCCCTGGCGTGGGTGCTCTTCGCCATTATTCTCGCCCTGACCATCGGCGTTAATGTTACCAAAAAATACTGGGTCTACACGGAGTGAACGGGATGAGGCGCGGAAACCGGATTTACGGCAGGATTATTCTCTATAGCTGCTCTGTATTGGGAGCCGCCGCCATGCTGCTGCCTTTTTTCTGGATGGTGAGCACTTCCCTGAAGCCGGATCGTGAAATTTTTACCATGCCGATCCGCTGGATTCCCTCTGTTTTTTACGCCGAAAATTATGTCCGGGCCTTTCAGGTGGTTCCCGTTCTCCGGTATTTGTTCAACACTTTTTTCCTGGCCATCCTCAAAATCACGGGCGAAGTGCTGGTATCCGCCCTGGTGGCCTATGGATTCGCCCGTTTTGAATTCCGGGGAAAAAATTTTCTTTTCATGATCCTATTGGCCACCATGATGCTGCCCTATGAAGTGACCATGATTCCTTCGTTCATTATGTGGACCTTCTTCGGCCTTTCCAGCGGCTACACCCCTCTGATCCTGCCGGCCTATTTCGGTTCCGCGTCGTTTATCTTTTTTATCCGCATGTACTACTCCGCCTTTCCCAGGGCGCTGGAAGAGGCGATGATCATCGACGGGGCGGGTTATTTGAAAATTTTTTTCCGGCTCTTTATCCCCCTGGGGAAGAGCGCCCTTTTAACCATCGCCCTCTGGTCTTTTGTGGGAACCTGGAACGATCTTTTGGGGCAGCTTATCTACATAAGCGATCCCGCCCAGTATACGATCCAACTGGGCCTCGCGTCATTCAACAGCATGACCGGGGAAACCCTCTGGGGGCCGCTTATGGCGGCTTCATTTGCCGCCTTAATCCCGGTGATCTGCGTCCTGCTTTTTGCCCAGCGGTATTTTGTGGAGGGCATTAAAATGTCCGGCATGAAGGGATAAATGTGAGAACAACAGCCCCGCCGCCGGCGGGGAAGGTTGATATTTTTTTTGGAGGATAGAAATGGTCAGAAAATGTGTAATTGCGGTGATGGCGGCGGCTTTTGTCTTCGCTTCGGCGGGTTGTCAAAAACAGGGAGGCGTTTCCTGGGTTTACAACTGGGACTCCAACAGCATCGCGGCCTGGGGGCCGATGGCGACCCCCGGCGGCGGGGAAGGTTCCGTTTCCCGGGGCGGCGGGGCGGCGATAGTCCATGCCGCCGCTGACGGGTGGGGAGGCGTTCAGTCGGGAAAAATCAGCCTGGATCTCTCGAAGGATCCGGTACTCCTCGTCCAGGTGCGGGAAAACGCCGACGGGTTCAAGTGGGGGGCCAAATTCGTGCCCGCGAATCCCGCGGTGGACGATCACGCCTGGGGTTTCTATCTCATTGAGGACAACAACTTCAAATGGAACAACTACGCCGGTACGGATATGAAGCTGAAACTCGGCCAGGATTTTACGGGCCTTTACGGCGAGAAGTTTGAAGGCGTACTCTGGATTTACGCTGCGGGAAGCCCCGACGCCACGGTGGAAATCACTTCGGTCAGAATTTTCAACCAAAAGTGATCCGTTTACGGCGGGCGTTTTGGCGGAATTGCCCGTTTTTCCAGGCGGGGGGCCCGGCGCTTTTCATCCTGTGTCTGACCGCCTGCTTCAACGGGCCGGCGGACAGGAATCCGGACAGGGGAACCATTTACAAGGATATAAGCCGGGTACAGTCCTATCCCGCCAATCTGCCCCTGAACTACGAGTATACCGATTACCGCGCCATTGCCGCCGGGTTTCACGCCCTGGTGTTTAACCCCGGCGGCCCGGCGGGGGCTTTTCTTTGGAAGGATAATACCTACGGCGGCTATGGCCTGGCCGCCTATGTGGGGGATCCCCGGCAGGGGCAGGACGGCGGCGAGGAGGCGGTGGCCCTGATCGCCGCGCTGGTAAGCGCCGGACTTACCGGCATGGAGGGGATGGGGGACTATGTTCGGGGGGCCGGTTCATTTTTCAGCGATACCGAACAAATCGTCCTGAACAACCCCGGCGGGCGTTCCGGCTCAATGTCCTTCTGGTATCTCCTGTATCCCGCCCTGCTCTATACCCGCCTTTCTCTGTTGTACGGGGAAGAAATGGAAACCCGGGAGAAGGTTCTTGCCGCCATAGAACGCTGGTACCGGGCCTACGAAGTCATCCGCGATGACGAAGGGGCGGACTTTGACTGGACCGGTTTTGATTTTACCGCCATGAAGCCCTACCGGAACGGCGTATGGAAGGAGCCCGACGCGGCGGTGGGAATGGCCCTCCTTTTTTACGCCGGATACGCGCTTTCAGGCAGGGAGGCGTACCTTGAGGCGGTTTTCCTTTTGATGGACTATATCGAATCCTATTTCGGCGGCCCCCTCTATGAACTGCTCATGTATGATGCCCCGGCGCTGGCGGCGGAACTGAATGTCCGGTACGGCAGAAACTATGACCTGACCAAGGCCCTGGGCCGCGTCTTTGACGGCAATTCGATTCCCCGGGGCGGCTGGGGTTCCCTCACCGGCTCCTGGGGCGGCTACGCGATGGACGGTCTTTTCGGCAGCAAAACCGACGGCGGCGGGTATGCCTTTTCCATGAACACCTTTGCCGCAGCGGGGGCGCTTGCTCCCCTGGCGCGTTACGACGCCCGGTATGCCAGGGATATTGGGAAATGGCTGCTTCACCTGCACTCCAACGCCCGGTATTTTTTTCCAGACAAAACGCCTCCGGATCATCAATCCCTGTCCTGGGCCGAATCGCCGTTGAACGATACTGCCGTCCTGAGCAGCATCCCCTACGAGGGAATCCGGAATCACGCCAACGGTAAATCGCCCTGGTTTGGGGGGGATCCCACGGTGAACGGCTGGGCGGAAACCGATTTGTCCCTCTACAGCGGCGCTCATACGGGCATCCTGGGGGCCCTTTTCGAGGAGACGGATGTCCCGGGGATTCTCAGGGTGGACACGGTGGTCACAAGCCCGGTTCCCCAGGACGCCTATCCAACTTTCCTCCTGTATAATCCCTATGGCGATGACCGGCGGGTTTGCTACCGGGTTTCCGCATCTTCCGGCGCGGAGCCGGTGGATCTCTTCGACGCGGTAAGCAACACCCGTATCGCTTCCTCTGTGCGGGGAGAGGCCGCGGTGACGGTTCCCGCAGGGGGCGCGCTGGTGGTGGTGGAGCTTCCGGCGGGACAAACGCTGGTCAGGCGGGGGAACCATTTTTTTGCCGGGGAGCGCTATGTTTCAAGCGCCCGGGCGGCGATCAGTATCCCTAACCTAGAAAACAACCAGGCTGTTTCGGGAAAATTCGAACTGCGCCCGGTTCTGGCGGTCAATACGGAGGATACCCTGAAAAGCTGCGAGGTAATTGTTGATGATGGAACATTCCGGCGGATCTTCCCTGCGGGGGAGGCGGTAATCCTCAATACCAAGGATTTTGAACCCGGCGCCCGGCGGATTCGGCTGGAAGCGGTAAGCTCAGGCGGCCTTACCGATGCGGTAGAACTGCGGCTGCTGTTCAGGTAACGGGGACACAAGACGGTTGTTCTTTTGAAAACCTGGACAAAGGCGTACAAAACGAAGATAATAGAAGCGTTGCATCGAACCGAAGGTTCGCACTAACGAGTTTTGCACAGGTTCATGGGAGCCTTTGGGAGGGCGATTCTTGCAAGCTATTCATCCTCAAAAAACACGGCGTTTTTTTCTGTTTCTCTTCGTTATGTTCTTTTCCCCTTTTCTCCTTTTTACCCAGGAAATTCCGGGCGGAACCGGAGAAGGCAGGGGGAATTACCTGACCCTCAAGGTCGCCGTCATGGGGCCTGGGGATGAGCTTTACTTCTGGTGGGGACATATCGCCCTTGTGATTGAAGACGCCCTGACCGGTGAGAGCCGTTTTTACGATTACGGAATTTTTTCCTTTACCAAAGATCATTTTTTTACCAATTTTGCCTTTGGAAGGCTTCTCTACAGTTCCGGAGTTTCCCGCACGGATCCGAGCCTTGCGATATATCGGAAGACTAACCGGGATATTACGCTCTACACCTTGGATCTGCCGGCGGCAAAGCGGGAAGAAATTTTTCGTTTTGCCGAATGGAATGTGCTGCCGGAGAACCGGGACTATTTTTACCACCATTTTAAGGATAACTGCGCCACCCGAATCCGGGATATTATCGATCTGGCAACAGACGGCCAGTTCAAGGGCCGTTTCGCCGATGCCCCGGGCCGGTATACCTACCGGCAGCACGTCCGCCGCCATACGTGGTTTAACCCGTTCTTCGATTGGATACTCAACTTCTGGATGGGGCAGGATATAGATACCCCTATCACTATTTGGGAGGAGATGTTCCTTCCACAGGAGATAGGCAGCCGGATCCAGGATTTTACCTACCGGGACGCCGCCGGGATTGAACGGAAGCTGGTACGTTCCGTGGAAGTGGTAAACCGAGCGGTGAACCGTCCTCACGTTTTGGATACGCCCCGGCGTCAGTGGCCGCGGGAACTTGCCCTGGGCTGCTTTATCGCGCTCATCCTGGCGCTCTTCGCCTGCCTGCGCCGGCGCACCGGACGGGCCGCTCATCTGTGCCGGATACTGTGGGGTCTCTGCCAGAGCGGTTTAGGGCTCTTTTTCGGTATAGCCGGTACGCTGCTCTGTTTCCTGAGTTTCTTTACCAACCATGATTACTCTTACCACAATAGTAACGTCCTTTTTGTGAATCCCCTGCTGCTGGCCGCCGTTCCCCTGGGGATCCTTGCGGCCTTTGGATCCGAACTCAAGCGACCTCGTCGGGAGCGGTTGTTACGGATCTTGTGGACGTATGTGCTTTTCGGTGGACTCCTCACCATGGCGATTAAACTGCTTCCCGGTTTTTACCAGCAGAACCAGGTGACACAGGCGCTCGTCCTCCCGTTTGCCTTTGTATTGAGCTATGCGCCCCGGTGGCTGCTCAAACGCCATGGCCAACATTGAAAAAAAACCCTCCTGGCTCACCGTTCGCGTTCCCAACAGCGGGCAAGCTGTAGCGGAACAGATCGGCACTATTTTAGTACGGCGCCGGCTCCATACGGTTTGCGATGAAGCCCGCTGTCCCAACCGTACCGAATGTTGGAGTACGGGCGCCGTTACGTTCATGCTTATGGGAGACATCTGTACCCGTTCCTGCCGGTTCTGCGCGGTACGTTCCGCCAGGGAAGGACAGCCCTTGGATATGGCCGAAAGTGAAGCGATTGCCGGCGCGGCGGAAGAACTCGGGCTTTCCTATGTAGTTCTTACCTCGGTAGATCGGGATGATCTGGTAGATCGGGGAGCGGGCCATTTCGCTTCTTGCATCGGAGCGCTCAAGCGGCGTATCCCCGGCGTCCGGGTGGAGGCGCTGATACCAGATTATACCGAACAAGAACTGGCGCCGATTCTGGCGGCGGCGCCTGATGTGATTGCCTGCAATGTGGAAACCGTCCGTTCCCTCCAGTGGATTCGGGACAGCCGGGCTTCCTTTGATAAGACCTTGGATACCCTGCGGGCTGTAAAATCCCTCGCCCCGGGGAAGAGTCCGGCAGTTAAGACCAGCTTTATGCTCGGCTTGGGCGAAACAGAGGCGGAACTCCTCGCCGCTATGGACGAACTTCGCGCCGTCGGCGTGGACATCCTCGTTATGGGACAGTACCTGCGGCCATCCCCCAGGCAGATCCCCGTCTCGGCGTATATTCCGCCAGAACAGTTCGAGCGTCTGGCCCAAGCCGCCCGTACGCGGGGATTTACATCGGTGATTGCCGCTCCGCTGGCCCGCGCTAGTTATCACGCTCAAGAAGGATATGCGCGTGTTGAAGCTGTTGGAAAACCGGCGGGGGCAAAACTTATCCGTGTAAAGGCTGATGTCGAAGGGGGCGTTATCCGGTCAATCCAAATCCGGGGAGACTTCTTTGCCAGCCCGGAAGATGCCTTTGAGCGGGTCGAGCGGAGGCTTGCCGGCGTTTTCCTGACTGATATAGCCGCCGCCTTTGACGCGCTGCTGCTCCAAGAAGGCGTCGATGCCTGCGGCATAAGCGGCGCGGCCTTGGCGGAGATTCTAAACAACCTATGACCTTTCCGTTCCGGCTCTTAAATACCGGCTACCACACCTGCTTCTACAACTTGGGCCTCGATGATGCCCTGCTGGAAGGAGTTATCCGGGGCGCGAGTCCTCCGGTTCTGCGTTTTTACGGGTGGAATCCCCCGGCGGTATCGGTGGGGTATTTCCAGGGACTTGAAGAAGAAGTGGATCTGGCCGCCTGCGCGGAGCGAGGGGTCGATGTGATCCGCCGCGTTACCGGCGGCGGGGCGGTGTTTCATAACCGGGAACTCACCTACAGCATGGTCATGCCCGCCACCCACCCCCTTGCCGGGGAGAGTATCCTGGACTCCTACCGGATTCTCTGCCGGGGCATCCTCCGGGGGTTTGCCCTTCTGGGGCTGGACGCCGAATTTGCCCCCATCAACGATATTATCTGCGGCGGCAAAAAAATATCCGGCAACGCTCAGACCCGTAGACAGGGAGCCTTGTTGCAGCACGGTACCATCCTGCTGCAAAACGATGTGGAGTTTATGTTCAGCCTCCTCAAAACGCCCCAAGAAAAGCTGAAAGGCCGGCATATCCAGGATGTAAAAGAGCGGGTTACGAGTCTTCAAGACCAGGGCCTAACGGTGGACTTTGATAAAGCCGCCCAAGTTTTTGCTCAGGGTTTCCAGGAGGCGCTGGATTTAGAATGGATCGAAACATCATTCCTCCGCGCTGAAGAGGAAGACCGGGCGCGGGAGGCGGCGCTCGCGTTTTCTCGGAGCGAATGGCTCTATAAGCGGTAATTGACGGCAGTCTTCCGTTACATACGTTCTTGCGTTTTTTATGCTATATGGGTAGTATTTTCCTTATGACAGCCAGACGGACATTCCGGCGTATAGCAGACAAACCCCTGTTTCCCGCCTTGCTTGCGTGGGGAAAAGAACGCTCTCCGGTGATGTTTGGGGGGGGGGGGGGGCGCCGCGGGCCGGGGGGGGGGACGAGGGGCGGGGGGAGGCATGGCGGGCAGGATGGGGGAT
>JAIRPG010000115.1 GCA_031257105.1 Treponema sp.
ATGCCGGCGGGCGCTCCGGCGGCCACCGCCGCGTCCAGCACGATTTTTGCCGCCGCGCAGGTGCAGCCCTTTGCCCGCGGGTGCGGCGAAATGATGATGCCGTTTCGGGTTTTCAGGCAGATGAGGGCCTTGAAAATCGCCGTTGACGTGGGGTTGGTGGTGGGAATCACCGCTGCCACCAGGCCGATGGGCTCGGCAATGCGCGTAACGCCGTACACCGGGTCGTTTTCAATAACGCCGCAGGTTTTTTCGTCCCGGTAGGCGTTGTAAATGTACTCCGAGGCGTAGAGGTTTTTGATCACCTTGTCCTCGGCCACGCCCATGCCGGTTTCTGTTACGGCCATTTTTGCCAGGGGAATCCGTTCCTTTGCCGCGGCCCGTGCCGCCGCGAAAAAGATTTTGTCCACCTGTTCCTGGCTGAATGCGGCGTACTCCCGTTGGGCTTCGCGGATGCGGTCCAGCGCCCGTTTCAGGCTTTCCGGCTCTCTTACCGGCTCACGTTTGTTTTCTGTCATAATGCCTCCTGTTCGATAAATCGTTATCGATAAAAATATATCGAAAAATAAAAAAACACGTCAAGCTATCCGGCGCGCAGGAACGGCTATAAGGCGGCGCTCAGAGCGGCGCTCAGAGCCGGTAGCCATGCCGCTCACCGTAAGGCAGCGTATCATCCCTCCTCACATAGTCTCCAGGAAAGGTATACAGATAAGGTTCAGCGCGTCTCGAAGCGCCTTAAGCACCGCCTGGGACAAGGTGAGCCGGGAAACGATCAGGTCTGGGGTTTCAGCGGAGAGGATAGGGCAGTCATGGTAAAAGCGGCTAAAGCTCTTGGATAATTCATAGATCCAGGCCGCCAGCAGCGCGGGATCCAACTGAGCGGCGGCGTCCGCCACGGTCTGAGGATAAGAGGCGAGGGCTTTGATCAGTTCCCACTCGGCGTCTGAGGCGAGTAATTCAGGCCGGTAGGTTCCTTCCGCAGATTCTTTGCGGAAGGAAGACTCCTTGCGGAGCATGGACGAAATTCGGGCGCCCATGTATTGGAGGTAAGGGCCGGTATTGCCATTGAATGAGAGGGATTCATGGGGGTTAAAGAGCATATCTTTCTGAGGGGAAACCTGTAAAAGGTAGTAATGGAGCGCCCCCAGGGCAATTTTTTCGGCGATTCCCGCCGGATCTCCTACGGCTTCTTCCCGCTCTTTTTCCCGGATTTCCTGGAGGGCCATATCCCGAAGGCTGTCCAGAAGATCATCGGCATCTACTACCGTACCTTCCCGGCTCTTCATCTTTCCTTCCGGGAGGTTTACCATACCGTAAGAGAGATGAGAGAGGTTCTTGGCCCAGGGGAAGCCCAGCTTGTTGAGAATCGAAAAGAGCGTCTGAAAGTGGTATTGCTGCTCAGAGCCCACCACATAGATGAGCCGATCGAACGGCCAATCCTGGTTTCGGTAGATGGCGAGCCCGATGTCCTGAGTGATGTAGATCGACGTGCCGTCGGCCCGGAGCAGTACCTTCTTATCCAGATTTTCCGCTTCCAGATCCACCATGACGGCGCCGTCTGGAGCCCGGTAGAAGATACCCTTTTCCAGCCCTTTTTGTATCTCTTCTTTCCCTTTAAGGTAGGTCTGGCTTTCAAAATAATACTGATCAAAGGAGATCCCGGTACGCCGATAGGTCTCCTTTATCCCTTCCACCGTCCAGGTATTCATCAGCTTCCAAAGTTCCACTGTTTCCGGATCCCCCGCCTCCCATTGGCGGAGCATCTCCAGGGCTCGTTCCTCAGCGCCGGAATTACCGCCGGAATTACCGCCGGAATTACCGCCGGCGGCGCTCTTTTCCAGGGTCATCTGGTGAAAGCGGACATACCAATCGCCCACAAAATGATCGCCCTTAACGCCCTCCGATTCAGGAGTCTTGCCTTGACCGTATTCCCGGTAGGCCAGCATGGATTTGCAGATATGAATACCCCGGTCGTTGATGATGCAAACCTTCCGCACTTCCGCGCCGCAGGCTGTGAGCATACGGGAAATACTTTCTCCCAGCACGTCGTTTCTCAGGTGCCCGAGGTGCAGCGGCTTGTTGGTGTTGGGGCTTGAAAATTCTACCATGATACGCGAACCGGTCAGCGTGCCTGGCCGTCCAAACGCGAAATCGCCGGAAGCCGAATCTTCTTTCAGGATACGAGCAAGCGTTTCAGCGGCAACCAGAGCCCGGTTAAGGCGGATATTCACGTAGGGGCCTTCGGCGCGCGCCGTGACTCCGGTCATATCCATGGGCCCTCCCTTGACGCTGATATCGACCTCCGCCGTCAGTATTGCCGCGACCGCCTGAGCTATTTGAACGGGCGGTTTCCGGAAAGACTTGGCAAAGGAGAACATCGGAAATCCCAGATCCCCTAATTCCGGCTTGGGCGGAATCTCAGCGGTTATCATATCTGTGGTAACGTTCATCTCGGTCCCAGCCGCCCGGGCGACAAGATTCAACGCTCCGGCGATACGAACCTTCCACGTCTCTCGATAACAATTATCCATATTATAATTCCTTTAGCGGGTTTGGTGACCAAAGGCCGGATGAAAAGAACGCCTCATTTTTATTGATCCGTTTCCAGGGTCGTAATATCCTCGAGGAGCCAAGCGGCCTTTTCAAGCCGCGTTATCGCATTTTCCACCTGCCCGGCAAAATTGGGTATTTTTTTTACCATTTGATTATAATTCGCCAGCGGTTCATAGGCGCCTACCGGTTCTTTGGCCGTAGCTCCCCGGAGTACATTGCTCATGTTAACGAGGGCGATTTTAGCGCGCTCCACGATTCCCGCCGATATTTCGGAAGCTTCTTCAATAACAAGCTGGCCTTTTCTTCGCTTAATAGCCGGCGATGTCATATCAGCCTTGGCTTGTTCATAGCGCTTTCCCAACTCCCCGCTGTGGCTTATATCATCGTCGAGTTTTTTGATGCTGTCTTCAAGCTTAATAAGCTCGTTGTAAGCCTCGGCAAATTCCAGGTGATTTTCCCGTTTTATAAAGTCCCCATCAATAAGAATGGGCCGCAGCACCTGGTTGAGATCGGCCATAAAGATCGCCTGATAGAACGTGAGGAGGAAGGAAAGGGCCATAGAATCGTCCAGAGGTATACCATCCGGGTTGCCGTCCGATTGGATGTTGCTCATGCGTCTTAAACTAACCCCGTTCAGGTAGTTCCGGAAAGCGGTCATTAAATCCATCTGCCGGCGGGCGCGGAGGAAGGCGGCGAACCGCATATCGATGCACTGCCTCCAATAGTCCTGATAGACGGTGAACCAGTCCTCTCCGCCGCTTATTTCCCGGGGAATAAAGGCCATGTCCCGTGAAGCGCAGCGGTACAGGAGCGTCATAGGGATCTTCTGGTTAAAATTCCGTATCGCGGACAATGCGTTTTCCGCTTTGGATAACAACCGGTGGATCTCCGCATTAATATCGATATTTTCCCCCGTCTGTTCCCGCAAAATGAAGATAAAGAGGGATTCCAGCAGCGCCATAGAAGGAATCGTTTTGAGGGAAAAGAGAATGTTATTGAGAGACTGAAGGGAATCCCGAATCACCGAAGCCGAACAGGTCATGCCCCCCACAGAAGAGTCGGTGGAAAATGCCAAGAGAACCCGGTCAAATAAAAAGGAAGATAACTGTTTAAGGCAGATGAGCGAGCGGGCGTCAGCATACATGCGGGTTCGTTCATCTTCGGAAATCACGGACATGATGTCATCCATAAGGCGGACGGCAATCTGCTTGAGTTCTTCTTCTTTAACGCTGGGGTTCTTTTCCGCGATAAGCGCGGGAGCCGTTTCCTGTTCCAGCCGGGTATGGATGGCTTCCATCTCGAGCGAGCCCAGAAAGGCATAGAAAGCGCCTTTGTCCTGATTCACGCCGGCGTCTAGGGCGCTGTAAAAAAAACGCGAACCTTCCTTGAGCCCCAGGAGCAGGTTGTAGAATTCGGGAAGGAGTATCCCCTTGGTATGATCGTAACAACCCGGCGCAGAGGAGTTGATAAGCTTGCCCAATTTGGCCAGTTCCCTATCTTCGTAAAGTTTGAAAGGACTGCGGCTCTTAAAAAGGCTGAGCAGCCAAAACCATAAACGATAATACCAGGGCTGCCGGGTATACTGCTTCTCCATGTCGGCCAAAGGAGCCGCGGCTTTATCTTCGTAAAGGGGTTCCTGGGACATACTTGATTGATTGGTAAGTTTATCTAGAAGATTAGTCCGCTCTTCCAGGGTTAACTCAAGGGACAGACGGTTGAATGCATCTTCTTCACCCATATTCAAACTATACGGCATGGATTAACGGCGGGTCAAGAGCTCGCGAGAATTCTCATAGTCTTGAATAATTTGAACGGTTAAAATACAATTCTATTGCGCGTTAGTGTCTGTCCATAATAGAGCTGTTCTGAAACTTCAGTTTCTGAACAGCTTCCGCTTAAAACGCGGTTTTGCAAGGCTTTAGCCTGAAAAACCGCAGGACGTGTTCCAAAACCAACCGGGTTTTGGAACACGTCTAATGTAGACACATTATAGATCGTACCGAAGGTACGCGACTACCTTAAAAAACGCATTTTCGCAGCCATAATAAGCGCCTGTATTATCAACTCCGTTACGGCTTGTGGGTTTCAATGCAAAATTACACGAGCGTTGTTTAGAAACTTCCGATCCTCTTCCGAACCGGCTTTGTGGACAAACATTCGGTAGTAAAGAGACAAGGCGGGCATCATACCGTGGATAAAAAATAGACAAAAAAAGGCTTCGTATCTAAAATTTAGATACATGGTTGACACCCATGCAAATTTTTGCTACGTTTATTTCTATGAGTACCGTAAAAACAAAGCGGAAGGGCAGTTCCTTCAATTCTTTAAATTCCAAGCGAAAGCTGGAATCGATCTTTCTCTTTACCACAGGGAAATGTAACGCCAAATGCGCCATGTGTTTCTATGCCGATGATATGGCGCAGAAGCAGCCTGATTTAAGCTTCGAAGACATAAAAAAGCTCTCCGAAAGCGCCGGGGAAATTAACCGGCTCTGGCTTTCCGGCGGGGAACCAACCATGCGGGAGGATTTGCCGGAAATTATCGAACTGTTCTATAAAAACAACCACATAAAGGACATAAACTTCCCCTCCAATGGGATGAAGAGCGACCGGGTGGTAGCGTGGATCAAGCGGCTGCGGCAGAGTTGTCCGGACTGCAACATCGTCATAAGCATATCCCTGGACGGTTTTGGTGAAACCCATGATACCCAGCGGGGAATACCAAGCTTCTACATGGCCGCGGAAACGCTCAAAAAAATCGATGAAAATTTCAGGAACGACGGCAAAGTTATAAAAAACATCGCCACGGTGATCACCAAATACAACGTGAACCAGATTCATGACTTTATGGCGTGGGTCTACGGACGTTTTAATGTTTCCGCCCATACCATCGAGGCCGCCAGAGGCCACACCCGTGAAGACGGCGTTAAGGTGCTTACCGAAAAATCCCTCCAGGAACTCCAGGATCGAGCGGCGCCCTTCCACATGCTCTACGCCAAGCGTATCGGCGAGGAAATGAACGCTATCGGCAAAGGCATAGCGAAGTTTTTCTACGTGGGCCTCATGCGGAGCATGTACAATATCAGGGCGCAAAACTTGGACAAGCCTACCTGCTGGGGGATGGACTGTACCGCCGGGGAAACCACGTTGGTTATTGACTACGACGGGCGTTTCCGCGCCTGCGAATTGCGGAGTCCCCTGGGAAACGTTAAAGACTACGGTTACGACATACAGGCAATTATGCGGAGCGATGTGATGAAGCGGGAAATCGCCGAAATCGGCCACGGATACAAGGCCAACTGCTGGTGTACGCATGGCTGCTGGATCATGTCGTCCATGACCTTTAATCCCGGCAAGATGATCTCCAAACTCTTCAAGGGTTATGGAGAAACCAAGAAACTTCTGAGGCCTATTGATACGAATGAAGGGATCCTTCGGGAGTTAGAGACGAAATACCGGCTGGACAGGGACAAGCTCAAGGAAATCGGCATCGCATGAACATACTCCTCGTGACCCGTGGTTCACAGGGAGATGTGTATCCGTATCTCGGCCTGGGAACCGCCCTTATGAAGCAAGGGCATACGATTACGCTGAGTTTGCCGAGGCTTTTTGAACGGCACGCTCAGGACGCGGGAATACCGTATGTCCTCCAGGCTTTTGACGATATTGCCGGTATGGTAGAAGGCAAACCCGATACCAAGGCGCTGCTGGAATGGACGAACCGGGTTATTCAGAGCCAGTTCGAAGAACTGCCGCCTCTGTTGGACAAGCATGATCTGCTCATCGCGGCCAACACCGAATTTGCCGCGCCCAGCGTTGCCGAATGGTGCGGAAAACCTATCTTCCGCACCGCCTACGGGCCGTTCATTCCAGGTAAAAAAATTCCCCCGCCGGTAATGCCCTGGCTCAAGCCTAAGCCGTGGATTCCCCCAGCGCTTCTATGGAAAGCCTTGAACGCGGGCCTTAATCTGATGTGCCGGAAGACGCTCAATACGCACCGCGCGGCGAGGAATATGCCTCTTATCGCGGATCAGGGAGAACACGCTCCGGCTAACGCCGTCAACTACCTCATGTACAGTTCTTTCCTGGGAGAAATCGATCCTCAGTGGAAGTACCGGTGGGCCATTGGCGGTTATTGTTTCAACGATAATCTTCCATATAATCAAGGCTTGCTGGATGAATTGTTAGCTTTTATCAAAAAAGACGATAAGCCCACCATTTTTTTTACCCTTGGAAGCTGCAACGCCGCTCAGCGGGACAAGTTCGCCCAAAAGCTTTTTGCTATTTGCCGCGAGCGCGGATATAAGCTGGTAGTAGGCTGCGGCTGGTGGAAAGTAGGTTCCCATTTGCACAAAGAGGGGAATCTTTTCCTTTTGGATCAAGTTATTCCCCACTGCCGCGTTTTCCCTTTCTGTGACGCCATCATCCACCACGGCGGGAGCGGCACCACTCATAGCGCGGCCAGAGCGGGGAAACCTCAGATGGTAGCCCCTTTGCTCATCGACCAGCATTACTGGGGGCAGCGGGTAACTGGGCTGGGCTTGGGGCCTTCCAGCATACGGATCACCATCTCAAAAGGGGCGCTGGAAGGAAAAATTCGAGATCTGCTGGATAATCCTGCCTACAAAACCAACGCTTCGACCCTGGGGGAAAAAATCCGCGCCGAGCGGGGAATTGAAAACTTCCTCGAATATATCGCCGCGCCGCCCGGCGGTACGCCGGGCGGGAAACCTGTTGGGCGCAGCCCAGTCTAACCCTCAAGAACGCGCCATTGGCGCGTTCTTTTTTTCCCCGTATAGAGAGGCTGTTTCAAAAAAAGTTTTTCAATAGCCTGTAACCGCTTCATATTTTTTTTGAATGAGATAAAAACAACTAAAAAACGCTTGCATCGTTTCAATAAAAGAGATATAATAAAAAGTGAAAACAATATCATGCGGCTAATCAAGGAGTTCTTATGAAAAAGCCATCAACACCGGCGGAAATACTTAACAACCTTATAAAGGAATATGGTATATCCGTATCAAAATTCGCGGAGGACACAAAGCTGAGTCCTTCTATGGTCAGGCAGCTTATCAGCGGCAAAACAAAACTAACTCCCGGCACTGCCGCCAGATTAGACAAATATTTTGGCGCTAAATCTGGCGAATGGTTGTCGTTACAATACGACGCCGAAATGAAGGAAGTTAAAAGCGACAAAAATTTGCAGGAACTGATAAAGGCTATTCCTAAAGCCAAAAAACAAAAAGCGCCTGTGGAAAAGAAAAGCGGCAAGAAGGATGCTTCCTCATCGTCGGCCAGAGGAAGAAAAAAAGCCGCTGAAGATGCCGCGCCAAAAACACGGAGCCGAAAATCGGCGGCGGCTAAAGCGGAAGTTCTAAAAGAGACCGTTTCTTCCACCGAACCAAAAAAACGGGGCAGGCCCAGATCTGCTTCTTCGGGCGCGCCAAAAGCGGAAGTTGTTTCCGCGGAACCAAAAAAGCGGGGCCGAAAACCAAAGCTTGTTTCCGCTGACGTTCAGGTAAAACAACCCGGTAAACGAGGCCGAAAGCCAAAAGTAAAGCCTATCATGGAAGATGAGCCGCTGCCGGAAGTAAAAACCCACAGCATCCTGTATAAACAGGATGGAAGGATTATCGACAGCAATGATCTGCCCGAGAGAGACGATTTCGATTCCGATGAAGGCGATCAAGACGGTAACAACTTTAACCAGACGCTTTTTTGAAAAGCGCCGACGAGGGCGTCTGCCCATAATGAAAACACGTTATGGGCGGACTACACAAGTCTTATGTACCAGCGTTATCAGCGCTGCCCAAGTTCTTTAATGCGGGCGATTTCGTCCCGAATCGCCGCCGCATGTTCAAATTCAAGATTCTTAGCGTGTTCCAGCATCTCATTTTCTAGAGCTCTTATCAGTTGTTTCCGTTCTGCGGGCACGAGCGCGTTGTAAGACTTCTTGAGTACCTCGATGGAAGTCACGGCGGCGCTCTGTTCCTCCTCGATGTGGCGGGTAAGAATATCGGCAATGGCTTTCTTTACCGTGGCAGGGGTAATGCCGCGCTTCTGGTTGTACTCCATCTGAATGGCTCGGCGGCGGTTGGTCTCGGTAATGGCCTGTTCCATGGCTTCGCTCATCCGGTCGGCGTACATGATCACCTTTCCGGCGGCGTTCCGCGCGGCTCGGCCTATGATCTGTACCAGACTGGTCAGTGAACGGAGAAAACCTACCTTGTCCGCGTCCAGAATCGCTATAAAAGAAACTTCCGGCAGATCGATGCCTTCCCGAAGGAGATTGATCCCCACCAGGATGTCGAACTCCCCCTGCCGCAGAGCGGTAAGAATCTCTACCCGTTCGATGGTTTCCACTTCGCTGTGGATATAGCGCACCCGTAAGCCCAAGCCGGAAAGGTAGTCGGTGAGATCTTCGGCCATCTTCTTGGTCAGGGTAAGGATGAGGGAACGTTCCCCGGCGTCGATGCGTTTACGGACTTCGCCGTAAATATCTTCCATTTGGCCTTCACTGGGCCGCACTTCAATCTCCGGATCCAGCAACCCGGTTGGCCGGATTAATTGCTGCACCACCCGTTTTGACCTCGCCGCCTCGAGCTTACCCGGAGTGGCGGACACATACACCGTCTTATCCAGCTTGGCTTCAAACTCATCGTAGCGCAGGGGCCGGTTATCCAACGCGCAGGGAAGGCGGAAGCCATAGTCAACCAGGCTCTGTTTACGGCTGCGATCTCCCGCGTACATAGCTCCGAGTTGGGGCAAGGTCACATGGCTCTCGTCGATAAAGGTGAGATGCGCCTGGGGCAGATAGTCGATGAGCGTATCCGGAGCATCGCCGCTTTTTCGGCCCGCCAGCGGAGCCGAGTAGTTTTCTATCCCCGGGCAGTAACCCATCTCGGAGAGCATCTCGATGTCGTACTCCACCCTGGTCTTGAGACGCTCCGCCTCCGGGATCTTCCCGGCGTTTCTAAAGAATTCCAGCCGTTTCTCAAGTTCCTCTTTGATAATTCCCAGGGCGTTCCGAACCATGTCTTCGGGCATGACGAACTGTTTTGCCGGGTAGAGTACGGCCCGATCCAGTTCCTCAAACATCTTCCCGGATACCGGGTTAAAGCGCCGGATCCGCGCTACTTTGTCCCAATCCAGATCGACCCGGTAGGCGTCTTCCATATAAGCGGGGAAAATCTCCAACGTATCCCCCCGGCGGCGGAAGCGGCCCCGTTCCAGCGCCGCGTCATTCCGTTCGTATTGGAGTTCCACAAAGCGCCGGAGCAGGGCGTCCACATCGATAGTTTCCCCCACGGAGAAGACGGCGGTCATTTTCCGGTAGACCTCCGGCGTTGCCAGGCCGTAGATGCAGGAAACCGTTGCCACGATAATCACGTCTTCCCGCTCCATAAGGCTCCTGGTGGCGGATAAGCGCAGCCGCTCGATCTCATCATTAATAGAAGCGTCTTTTTCGATGTAGAGATCCCGGCTGGCTACGTAGGCTTCCGGCTGATAGTAGTCGTAGTACGAGACAAAGTATTCCACCGCGTTGTTGGGAAAGAATCCCTTAAATTCCCGGAAAAGCTGGGCCGCCAGGGTTTTGTTATGGCTCACGATGAGGGTGGGCATCTGCGCCGCTTCGATAATCTTCGCCATGGTGAACGTTTTCCCCGATCCGGTTACCCCTTGAAGGGTCTGGAACCGGTCTCCGGCTTTGATCCCGGCGGCTAAAGCCGCAATAGCTTCCCCCTGATCTCCCGCCGGGCTAAAAGGCGATACAACCTCAAATGGACGCATGGTACTCCTCCGATTTTTCGCAGTATGAAACGGGGAGAGGGAATTTGCAAGAGATAATTTAATTGACAAAGTAAATTAATTATAGTTTAATACATCTATGAACGAGAATGTATTCAAGAGAGGGTTTATTCGTGAACTAAGGAAGAACAAGACGCTCTTCCTCATGCTGCTTCCCGCTTTGTTGTACTTCGTTATCTTCCACTATATTCCCATGCCCGGGGCCTATATCGCCTTTGTGGACTACAATGTAATCCGGGGAATTTTCAGGAGCC
>JAIRPG010000128.1 GCA_031257105.1 Treponema sp.
GGAATAAAGCAGGGAAGCAGCCGCGTTGACATTCCGGAAACAGGGTATCTTATCGAAAGAGACGGTTACTACGCCGCCGAACCGGTTTATTTTATGAGCAATGGCGGGAATCCGTATACCTTCAAAAACCCCGACCCTGACGGCGATTTGACCGATGAACAGCTCGATTACATTCATACGTATATGAATGAATTTGAACAGGTTTTGGAATCGGATGATTTTAACGACCCGGTGAACGGCTACTCAAAATATATCGACACGGATAGTTTTGCCAGGTGGTTTGTGTTTCAAAACATTTTAGCAAACATCGACACTAATGTTTATGTAACAAAGGATGACGATACCGCAGCTTCAAAACTTTTTATGGGTCCGGTGTGGGACTTTGAATGGTCAATCGGAATCGGCTGGTATGAAGGCGCAAGGCCGCGTCCCGCGGATTACTGGGTATGGAACAGTTGGTACTATTCAAAACTGCTCACCGATTCGGCGTTCATAGAGAGAGTAAAGGCGATATGGAACCAATACAAAACGCTCATTCGCGCCGAAATTACAGCCTCTATGGACCGTATGAAAAACACGCTTATCAATTCCCAAAAGGTGAATTTCAGGCGATGGGATATTCTGAACCGGCGGATTAGCGTCGGCGGTATCCCATTGGGGAGTTTTGAGGCGGAGGTTGCTTGCGACCGGCAGTTCTTCATCGATCACATGGACTGGCTTGATGGAGCCATCAATTCGGAATAGTTGCTGGGGAGTACTTGACCTTCCCGTTTCTTTCCGGTATAGTAGAAATCACCAGGGCCGCTAGCTCAGCTGGTAGAGCAGCAGACTCTTAATCTGCGGGTCGAAGGTTCGATCCCTTCGCGGCTCATGAGGTAATTCTTTACAGGATAAGGAATTACGCAATAGCCACCGGAAAAACCGGCGCTATGCTTCTTAACACTATGCAAAAACCTATGACAAACGGCCTGATAGGCCATGTCTGTGGGTCTTGCGGGGGAAGGGAGGCTGCCGGAAGTTTTCTGCGGCCAGACTTGACAAAAATTTTCTGGTATAGTAGGATTATAACATCTTGCGGGAATAGCTCAGTGGTAGAGCGCGACCTTGCCAAGGTCGATGTCGCGGGTCCGACTCCCGTTTCCCGCTCAAGAATAAGCGTCTATTTCTTATCGTTCTTCTTATTTTTGTGTATTCCTCAGAAGCCGCCGGGTTAAACCCGGCATATTTTTTAATAACTCCCCTTACCGGCGTTGTTCCTCCTTGGGTTCCCCCTCCGCAGAGAGGGAGGAGGAGGGCAGGGGCAGGGGCAGAGGGCACGCGCTATAGCGCAAGGAGGCGGTTTAACCGCTTTACAAAGTCTGCGGGGTCTTTTAGCTTTACCCCTTCCACGAGGAGCGCCTGATCCAGCAACACTCCCGCCAGATCGGCAATACGGCCTTCGTCATCAATGTCCTTGAGGCTCTCGACAAGAGGGTGCTCGCCGTTCACCTCCAAGATGGGCTTTATGTCGGGTACTTCCATGCCGCCGCCCATAGCTTTCATCATCTGGGCCATCTGGAGCGTGGGGTCATTCTCATCGGCTACGATGCAGGAAGGGCTATCGTGGAGCCGCCGGGAGAGTTTTACATCCTTAACCCGGTCGCCGAGAGCCTTCTTGAGCTTTTCGAGTACCGGTTTAGCCTCTTTCTCGGCGGCCTTATCTTTCTTCTCGCCCAATTCCTCATCAGCGCCAGCCCGGTTTACCGCCTTGAGTTCCCAACTCAGGCTTTCGGTCTTGTCGCCTCCGCCTTCGGTGTGCAAACCGGAAGGTTGACGGTAACTGAACAGAGAAGGAATTACGATGTCATCGATTTCTTCATCCATGATGAGGACTTCGATACCCTTGGCCCGGTAGGCTTCCAGAAGGGGCGATGCCCGCAGCGTCTTTTCATCCCCTCCTGAGATATAGTAGATGAACTTTTGATCGGCCTTCATTCGTGAGACGTATTCGGCAAAGCTGGTCCACCCTGATGCGCCGTCCTCAGCGGTACTCTTGAAGCGTACCAACTCCTGAATGGCTTCCCGGTTGGCAAAATCCTGATAGAGCCCTTCCTTGAGAGGCCGGTTGAACTGGCCGACAAAAGTTTCCCACCTGTCTTTGGCCTCCAGGTCTCCCGATGCGGCCCGGTCGGCGAGGCTCTTGAACTCCGCGAGGAGTTTCTTGACCGATGCATTCTTAATATTGAGGAGAATTTTGTTCTGCTGGAGGATCTCGCGGCTTACATTGAGGGGCAGATCTTCGGAATCGATGATCCCCCGGACAAAGCGGAGCCACACGGGCATAAGTTCTTTGTCATCTTCGGTGATGAAGACCCGCTTGACATACAGCTTGACCCCCGGCTTATAGTCCACATTGTACATATCGAAAGGCGCTTTCTTGGGAATGTAGAACAAGGTGGAGTATTCCAGGGCGCCCTCCGCCCTGGTGTGGACGTAGAACAACGGTTCTTCTCCCGCATCGCCTCCCATCTGCGAACTAAGGCTCTTATAGAATTCGTGGTACTCTTCATCTTTGAGTTCCTGCTTGGGCCTGCGCCAGAGGGCGGCGCCGGAATTGATTCGCTCGGTCTTGGGTTGGCTGGACTTTTCCTTCCCTTTGTCATCGTATTCCTTCTCTTCGTAGGTCAGGTAGATAGGAAAGGCAACATGGTTGGAGTAACGCTTTATAATGTCTTCGATAGACCAGCGGTTGGCGTATTCGGTTCCTTCTTCGGTAAGGTGGAGGATGACGGTAGCGCCCTGGCTGTCCCGAGCCGCGCTCTCGATGTCAAAACTCTCTTTTCCATCGCTGGACCACTTCCAGGCGGCGTCTTCGCCGGCTTTACGGCTTATCACTTCGATCTTATCGGCAACCATGAAGGCGGAGTAGAAACCCACTCCAAACTGGCCGATAAGGTTGCTGTCCCTTTTGGCATCATCCGCCAGCTTCTCAAGGAAAGCCCTGGTACCCGACCGGGCAATAGTGCCTAGAGAATCGATAAGATCCGTTTCGTTCATACCGATCCCATTGTCGGCCACGGTGAGCGTTTTGGCTTCTTTATCAAAAGAAATATCGATTCGAGGCTCAAAACGAAGCTGTTTGTAGGCGTCATCGGCTGCGGTGAGGTATTTGAGCTTGTCCAGGGCATCGGATGCGTTGGAGACGAGTTCTCGCAGGAAGATTTCCCGGTTTGAGTAGAGGGAATGGATGATCAGATGCAAAAGACGGCTTACTTCAGTTTGAAACTGGTGTTGTGCCATGGCTGGTTTCTCCTTGTATCCTTTGTAAAATGGTAAATTAGGTTTACTATAAAAATACTAAAGGCCGCCCCGCTCCGGCAAACGCAGGTTTACCCTGAAAAGACACGACCAGCTCTCTCTCTTTGTTGTATAATGAAAGGCATGAAATCAGATAGAGTAAACCTCAACGTAAACGGGAACTTCATTCCCCCGGAGCGCATCGCGCATTATACCTGCCGTAAAACCGCCGGGCCAATCACCATTGACGGCAATCTGGACAAACCGGTCTGGCGGCGGGCGGAACAGTCACGGCCCTTTGTAGATATGGTCAGCGGCGAGCCGGCTTTTCTGGAAACCCGGATGGCCGCGCTCTGGGATGACGAAAACCTCTATGCGGGCTTTTGGATTCGTGAACCCCAGGTACGGGCGGCTCTTACCGAGCGGGATTCTTTTGTTTGGCTCGATAACGACGTGGAAGTTTTTATCGACGGCGAAGACTGCTACTATGAATTTGAAATTAACGCCCTTAATACGGTATACGAAGCGCTGTTTATCTATCAGGACGCATTGAAGCGGGGCAGTCGTTTTGACACGCCGGAATTCGATCTTTACAGCAGGAATGTGGATGTACTCTGCGGCTTCCAGGATCCGTCCCGTTATGGGAAACACCGCCGGGGTAAACGCTGGGCCTTTATGGATTACGATTTTCCCGGGCTTAAAACTGCGGTAAAAGTGGACGGAAGGATCAACGATCCTTCCTCTATTGACCAGGGGTGGACTGTGGAACTGGCCTTTCCCTGGAAGGGCATCCAAAAAATGTACGCCGGACGAAGTTTCCCCCCACAAGCGGGCGACACCCTGCGGGCCGCGTTTTTCCGTTTCGAGAGTCTCCATTTTCACGGTAAGACCTTTGGGGAAAGCGTCGGCTGGGCCCTGAACGAGCACGGAGTCTACGACTCCCATATACCGGAAAATTTTTCTTGTCTGCATTTTGAGGGCGAAAACGGTTGAAGCTTTAGCCCTTGACCGCCCCAATCATCACGCCGCGGACAAAATATTTCTGCACAAAGGGGTAAATCACCATTACCGGAACCGAGGCGACCACGATCACCGAGTACTTCAACAGGTCTATCAGGCCCTGCTTTGCCGCCAGTTCACGAGCATCGGCGATCATCGTCGGATCGACGCGGTTCAGCACCAAAACCTCCCGCAGCACGATTTGCAGGGGAACCAATTCCGTCCGGTTCAGGTAAATGAGGGCGTTGAAGTAGGTGTTCCAGTGGGCTATGCCGTAGTACAGGGCCAGTACCGCCAGGATCGGCGTGGAGAGGGGCATCACTATTTTGATGAGGAAACGCAGGGGCGCGCAGCCGTCCATGGTGGCCGACTCGTAGAGGGCCTCCGGAATGGTGGAAGAGATATAAGTCCGGCAGAGAATCATGTTCCACACGCTCATGGCCCCGGGGATGATCATCGCCAGCCGGGTGTCCACCAGGCCCAGGTTCTTCACCACCATGTAGGTGGGCACCAGACCGCCGGAAAAGTACATGGTAAAGACCATCAGTCCGGCAACAATATTCCGGGCCTTGAACTGTTTGCGGGTCAGGGGAAAGGCGCAGAGCAGGGTAACAACAAGGTTCACCACCGTTCCCAGGATCATGTAGTAGAACGAGTTAAAGAACCCGGTCATCAGCTTGGGGTTCTTGAACACCGCCTCGTAGCCCCGTAGGGTGGGCCGTACCGGCCACAGCCACACCTCGCCGCTAACCACCGCCTGAGGAGACGAAAAAGAGGCGGAGACAATGTAGATCAGCGGGAAGAGGACGATCACCAAGATGAAGGAGAGCATCACATAGACAAACGCCAGAAACGCCCGGTCTCCCGCGGTGTCCCGTATAGAGGACAACCGTTTTTTGCCGGCGGTTTTAGTTTTAGCCACAGCCGGCCCCCTTACCATACGCCGGCGCCGGTTAAGCGTTTGGCAAGCTGATTCACCGTTATCATCAGCACAAAGGCGATGACGGAATTGAAGATCCCCACGGCGGTAGAAAAACTGTAATTGGCGTTTTGCAGCCCCACCTTGTAGACAAAAGTGGAGATCACCTCCGAGGCGGAAATGTTGATCGGGTTCTGCATCAGGTAGACCTTTTCAAAGCCGATGCTCATGATGGAACCGCAGCTAAAGATCAGCAGGATCACGACGGTAGGCCGGATCGAAGGCAGATCAACGTGCCAGATCCGCTGTAGCCGGGAAGCCCCGTCCACGATGGCGGCCTCCTGGGTTTCCCGGTCTACCCCGGAAAGCGCGGCGATGTAGATGATAGACGAATAGCCCATGGTCTGCCAGATGCCGCTCCACACGTACAGGTGGGGGAAGATACCGGCCTCCCCAAAAAAGTTGACCCCCTTCCCGCCCGCCAGCAGGATCAGCCGGTTGAATATCCCCAGCCGCAGATCCATGAGCTGCATCATCATCCCCACCATCACCACCGTGGAGATGAAGTAGGGCGCGTAAGTAATCATCTGCACCGACTTTTTGAAACGTATGGCCCGGATCTCGTTAAGCCCCACCGCCAGGAGTATGGGTATGGGAAACCCGGCGATGAGGCTGTAGAACCCCAGCCTGAGGGTGTTGAGGATCACGTTTACCCCTGAGGGGGTGGTCAAAAACTGCTCAAACCAGCGGAACCCCACCCAGGGGCTGTTCCAGATCCCCCGGCGAGGGCTGTAGTCCTTGAAGGCCATCAGAATCCCCGTCATGGGGACATAGGCAAAAATGACGATATACGCCAAAGGCAGGGCGATGATGAGCCAGTACTGCCAACTCCCCGTGCCCAGCCAGGCGCGGAACCTTCCGCCGGGGGTTTTTGCCTTCCCCCCCCTTCCGGCCCGCGCCGTTTGAACTCCTGATGGCCCGGACATCTTACTTACCCCTCTGCCGATCCCAGGCGGCCTGGTTCACCTTGAGGTAATCCCCCAGCTTGAGGGCGTCGAAGCCCCGGACGTAGGCGTCCCAGTCGGTGTTGATGTTCTTCCTCCCGGTGATAAAGGCCACCATGTTCTCGTCGATATACGTTGCCAGTTCCACCCCGATAGTCTGAATGGAGTTGGATTCATCGGCAGTAAGCTTGAGGCTGCCGGGAAGCACGTCAAACTGGCCCGCCTTTTGGGAATAGGGCTCGCACACGGTTTCGGTCTCGATGACCAGCAGTTTTTCCAGCCCTGCGGCGGAAGCGATGTCAATATCCGCAGGAGTGGCCTCGCCCAGGCGAATTGTGGAAGTGGCGTAGATCAGGCCGGTATCCTGCCAGTCGTGGTTCTGGGGCTCGGCGGTGTACTGGTTAAGCACCTTGAAGAGCGCCGGTTTGCCGTTAAGCCCCACTTCTCCCGCAGGGTTCAGAATAAAGTCTTTGCCGTCCAGGTTCGCGCCGTACTGATACTGGAGGTAGCCTTCCATAGTATAGAAGTGATCCGCCCAGCGCAGGGCCGCCTCGGGATAGGGACAGCGGTCGGTAATGACGAACTTGTTCTCTTGCAAATTGTTGTACTTGAACTCGGTGTTGGTCTGAACCCCCGCAGGCCCCTTGAGGGGGGCTATGGCCCGGTAAGCCCGGTACAGGCTGGGGTTCACGTCCGCATCCACGCTGTTCACGATGGCCCCTGAAGCCAGGAAGAGTACCGGCGCATCGGGCTGATTCACCAGGCTGCGGTACTGATCCGAGGTCTGGGTAAAGCCGCCGTCATAGATCGCCCCCATAAGGTACAGCTCGTTTAGGAAGCGCAGGGCCTCCTGGTACTCCGGCTGATTGGCGATGGTTACCACCTCGCCCGAGGGAGACGCCGCGAGCCGGGTGTTGGGGGATCGCAGGCCGGGGTTGGTGATAAAGGACCCGGTAAGGAAGTTGATAAACTGCTCCCCCCAGCCGGTGGTGGAGCCGGTCACGGCGATACCCTTGGGGTTGGCGGCCAGGAAGGCTTTGCACACGTCCTTGAATTCTTCGGTGGTGGCGGGTACCTTCTTGCCGATCTTTTGGAGGGTGTCCATATTCACCCACATCTTGTTATACCAGGTGCAGTGGTAGCACTCGTTGATAGACGCGACCCCGTAGATATGCCCGTCGGCCTGGCGCTGCTGGGCCCAGTAAGCCGGGGTATCTTGCATCGTTTTCCAGTAGTTGGGCATGTATTGGGGGATCATATCCTCCAGGGGGATAAGCATGTGCTCCTGGACGCCGTACTGAACCACGCTCGGGGTATTGAACATAAAGGCGTCGGGATAGTCGTTACTGGCAAGGAGCAGGTTGATCTTTTCCGTAGAGGTCTCGTTAGGGGCGGTGGTAAACTTCCATTTAACGTTGGTTTTCTCTTCCAGGTATTTGGTGAAGTCGTTGGTCTGCAGATCAATGACATTGGGCGCGCTCATGGCAAATAAGGTCATCTCGACCGGCTGTTTAACGATGGGGTACGTACCCACAGCGGTATATTCAGCCTTTTTTGCCTCGCCGGACGTGTTTTTGCAGCCGAGGGCCGCGAGTAAGCATACCGCCAGGGCCAGAGCGCCGGCGAGCTTCAGATTCTTTTTCACTTGTTCCTCCTCTCGAAAAAAGAAAAATGTATAAGCAGGGCTATCAACCCTACCATATATAGTATCTCCATTGACTCTTGCGATCAAGGCGACACGCATAATTAGTGTCTGTCCTCATATCTGCGGGTGATTTTCTTGACAGGCCGTCAGGCCGGTGTTAAGATATGACACAATCTACGCCGGAGGCCGGTGCGGGGCTTTTATTTTCAGGAGCAGGTTATGAACAACACCTATGTCGCCGATTACGGGGCCGTCCAGAAACGCTTTGAGGGATGGTGGAAGCGCGAGGACACAGGCCGCCCCCTCATGCGGATCATCGCCCGGGGGAAGAAGAGCGCCTTCCCCGGGCCCAAGCCGCCCGCGCTCATAAAGGATCACTACCTGGATCCGGTTTTCAGGTCGGCCTCTTACCGGCATTACTGCGAGACCCATTACTTTATGGCCGACGCCTATCCCAATATGGGCGCCGATATTGGGCCCGGTTCCATAGCCCTGTACCTGGGGGGCGAGCCGGAATTCGCCCCCGACACGGTATGGTTCAGGGAATGTCTCGAAAGCGCCGAACGGTTTTCCGCCCTTGACTATGATGAAGACAATAAATGGTGGAAACTGCACCGGGAGATCATGGCGAAGATGAAAGATCTTTCCTGCGGCGACTGGCTGGTCAACATCCCCGACATGATGGAGAACGTGGATATACTTTCCGCCATGCGGGGCCCCCAGGAAATGTGCTTGGATATGGCCGATGATTTTGACAAGGTGAAGGCGGGGGTGGAAATTATCGACCGCCTGTACTTCAAATACTTCGACTGGTTTTACGATCATCTGAAAGAAGCGGACGGAACGGCGGGCTTTACCGCCTTTAACGTCATGGGCAAAGGGCGGACCGCCAAGATCCAGTGCGATTTCAGCGCCATGATAGGCCCTGCTATGTTCCGGGAAATTGTCCAGCCCTCCCTGCGGAAGCAATGCCAAAGATTAACCCATTCAATCTACCACCTCGACGGCCCGGACGCGATCAAGCACGTCGACGCGCTCATGGAGATAGAGGAGCTTGAGGCGCTCCAGTGGACCTGCGGCGCGGGCAAACCCGACGGGGCCAGCCCCCAATGGTACGGCATCTACGATAAAGTCCGGGCGGCGGGAAAATCCCTCTGGCTCTGGATCGAGGACGGCTCAATACAAAACTGGGCTGACAGCACCCAGCGCGTCCTCGACCGGTACGGCCCCCGGGGCATGTACTTCCTCTACCCGGACTTTCCAAGTCCCGAAGAGGCGGAAAAGTTCATAGCCCGTTTCCGTCCTTGAAGGATATGATGAAAAGAACCACCTGGGCCTGCGGTATTGGCCTCGCCGCCTGCGGCCTTATCGGATGCGCCAGAGCTTCAAACCCCGGCGGGGAGCAGGCGCTTATCTATGTGGACAATAAGCCGCTGGACGGTTTTTCACCCGGACGGTCTGAGTACCATTATTACACCGGGGAAAACAGCCCCGGCATACCGCTTGTCTCGGTGAAAGACGGAAGGGGCAAAGTCCCCGGGGGCGTGGAAATTATCCAGGCCGCCCAGCTTCCCGACTGCGCGCTGGTGACCCTGAACGGCGCGGTCTACCGGATACGCTTTATCCCCCGGGGCCGCTGGGAGTCTATAGATGCGGAGGGCAATGCCGTAACCGTCACCAGGCCGGAGGACGAATTAAAAACGCCCTATGACGGCGACGGGAAAAAAATCCCCGAACGCCCGTACTTTCACGATTACTCCCAGACCCTGACCGTGAAGATGTTCCTGGCCAGGCCCGTGCTGGGCGAAGACGGCAAACCCGCCGAAGGGCAGAGCGAAGTGCATCTGCGTTTTGACGAAGCCCGGGAACTGATCAAACAGCTTGACGCCCTAACCCTCGGGGTTCCGAAGATCGTATACCTGACCGGCTGGCAGCGGGACGGGCACGACGATCAATACCCCTCCTGGCTGCCGGTAAATGAGGCGCTGGCCTTTCAAAACAACTCCGGCGGCGCCACCGCGGACCTGAACGTTCTAATCAGGGAGGCCCGGGAACAGTACCACACCGCGGTAAGCCTCCATATCAACTCGTCCCAGGGGTATGAAAACAGCCCGCTCTGGGATATGTTCCAGAAGAACGGCCTGATCCTGCGCCGGCACGGCACGGAAAAGTACAACGGCCTGGACACCTATCTCCTGAACCTCAAGCATTATTGGGAAAGCGGCTTTTATAAGGCCCAGGTTGACCAGCTGCTGGAGACCCTGCCGGAACTCGCGTATTCCAAAACCATCCACTCCGACGCCTTCCTGGTGTACAGCGGGCCGGGGGAAAGCTTCCGGGAAGAGCTCGCGGCCCGGCGGCAGATCATCCGGTACTGGCACGACCGGGGCTTTGATCTGACCTCGGAATTCGTCTATGGAGCCTCCCCGGAGGATGAAGACACCCACCGGGCGGACAATGATTTTTTCCCCGGCGATCCGGCGGCGGATCCGGACAATCTTCTAACCGGCCTCGTGCCCTACGCCTACCATTTGGTTCAGAGCGACGCCTATTTTGAATCCCGGCCCGCGGCCCTGCTGACCGGCGGTACCGACCGGTGGAGCCAATGGGGGCCTGAAAAGGGGGACACCACCCCATTTCAGCGCTGGGTATACGGCGGCTCTACGGTGGGGGATCATCTTTTCCCCTACAATCAGAATGAGCCGAGGGAATTACGCCCTGATTTTTTGCGGGAATTTTGTACCCTCTCCGTCCCGTATTTCTATCAAAACAGGTTTCCCAATGCGGGCGTTTCAGGGAGCGGCGATACCAGGAAGGGCGTTAAGACAGACCCCTCTGATCCGGCATCTCCCCTGACGGCGCAATACGCGGC
>JAIRPG010000020.1 GCA_031257105.1 Treponema sp.
CTATCCTGTTAATTTCCCATGGCGGCGTTATTTCAAGCAGCCCTTCGTATAGTTCCTTGGTATCCATTCCCCAATTTTACCTCATTCCCCGATTCTTCACAAGAAGGCCGGAAGAACCATATTTGGTGACCTTTACCCCGCTATTTGCCCGCCGCCTGTATCGCAAACCGTATCCCATCGAGGATCTTGGTATTAGAAACATACCGCGTGAATGAAGGATCGGATAAATACCCGGTAATAACCGAGAGGCGGCTGGAAGACAGGTTCACCAGCACTACCGCGCCGGACGGTATGGTTACCTCGCCCCTTCCAAAAACGATGTAGTAGCCGGTCCGCCCGTGGGACGTTACAGACAGCGGCTGGGTAATCTGTACCGCCGCGCCGGCGGCTGATCTATCTCCGCAAGCTGCCTCACAAGCCGGTACAGCGCTTTTTTGCCGTCAATCGGCATCCGGTAATACGCCGCGGCCAAGCGAAGGTTTTGTTCGGTCAAGATCCGTTTGTCGTTCATAAGCTCCATCATTCAAAAGAAAATACAAAAGTGCCTATGAAACATAGATTAGTTTATAAATATACATCATGTCAAGTTTTCTTCCATAATAAATTTCTTCCTATTTACTTGAGTAATGCCCGTATATTGATTACTATGAAGCGCCGGGAAGGTTGGATTGGCTGATTACGACTATGCTATAAACGAGAGGGTTATCGAACTTCGTAAAGCCCTTGGTTACTCACAGCAGAAATTTTCCAAAGGCATTGAACTAAGCCGCTCCTGCGAGGCCGGAATCGAGATTAAACGCCGCAAAGTCAACGACCGGCTGGTTAAAATGATGTGCCTTACCTACGGGGTAAGTGAGGATTGGCTCAAAACCGGCAAAGGTCAGATGTTTGACACCGCCAAAGACCCCAAACTGGAGCGGATAATCAGCAATTTCAACAAAATGGATCCCCTCTTGCAGGACTATGTGATGAAATACCTGGACTGGCTGGTGGAGTACTATGAAAAACGGTAAGCGGAAGCGGTTCAGAACTGAGGTTTCAGAACAGATCTATTGATTACTAAAACAGTAAACGAAATTTTCAAGCCGAATACTCGTTTTTATTATTCGCTGCCGCTTTGAACGCGGCCAAGCATTGTTGTTTTCGGTCGCCAGGGCCGCTTTACAAACAAAAAGCATCATGGTATAACAAAACTATCCATTATGCGGGAATAGCTCAGTGGTAGAGCGCGACCTTGCCAAGGTCGATGTCGCGGGTCCAACTCCCGTTTCCCGCTGAATACCGTTCAACGAGCCTGCCTGATAGACGGCAATACACAAAATGCGGAGCATTTTGTCATTTTAAACGGTTGTTACCCGGAAAATGTAAATTCCGAGTAACTCAATTTAAGGAGCAGTTGTGATCGTATCCAAAAAATTTGAGAAGCTTCCCCACTCCAGCGTAAAGATGACCGTGACGGTCGATAAAGAAGAAGTCCGTTCCAGTTATGACGCATTGCTGACGGAGTACGGTAAGCGTATTCAGTTCCCCGGCTTTAGGAAGGGCAAGGTGCCGCGGGATGTACTCATCCGAAAATTCGGTGAAGCGCTCAAAGGCGAAGCCTTGAGTAAGATTATCGAAGACGCTTTAACCGGTATTTTTGAAGACGAATCTCTTTCCCGGTACGAGCAGCCGCTTCCTTATTCCAGCCCCAAACTTGAAAATGAATCACTTCAGCTTGATCTGGAGACCGATCTGGTTTTTTCCGTGGTTTACGATACCTTCCCCCAGGTTACGGTGGGAACCAGGAAAGATTTGGAGATCGAAGTCCCCGATGTAGTAATCACCGATGAAGATCTGAACCGGGAGCTTGCGGCGATCCAGGAACGGAACGCCATCGTATTGGATCGGAACGATACCGACCCGGCGGCTCAGGGTGATGTGGTTACGGTGAATTACAGTGAACTCAACGATGCCGGAGAGGTTATGGCGGGCTCAGAACGGCAGGATTTTGTCTTTACCCTGGGATCGGGCTACAATATCTACCAATTTGATGATGATATTATCGGCATGAAGAAGGGTGAGACCAAGGAGATAGAGAAACAATTCTCTGCGAATAACAAAGACCCTGAATTAGCGGGTAAAACAAAGAAGATCCGGGTAACCGTTACCGCCCTGAAGGAGAAAAAGCTCCCCGATCTGGACGATGAACTGGCCCAAGACGTAGACGAGAAGTATCAAACGCTGGAGGATCTGAAGGCGGATATTCGTTCCCGGCTGAATACAACGCTGGAAGAGCGGTTGCGGAGGATACGGGACGGCGCTTTACTGGACAAGATTCTGGAAACTACCTCTATTGAGGTGCCGGAATCGATGATTCGCCTGCAAATGAATTCGCGGTGGCGGAACCTATCCCGGCATTTCAACCAAGATGAAGGAGCCCTGGAAGAACTGTTAGAACATACGGGCAAAGATCAGGACGACTTCTTTGAAGAATGGAAACCGGCTGTTGAAAAAGAGCTCAAAAGCCAACTGGTGACGGAAACCCTTGTCAAAGAACTGGCGATTGCTGTCTCTGATGAGGAAATAGAGAAGGAAGTGGAAGCCGCGGCGGAAAAGAGCGGAACTCCCCTGGAAGAAGCCAAAAACTACTATAATAACGAGACGATGCGGGGGTATCTGAAGGATGATATTAAAGAACGCAAGCTTTTTGAGCTTCTTATCGCCGAAAACAAGGTAAAAAAAGGCGAGAAGGTCAGCTACCTAGACCTGGCGTCAAATAATGGTTAAATTGTATTTATGCAAGAATACATGAACTCTTTGGTTCCGATAGTGGTTGAACAAACCGGAGCGGGGGAACGATCGTACGATATTTATTCGCGGTTGCTTAAAGACCGGATTGTTTTCTTAGACGGCGAGATCAACGATATAACGGCGGATTTGGTAGTGGCTCAGCTCCTCTTCCTGGATGGGCAGGATACGGAAAAGGACATCAACCTTTATATCAATTCTCCTGGGGGATCCGTTACCGCAGGGCTGGCTATCTACGATACCATGCAGTACGTTAAGTGCGATGTTCAAACCATCTGCTTGGGCCAAGCCGCCAGTATGGCGGCCCTGATCCTTACCGCCGGCGCGCCGGGAAAACGGCTGGTGCTGCCGTCTTCCCGGGTACTCCTCCACCAACCTTGGGGAGGCGCCCAAGGACAGGCTCTTGATATAGGCATACAGGCCAAGGAAATTCTCAGATTGAAAAAACTTACGATAGATTACTTCGCGTTGCATACCGGCAAAGATACCGTTCAAATTGCCGCCGATATGGAACGGGATTTTTATATGCCCGCCGCGGAAGCGGTATCCTATGGAGTGGCGGATAAGGTATTAATAAGGGAAAAACATGGCAAGGCTGCGTAATGACTCAAAAGGATTTGAACGGGCCTGTTCTTTCTGTGGAAAAAGCGCGGATATGGCTCGACGCCTTATCGCCGGCCCTAACGATGTGTTCATCTGTGACGAATGTGTTGAGGTATGCCGTAAAATACTTACCGATGAGGATCACGAACTCTCCGGGCGTTTTACCGATGATATACCCACGCCGAAAGAAATAAAGGACTATCTAGATTCCTTTATTATTGGTCAGGAAAACGCCAAAAAAGCTCTTTCCGTAGCGGTGTACAATCATTACAAGCGCATCGCTAATCCCGCCAAAGATCCGGAGGACGTGGAAATAGAGAAGTCCAACGTGCTCTTAATCGGCCCCACGGGTACGGGCAAGACCCTGCTGGCAAAAACGCTGGCCAGGAAGCTCAAGGTTCCCTTTGCGATTGTGGACGCCACAACTCTTACCGAGGCAGGCTATGTTGGGGAAGATGTGGAGAATATCCTCCTTAAACTGATCCAGAACGCCGGAGGCAACATCGCCGCCGCCGAGCGGGGTATTGTATACATCGATGAGATCGACAAGATAGCCCGCAAGGGGGAGAATATCTCCATCACCAGGGATGTGTCCGGCGAAGGGGTTCAGCAGGCGTTGCTTAAGATTATCGAGGGAACCGTCGCGTCGGTGCCGCCCCAGGGAGGCCGGAAACATCCGAATCAGGAGATGATCCGCATTAATACCACGGATATCCTTTTCATTTGCGGCGGGGCCTTTGTGGGGCTGGAGAAACATATAGAACGCCGGGTGGTACAGCACCCCATGGGCTTTGGCGCCGATATACGGGATCCCCGGGATCGGAGCCTTAAGGAACTCTTCGACGCCCTCCACCCGGATGATCTTATTCACTTCGGCATGATCCCCGAATTCATCGGACGGCTGCCCATCACGGTAAGCCTTGAGGAACTGAACATAAGCGACCTCAAACGGATCATCACCGAGCCCCGGAACGCAATTGTCAAGCAGTATCAGGCGTCTCTCGCTATTGACGATGTAAAGCTCGAATTTACCGAAGGGGCTATCAACGCCATCGCCGAGACGGCGCTCAAGCAGAAAACCGGCGCGCGGGGACTGCGGGCAATCGTGGAACGGCTGATGACGGATATTATGTTTGATATTCCTTCTATAAAGGGAAGTAAGCGGGTTATTATCACTAAAGAAGTGGTAGAGAAATCTGAAATTCCCGAAATTCATTCACTACAGAAAAGCGCATGAAAGGCCAGGATGCCCCTAAACAGCCTGGCATTTCTAAAATTTTCTCTGCGCTAAAAGGTAATCAAGGAGAGGAAGAAATTCCCCTCCTCCCGCTTCGGGATCTGGTACTGTTTCCCCAAACGATGATCCCCATGTTTATCACTTACCGGACGGGAGTTACGGCGGTGGATACGGCCCTGGGCAGGGATCGCCGGCTTTTTGCAGCGTGTCTTTTAAGCGGCGATTCAGGAAAAACTCATTCGGTTGGAACGGTGGTACGGCTTGTACAGCATCTGCGGCTTCCAGACAATACCTACCGGGTGCTGCTTCAGGGTGAGTATCGGGGCCGTATCGTCTCAACCATGGCTCAAACAGGGTATGCGGTAGTACGGATCGTACCTATCGCCTCCGAAGGAACCACGGAACCCGCGGATTCTGAGATGGCGGCGCTGGTACGGATGGTTCAACACGCTTTCGCCCAGTATGCGGAATACTCCAAGAAGGTCGGTACCGAAACATTGACCGCAGTAGACCGTACCGAAAGCCCTGAACGGTTGGGAAACTTGATCGCCAATTGTATCGCTATTAAACCGGAACGAAAGCTAGAACTCCTGGAGATCGGGGATACCCGAAAATGGTTGGAGAAAATCCTGGAGATGCTGGAACTGGAAAACGAAATCTTCGGTATCCAGAAGAACATCAGCGGCAAAGTAAAAAGCCGGATGGATAAAAATCAGCGGGAATACATCCTCCAGGAGCAGCTCAAGGAGATTCACAAGGAGCTGGGAAAGCCCGAAGGGGTAGAGGATGAATTTGCCGATCTGGAACGGGCTATCACGGCCAGGCGCCCCCCGGAGGAAGTACTCCAAAAAGCCCTCAAGGAAATTACCCGGCTGCGGAAACTCCAGCCATTCTCTCCAGAGGCGGGGGTGCTTCGGGGCTATCTGGAATGGATCGCGGATCTGCCCTGGACCGAGTATAGTACCGATTCAGGAGATCTCCAGGAGGCGGAGCGGATCCTCAACGAGGATCACTTTGAAATGCGTAAAGCCAAGGAGCGGATCCTTGAATACATTGCCGTCCGGGAGCTTAGCGTCCGGCAAGCGGCGGAAATACCGGAAAATCCCCGTCCCGAAGCGGCTCGTATCAAAGGGCCTATTCTCTGTTTCGTCGGCCCTCCTGGTACGGGTAAGACCAGTTTGGGCAAATCTGTTGCCCGGGCCTTGGGCAGACGTTTCATCCGGGTTTCTCTGGGAGGCGTACGGGACGAGGCGGAAATTCGAGGGCACCGAAAAACCTATGTAGGAGCCCTGCCGGGGAAGATCATTCAATCTATGCGGAAGGCGGAAACGGTGAACCCTGTGTTCCTCCTCGATGAGATCGATAAGCTCTCCAACGACTTCCGGGGAGATCCCGCTTCGGCCCTGCTGGAAGTTTTGGATCCTGAACAGAATTCCACATTTGTCGATCATTATCTGGAAGTTCCCTACGATCTTTCCAAGGTGCTCTTCATCGCTACCGCGAATTCCCTCCATACCATCCCCTACCCGTTGCTGGATCGAATGGAGATCATCGAAATTCCCGGTTACGGAGAACAAGAAAAGCTCGCCATTGCCCAGCAGTTCCTCATTCCCAAGGAACTGGAAGAAAACGGCCTGGGCAAAGCCAGAATCCGTTTTCAGGATGAGGCGATTCTGGAGATAAGCCGTCACTGGACAATGGAATCCGGGGTTCGGAGCCTGGAACGGGAGATTGCCCGCTGTATCCGCCGGATCGCTCGGATTGCGATTCAGAAGGAATACGGCAGAACAGTGGAAAAGTCGATTGCTTCATTCAAGAAAATCATCCATCGGGGAGATCTGGAAAAACTCTTGGGCAGACGGAAGTATAAAAATGACGTGGTCTACCGGGAAGCGCGGGTAGGCGTCTGTTACGGCCTGGCCTGGACTGAAACGGGGGGTACCATGATGCCGGTGGAAACGATCTGCTACGAGGGAAGCGGGGAACTCATCATTACGGGAAACTTGGGGGATGTGATGAAGGAGAGCGCCCGAATCGCCCTCTCCTATCTACGAAGCGCCGGCGCCCGCTACAACTTCACCGTAGCGGAAATAGTCAAGACCGATTTCCACGTGCATGTCCCCGAAGGCGCTATCCCCAAAGACGGCCCGTCTGCGGGGATCACCTTAGCGGCCTCACTCCTCTCGACCCTGTGCCAACTTCCTCCCCGGCCCGCCATTGCCATGACCGGAGAACTTACCCTGACGGGACGGATACTCGCCATCGGCGGCCTTAAAGAAAAACTCCTGGCGGCCATCAGGAATGGTATGGAACGGGTTTTGCTCCCGGCGGATAACCGGGACGACTGGGCGGAACTAGACAAAGAGATTCGCTCTTCCATCGCGGCGGACTTTGTGGAATGTGCCGATGACGCCTTTGCCATCCTCTTTGACGAAGGGATTCGCCGCAGAACAGAACAACGCTAATGTTCCCCGGTTTCCTGAATGATCTCCAGCGTTCGTTCCGCCGCACGATCCCAAGAAAAAGCCGCCGCCCGCTCCAGCCCCAGCCGCCGACATTCCCGGTATACATCCCGAGATCCGGTAAGGGTGACCATACGATCCGCCATGTCCTCGCAATCCAGAGGGTTGAAATAGAGGGCGGCGTGTTCCGCCGTTTCCGGCAAGGAAGCGGCCCGGGCGCAAGCCACAGGGATGCCGCAGGCCATAGCTTCCAACACGCCAAGACCGAAGCCTTCATACATTGAAGGAAAGACGACAATGTCAGCCCCGGCGTAGAGTTCCGGCAGACTCGAAGCGGGAAAATGGCCGGTAAAGAAAATATCGTTCCGGTAGGGGCTGGCCAGGGCTCTTCGCTTAACCCGCTCCGCCCGGCGGCTGTCGGCGCCCGCCAGAACGAGGCGGTGGGGGAATTTGGTTCGTTCCCGGAAGATCTCGTAGGCCCGGATCAGCCGGACATGATTCTTCAAAGGGTGTTCTATTCGGGAAGCATAGAGGATGTAGGGTCTACGGAAGCTGAAGGGCTGGATCAGCGCCACGCTCTCCTCGTTCCTCTGCCGGGGATAGAAAGCGCCATGATCAACGCCGTTAGGCACCACCTCGATTCGGGACTCTTTTACCCCCGCAATATCCACCAGTTCTTGCTTGACCCACAAGCTCACCGCGATGATCCGATCCAAGTGACGGAGGGCGTTGGGAAGCACCATCCGGATCACTGCTCCCAGATGCTCCCGCCTCCAGGGACTGCCCCGAAAAGCCGCCATATCGTGAACCGTTCCGATGGAGACGCATGGAGATTTATAGGGAAGCCGTTTATGGGCAGCGGGGAAGAAACAGGCGTCATATTCCCGAAGCCGAGAAAAGGTAGGATATTTAAACTGATGCCACAGAGAATTGGCGGTTCTCCCATTCACGAAACACTGGGGGATGAATTCAAGGTCAGGCGCGGTTTCACTAAAGGAAAAACGATCAAAATCCCAGCCGAATAACTCATACCGCGCGCTCGATGAAGGGGGGATTCGTTTGAGTATCTGGGTGACGTAGACACCAACCCCTGACCCGCCGCCGTCGCAGGCAAAGGTGTCAATACCTATCTTCATGGACTACCTCCCAGCCTTTCGGTAGCATACCAAGAATACGCCGGTCTGACTATCCTTCTCCCCGAGGGCAGCATCTGGGACATTGGGGCAACAGCGCTTTCCGGCGCTTAGCCTTTAAACCGGGACTCAAGCCAGGAGAGGCAGAGGGGGAACCAGTGGGCCACGTGAGGATTCACATTGGCCGGGTTCCCCGCCTCGGTTTCCACGGTAGCCAGGGAGAGACCGTGGTGCCCTTCGTGGAAAATGTGCATCTCCAGGGAAACTCCGGCCCGCCGCAGGGCCGAAGCCAGGAAGAGGCTGTTTTCCACCGGCACCCCCTCGTCGGCGTAAGTATGCCAGAGGAAGACCGGCGGCATATCCTCCCGGACCTGCTTTTCCAGGGAGAGCAGCTCCAGAAGCCGGGGATCGGGATTTTTTCCCAAAAGGAATTCGAAGGAGCCGCGATGGGCGAATTCCCCGGAGACCACCACCGGATAGCAGAGCATCAGCGCGTCAGGCCGGGAAAGGGCGGGATTGATCCCCGGCGCGGCGGCGAAGTCCCGGTCGTAAAAAACCGCCCCCGACAGGGCCAGGTGCCCCCCGGCGGAAAAGCCCATCAACCCCAGCTTTGCCGGATCGAGCAGCCATTCCCCCGCATGTTCGCGGATAAGCGTGAAGGCCCGGGCGCAGTCCAGAAGCGGCGCGGGGTGGCGGCG
>JAIRPG010000064.1 GCA_031257105.1 Treponema sp.
CCGGGCATTCCGGTTATCATCGGCGGGCTGCTCGAAGCGGCGGGAACGGCTGACTGGCTTTCCGGCCTTGTGCTTGATGGGATGGTCGCGGGCGTCGGCGCCGTTTTGGGCTTTGTCCCGCAGATGCTGGTGCTGTTTTTCTTTCTCGCGGTTCTGGAAGCATGCGGCTATATGGCCCGTATTGCCTTCATCCTTGACCGTATCTTCCGGCGTTTCGGCCTTTCGGGAAAAAGCTTTATCCCCATGTTGATCGGTACCGGCTGCGGCATCCCCGGCGTCATGGCCTCGCGGACCATTGAAAACGAACATGACAGACGGCTCACGGTAATGACCACAACCTTCATGCCCTGCGGCGCGAAACTTCCGGTCATTGCCATGATTTCCGGCGCGGTCTTCGGCGGCGTATGGTGGGTCGCGCCAAGCACCTACTTTATCGGTATCGCGTCGGTGATCATTTCCGGCGTCATCCTCAAAAAAACAAAACCTTTTGAGGGAAGCGTATCCCCCTTCGTGATGGAGCTTCCCGCCTACCGCGTTCCCGGCGCGGTAAACGTGCTGCGGAGCATGGGGGAGCGCGGCTCTTCGTTCATCAAAAAAGCAGGCTCGATAATTCTGCTTTCGTCGGTGCTGGTCTGGTTCCTTTCAAGTTTCGGTTTTGTTGACGGAAGCTTCGGGATGGTCGAGGATTTGAGCGAAGGGCTGCTTGCCGCCATCGGCGGGGCTGTCGCTTTCATTTTCGCGCCGCTGGGATTCGGAACTTGGGACGCGACGGTTGCCACTATTACGGGGCTTGTGGCGAAAGAAAATGTCGTGGGAACGATGGGCGTACTGTACGGATTTGCCGAAGTAAGCGAAGAAGGCCAGGAAATGTGGGGCGCGTTCGCCGCGCAGTTTTCCGTGCTTTCGGCCTACACTTTCCTCCTCTTTAATCTGTACTGCCCGCCCTGTTTCGCGGCAATCGGCGCAATCAAGCGCGAAATGAACAACGGTATCTGGACGGCTTTCGCCGTGGCTTATCAGCTTGCCTACGGTTATGTGCTGGCCCTTGTCGTATACCAGCTCGGCTCGTTCTTCAGCGGAGGCGGTTTTACCGCGGGAACCGTTGCGGGATTCGCGGCGCTGGGAATCGTATTCTGGCTTCTCCTGAGAAGGCCGAGTCAGGCGATAACGCGCGTTCCTTTGGGCGCGGCGGAAGCGGCATAGAGAGAAAGGCCGCCGTAAGGCGGCCGGTTTTAGAAGAGGTAATTAATTATGGAATTCATTCAGCAAAACATCGGGAATATTGTTGTGGGCGTCATCGTCTTCGGCGTCCTCGCTTTTACGGCCGCGCGGCTTATGATCAATGTTCGCAAAGGCAAGGGCGGCTGTAACTGCGGAAACTGTTCGCGCTGCGAATAAAGCTGAGGGCGGCGCGCTGAGCGTTCCGCCTTGATTGGCGTCGTAAGACAGATACAGTGGTCTAACTAAGGGCTTATGCCTAAATAATATTGGTCTTGCGGAAAACGATAAAAGCGCGGGCAAAGTCGAGCAGTCCACGGTATAAAACGGTCAGTCTCCCATATCGTACCAACCATTTGCGAAACCAGTTTAGCCATGAATGAGCCGCTTCAACTACCCAATGCCGGACCGGTGCGGGATTTTGCGCCTGTTCATGCCATTCCCCGCCCGTGCCCCGCCGCTAAACTTGACCCGCAAAATTGAACATATCGCGGTAGTCATACAGCGTGTAATACTTTTGTAAGCCTATCCAAATAGGGTAGTGATCCACAAAGTATGATAGAGGTCAAACGAAATCATAATTGATGTAGTTAAAAGCATATTGAAGGCTTTCCAATAATTGAAGAGCTTTTTGGAAAAGCAACAGGTTCCTCTGAAAGCCCGTCTGATCCGGTACCGGAACCGGCAGTTATTCCCTTCTATCCCCACGGTGTACGTTGTGCCGGTTAACCGGTTGTCACCGGCAAAAGCCGTCAGGAAGCTATCCCAATCGTCGGTCTCTATCGTATCCTAGGTAATTCCCAGCCGTTTCCGCAGCTTTCGCGCCGTTTTTAAGTCCCGCTTTCCCCATACATACGCGGCAATCTCCCCCGATTTCCGGTAATAGGCGCAAATAAGCCATATTTTGTTCTTCTTTTCCCCCCACATACGTCCAAAGTTCGTCTAATTTCCAGGCAGTCAGAGTGCTTTTTCTTCAATTGTATTGAGTAAATCCCCGAAGTAAGGATTTTGAGTACCTTAGTGACGCTTATTTTGAAGATGGTACTGATGTCCCTATGCCAACTCCTCGTACCAGCATAATTTTTACCGGATTGATTATACCTGAGAAGCATTCTCAGTAGGTTTTTTTATAATCGCTGATAAACTGGCACCCGCAGTCTTTACAGAGATAATTCTGGGGAGCGTTGTTTTTTTCCCGTTCCGGACTATGTTACCGCTATGGTATTGAGGGCATTTGAGTTCTATGGTGATTGGCATTCTTTCATAAGTACCTCTTTTGTTCCCTTTCTCATACCCTATCCATCATACTTTGTGGATCACCACCCTAAATAGTTTTGACTCTCGGCGGACCCGCCGCTGAGGGCGCGTTTCGGGCTGACTATCCATCCCACATAATCAACCACTTCTTTTACGCTATACGCTTTCTTCGTCCGGTCCGCCAGGCAATACAAGAGCTTCTACTCGTCTTCTTCAAACAATACCGCGCAGGACAGTTCCGGGTTTATCCTCCCCAGGTAGGTTAGATTCATTATAAAAATCGCTATTACCGAATACATCAGTATCGGCGTCTTCATCTTCTCCATCGTCCGATCCTGGAGTTCTTCTACCTTGCGTCCGCTTTTCAGCACGTGATGAAACCGTTCGATCTTCCCACCGCTGGATATAATACAAGTTATATATCACGGTCTTGTGGTTCCCCTCCCGGTACGATTTAAATGTATGCCATACAGATATTAAGTATAATGGGGAATCCGGGAAATTCAGGGGAAATTTAAAGAGAAACGCGGGATTATGACAAATTTGTGATAGTGTCATAATAAATTACCGGATGAAAAATCTGAATATTTCGATTTACCCAAAAAATTAGATGATTATTTCTATTGTTAAACGGAATATGAAGTTATCAATGCGGATGTCTGGAAACAGCCGAACTGATACTAAAGGCGGAGTTTAATCCATGTGTATTCAATTTGGCAAACCGGCGAAATCCGGGTTGTGGAGTACTTGAAGGGACAGGAATACAGGAATAAGGGAAGAAAATATATTTAGGAGAACAAATTTATTTTTATCATTGTACCAATTTGCCCACTAGGCACATGAATATGGACTAAAAAAACACGAAAAAAATTACCCGCTTAACAGAGACACAAGCGGTATATATACTGCTGACATTACTGTATTCCGCGCTTCGGAAAAGAACGGCTACCGGCTGTTAAATAATCAGGGCAAGAGCATTTAGAAAACCACGCTCCACAAAGCCATGTTAAACTGACAGTACCTGAAGGAGGGAAAAGCATGGAGATAAATGAAGCGGATTTCATGCTGATGAAGGAGAGTTTGGGCATAATAACAGATAAACGGCGGCGGGGATGCATTTTTTGCGCAATCTCGTTGATATGCGGGTATAGGACTGAGCGCGGCCTTGCGTGGGTGAACAGCGTTTGAGCGGATGGATTTTTTCAAGAGATTGCTTGAATTGCCGCGCGGGATACCGGACGCCTACCCGTTTAACCGGGCGTTTTCGGGCGTCCAGCCGGCGCAACCGCTTGAGGCAATGAAGAGCCGGTACGCGGGGAGCGGGGAATCCGGGGGGAGGGCAGAATACAATACCAAGTGCAACAGGGAGGGAAAAGAAGACCGCAGGGCAGCCATCGTGTAAGATGAGTTTGAAAGAACCATCACACGGAGGAAAGCCATGCGGCCATATCACCATTATAGCATGGAAGAACGGAGTATACTACAAAACTTCC
>JAIRPG010000132.1 GCA_031257105.1 Treponema sp.
AGAAGTTGGGTAATCGAAACTGAAGTTTTGCAACAGCCTCTCGATATAAGGAGTAATTGTGGTAAGCATCGGCGTTGTTTTTTTGGTGGTTTTTTTGGCCCTTATGACCGGTATCGGCATCTGGGGGATGCGGAAGACCAAGACCCTGGGGGATTTCTTCCTGGGCGGCAGAACTTTGGGCCCCTGGATCTCTGCGGTGGCCTACGGAACCTCCTACTTTTCGGCGGTTATCTTTATTGGCTTTGCGGGAACCCAGGGCTGGCAGTTCGGGCTTAACGCCCTGTGGATTGCCCTGGGGAACGCGGTTATCGGCGCGGGGGCGGCCTGGCTCGTCCTGGCCCGCCGCACGAGGCGCATGACCCAGAACCTGGACAGCATGACCATGCCGGAGTTCCTCCAGGAGCGGTACGGCGCGAAACACATAAAGCCCCTGGCCGCGTCGGTGATCTTCTTTTTTCTACTGCCCTACTCGGCCAGCGTGTTCAAGGGGTTAGGCCACCTCTTTGAAAAGGGTTTCGGCATACCCTACGACATCGCCCTGCTCATCATGATCGCCTTTACCGGGGTGTACCTGATCCTGGGGGGCTATTTCGCTATCGCCGTTACCGACTTTATCCAAGGGATCATCATGTTCGTCGGGGCCGCGGTAATGGTCTTGGTAATCTCCGGCGAGAAAGGCGGCCTGTTTGAAATGTTCGGCGCCGCCGCCGAAGCCTACGCCGCCCATATCCCTCCGGAACAGCGGCCCTCGGCGCTCACCGTCATCTCTCTGGTGTTTATGACGAGCTTCGGCGTTTGGGGCCTCCCCCAGATGACCCAGAAATTCTACGCCATCAAGAACGAGCGGGTAATCTCCAAGGCCGCCATCGTCACCACGGCCTTTGCCCTGGTGATAGGCTTCGCGGCCTATTCCACCGGGGCTTTTGCCCACGTATTTTTCAGCCTGGACACGGTTCCCCGGAACGACGCCGGGGCGATCCTCTACGATCTTATCGTGCCGACCCTCCTAACCGCCCGACTGCCGCAACTTCTTTTAGCCCTGATCCTGCTTCTGGTGCTTTCAGCCTCCATGTCCACCCTCTCCAGTCTGGTGCTGGTTTCTTCCTCGGCCATCGCCATTGACCTCTACCCCTCGCGGGTGGACGCGAAAACCGGTAAAGACCGTTCCGTGGCGATGATGCGTTTTCTTTCAGCGGTGTTTATCGTCATCTCCTACTTTATTTCCCGGTTCCAGATCGGGATCATCGTGTACCTCATGTCCCTTAGTTGGGGAGCCGTTTCCGGGGCCTTCGCCGCGCCGTACATCCTGGGACTCTACAGCAGGCGGGTCACCAAAGCGGGGGCCTATGCGGGGCTTTTTACCGGCTTGGTGACGATGATCGCCCTCTTCTTCGTCTTCGGTTCCAGCCGGTCGCCCCTGGCGGCGTCTATTTCTATCATGCTGCCCTTTATTGTCGTCCCGGCGGTTTCCGCCTTTACCCGTCCGCCCGGACGGCAATTGCTGGAACGGGCTTTTGAGGGAATCGGGGAATCCTCACGCCCGCAAGGAGGGGCGCGATAAAACAGAGCGCGCGTTTGCCGGTAAAGGGCGCCTTTGCCGGTAAGGGCGCGTTTGCGGTAAGGCGCGTTTGCGGTAAGGCAAACGCTATTTCTTTTTCACCGCGCCGGCGGCGACCGGCGGCTTTACATCTACGAGGTTGAGCATCGCGGTAAGCCGGTCTTTTTCGATAAGATCGATGAGCCGGGCCTCGGTGTAGCGCCGGGCCTCGTCGGTAAAGACGCCCACGGTGATGCAGATGCCCTTGCCTGCTTTCACTTCCTTGAGATGGGAATGAAAGTCCCTTACGATAAATTCTCCGATAGAGCCCTGGGAGCGGATAAACCGGAACATCACCACATCGGACCACTTGGGGGTGTCCACCTCCGCCAGTATGTCGGCCCACTCGTTTTTGTTGACCGCGATATTCGTTATCTTGATTTTGGCCCGCTGGTAGTAGCCTATGACGATCTTCCGGCAGAGCGCGATGAAGTCGGCGGACGGGGCCATGAGGAAAATCTGAAGATTCTTGTTGGCGTTCAGTTCCTGATACTTACCGATGAGCATGGCCACGTCTTTGTAGCTTGGGTTCCGCGTTTGGATCGCCTTGAGGTTCGCCAGGGCCTTGCCGATTTCATTCTGCTTGAGGTACGCCGTGGCCAGTTGGTATTCAAGATCGACCTGCACTTCCGGTTTGATGTTGGTATGCCGCAGCCCGATCTCAAAATCCTCGATAGCCCGCTGGGTCTGGTGCATATCCGCGTTGATCGACCCGGAGAGCAGGCAGGCGTTGGGCCCCATAACGGGGTCGGGGCGCAGATGGCTGAAGATCTTCAACGCCTGCTCAACCTGATTTGCCTCGAAATAACATTCTCCCAGCGTGTACAAGGATTCTTTATCATCCGGAGCGAGGTCGATGGCCTTGCGGATTGACGCAAGGGCTTCTTTGTACCGTTTTACCTTAAAAAAAGCGTGGCCCAGGCAACGCAGGGTAGCGGCGTGGTCGGGATCCTGCCGTTTGGCTTGCTGGAGGAGGCCGATGGCTTTCTCGTAATTCTTTCGCTCGAATTCCAGCGCCCCAAGGTTGAAGTTTACTTCAAAATTGTCTTGTTTTATGTTCCGGGCGGCTGTAAGGCCCTTATGGGCTTCGTTTACCATCCCCAGCTTGAGCGCCGAAATCCCGTAACGAAGGTTCACCTCAAATTCGGCGGACGCGGAAGGTCCCGCTTCCAGCAAGGTTTCATAGGCTTTGTACGCCCTATCCCAGGTTTCTTCCCGAAAGAAAATATCCCCCATTGCCTTGAGCGCGTCCGGATCTTTAGGGTTCTGGTTAAGGCGCTTGCCGGCGTCTTTGAGGGCCGCGTCCCGGCTGCGTTCAGGTTTACCGGAACCGGAGCCGGCCCTGCCCTTGGAACGGCCTAATACAAACATCAACACGGTCGCCACGAGCCCAATGCCCACAACCGCGGCTAAAATGGGTAGAATCATATCCCCATTATCGGAAGAAGGCGCCGGGCTATAAAGGATATGATTCGCGCCCGGCTTCCCGCAAAACCAACCGGGTTTTATACAGGCGCTATAATAAAGAGGTGAGAAAGACGCGCAACTTTCCGATATAAAGGTATGGATTCTACTATTGGCATAAAAATCGCGAACGGAGAATTTTATCCAATCGCTCAGGAAAATTCCAACGTTAAGAAACGCCTTGTGCTGACTACGGTGCATAACAACCAAAAGAGTATGCAGATTGATCTGTACAAGAGCTTTGTTAAATCCATGGCCGACGCCCGGTATATCGGCAGCATCGTGGTGGATAATATCAAATTCAAACCGAAAGGGGATCCTTCGGTGGAGTTGGTCATTACCTCCGCCGAAGACGGCACGATTACCGCCGACGCCCAGGATCTTGACCCTCAGTTCCAGGGGGCTCCCCAGCACATGAGCGTGTCCCTCAAGTCACTGGAAGACGATAAAGAGCCTGAAGAACTCCCCGATTTTGAGCTTGAACCGACCGCTGCGCCGGAAGGCCTCTTTGAACGGGCCAGATCCATTCGGGAAGGGAAAGAAGAAAAGGAAAAAGGAACCCCCTGGCTGCCGATCATCCTTATCGGACTGGGGATTCTCTTGCTCTGCCTGGGGCTCTGGTTTTTCCTGTTTCGGGAAAATTCCAGGACGCCGGCGTCAAAACTTCAAACCGAATCCAAGGCCGTCGCCGAGCCGGCGGCTCCAGAGCCGGCGGTTCCAGAGCCGGCGGCGTCAGAACCGGCGGCTCCAGAGCCGGCGGCGCCTGCGCGGACGGAACCGGTTCCGCCTGTCGCACGGACGGAAACCGAAGTTCCGGAGCGGCAAAAACCGGCGGAATCTCCGCCGGAATCTCCGCCGGAACCTCCGCTTATCACGTCTTCTCCGCCGCCGCGCCCTCCCGCCGCCGCCGGAACATCGCCGGCTGCCGGAACATCACCGGCGCCGGATCTTTCCGCGGACCGCCGCCGCGCCTCACCGCCGGTGGCTTCGTATAAGGTTCCCTTGGTGATTCCCAGGGATGGAGCGCCCTACACTATCCGCTGGGGGGATACCCTCTGGGATATTTCGGAGGCATTTTATCGGAATCCATGGCTTTACAGGCGTATCGCGCAATATAATCGTATCCGCAACCCGGATATTATCGTCTCCGGCACGACTATCCGGATTCCGCCTAAGAATTAACCGCGCGGCGCGGCGTTTCCGTCATCTGGGCGTCTGTTGGCTTATCTACGTCTCCGGCTTGGTATGCTGCGGCGCCGGGAGAAGCGTTTTAGATCTTCCCCTGCACGACGCCAAAGAACGCCTTGAAAAGGGGGAGATCGCTTTTATCCTCGCCGCCAACGCCTCCCGCGTGAAGGAATTGAGAGAACTCAATTCCCCGGCGGTCTTCTACGCGGGGCTGCTCGCCGGGGAATCTTCTCCCAGCCACGAGGCGGCTCTGTTCGCCCTTGCCCTCGACGGATCCCCCCTGATCCGGGAACAGGCGGCTGCGAAACTTATCCCCCTCGTTTTGGCGGGCGGCGCGAAAGGCCCCGCGGAATCTCTCTATGCGCTCCTCGCGGATCCCAAGCGTCCGGCCCCCGAAGCGGGTTCCCAGGCTGCGGCCCTGATGTGCGCCGTCTCCTTTGTCTTGGGCCGCTTTGAGGAGTCGGCGCCTCCAGAGGAGTTGCCTTTGAAGGCGGCGGGTAATGAAAAAATATCCGCGTGGGAAGGCGTTCTCCGCTTGGCGGGTTCCTTGACAAAAGCGGGCATGACAAAACCGGACGGGGCGGAGGAACAACTGGCCGCCCTGCTTTTTAGCGCCCCTGCCGGGGCGGTTGACCGCTGGGTTTACGGGCAGGACGGTTCCTCGCCGGTTCCCGGGTTCCCGGACGCCTTCGGTCAGGCGGAATATGCGGCCCTCGCGGGGAGGCTTGCGGTGTCCCGCCAGGCCTATGAGGAAGCGCTTACTTCCTTTCGGACCGTGATCGCGCAAAAACGGAGCCTCTTCTTCCGGTATCCTCAGTTGCTGAATGATCTGGGCAGGGCTTTTCAGTTTAGTTCCGCCGGAGCGGAAGGGGCGGCCCTCTTTATCGCTTGGGACAGGTTCTTCGCCGGTGAGTTTCCGGCGGAAATTCCGGCGGAGTTTCCGGCGGATGTTCCGCCGGGGGAGAACGGCCCGGTTCGTTACCGGCTCCATTACTTTGCCGGAAGGATAGAGCGGCAGTTGGGAGCGTCCGCCAAGGCGGAGGAACACTTCACGAGAGCGCTGGAATTTGCCCCCGATCCGGTTCAGAAAGACGCCTGTATATGGTACATTCTTGATACGGCTCAATCGCGGGGCCGCGCCAAGGGCGGCGCGTTTTGGGAAAAAGAGTTCGTTCCCTTGCTCAGGCGTTTTATCCCGCAATGGCGCGATACCCTTTACTTTGAAGACATCCTCGATCGCCTCTCCCGGACGCTCGTTTCGGGAAGACGCTGGGATACCCTACAGGAGGTCTTCTCCCTCCTGCGAAAGCGCGCCGGCGGGGGCGGGAGCATCGCCGCCCGGTACGCCTATATCCTGGGCAGGGCCGTTCAGGAAGGCTACCTGCCCGCCGTTCAACCCGCTGAGGAGCTCTTTAAGATCGCCCGCGACGAAGGAGGGGCCGCCTTCTATTACCGGGCTTTGGCGTCGAGCCGTTTGGGAACGGAGATCGCCATTGACGCGCCCCCGCCTGAGGATCCCGAAAACTTTCCCCACCGGGAAGCGGTGGAATTCCTCCTCGGATTTTTCCGCTTCGGCGCGGGACAGTTTGTCGGCGCGTACCTTCGTGATTTTCTGGAAGAACTCAGCCCCGGCGAATTGCGGGCGCTCGCGGAGGCATTCTCCGCTGCGGGACGCTGGGCCGAATCAATCAGAACGGTAGGGGCCTACCTGTTTCAAGAAGGTTATACGGCAAACCGCCGGGATCTGGAACTCTACCACCCCCGGCCCTTCCGGGATCTGGTTGAGGCGCGAGCGGAGGAAAATATGATTCCGGCGGCGGCGCTCTACGGCCTTATCCACACGGAAAGCGCCTTTGAGCCGGACAGCCGCTCCCGAGTTGGGGCGGTGGGGCTTACCCAGCTTATGCCCGCTACCGCAGAGGAGATGGCGGGGCGGATCCGGCGTCAGGGAGGGCCCGATTACACCGGAGGGGAGGCGGTTTTAACCGATCCGGCGGTCAACATTCACCTGGGCGCTTACTACCTCCGCTACCTGGTAAACCTGATGGAGAACCCTATGCTGGCGGTGCTGGCTTACAACGGGGGCTTAGGCCGTATCAGGCGGCTGCGCGCCGCGGAACCCCGCCTTGCCGCGGATCTCTTCCCCGAAACCCTGGATATAGACGAAACCAGAAACTATGGCCGGAAGGTCTTGGGCGCCGCGGCGGTGTACGGCTATCTTTATTATACGGTGACGATGGAATCGGTACTTGCCGATATATATAGCGTTAATCGTTGAAGTTACGTACCCGGAGGAACCTGTTTCGTGGCCTTGCATAAATACCGTCTCGCCGCGCTGCTGATTGCCTCGAGCCTTGTACTCACGGCGCTTCTGCTGGGAATATCCATAATAGGAGCGCTGTTTGATATTGACTCGATGACCTCGGCGCCGGGGATGTTTTTTGTCGATTCTTACAGTTTTCTCGCCCTGCTTATCCCCGCCTACCTTGTCTGGGCCGCCCATATTACCGCGGATCCCGTGTACCGGCCCAAACGGATCTTTGTCCTGGGCCTTTCGGTGATTCCGTTTCTCACCCTCGCCGCCGGACTCAAGCTCCTGCGTGATTTCTACGCCCTGGCGCAAGGACATTCCCTGCTGACCGGGTTGGGGCAGATCGGCATTGGGTTCTGCGCCGTTATCATGGCTTCGTTGGAAGGGTTCCTTATCTGGGTGGGGACCGTCCGTCTCTTTAATACGAAAAACCGTAAACCCGGTTCCCCCGAAAAGAAGCCGGGAGCCGCTTCCGAACGGGCGGGAAAGAGCGGAAGCCGTCCGCTGCTTCCCGCGCCGCGCCAACCCTTGCGTAACTCCGCCGAAACCTCCGTTCAAGCGGACGCCCCGGAAGACGACCGGGCGGCGCTTTCGGCAGGCAACAGGAAAAAAGAGCCGCCGCCTGATCTCCGTACCGATCACCCGGTCGTTGAGCTCTCGCTCGCGGAACGCCCTCTCAGCGAGCGGTTTCTCCGTAACGCGGAAACCGGCGGCACCGCGAAACGTTCCGATCGCGAGGAGGATCCACCGGCGGAAATCGGCGAATTTTTCAGCGTACCACCCGCGGCGCGGCTTATCCCGGTTTCTGAACCGGAAGAACCGGAGGAATTTCCAGGGGAATTTGACGAAACGGATGACGACGGGACTGAGGAACCGCCCCCTCCGCTCCGGCCCGGCCCGGCTCAAATGAAGGTCTACCAGATTCCGGTCGAGGGGCTCCTTACCCAGTACCCGGACGGTCAGTACTGGATCATCGACCAGGCTACCCGGGACGCGGCGAATACCCTGCGGGCAACCTTGGAGGAATTTCACATCCAGGCGGAGGTAACGGGCATCCGCAAGGGGCCGGTGATCACCATGTTCGAGATCCTTCCCGCTCCGGGCGTAAAGCTCTCCAAGATCGTCAGCCTCCAGGATAATATCGCCTTGCGTATGGCCGCCTCGTCCGTGCGGATCGTAGCGCCGATTCCGGGGAAACACGCCGTAGGCATCGAGGTTCCAAACAAGCGGCGGAACATCGTCTCTTTCCGGGAACTTATCGAAGGGGAGATGGCCCGCGAAGACAAGAAGGACGGGCGGAAGTGGGAGATCCCCGTTGTGCTGGGAAAAGACATCGCCGGCGAGGCTCAGACCGTCGATCTGGTTCAGATGCCCCATCTCCTCATCGCCGGGTCAACCGGTTCGGGTAAATCGGTGTGCGTCAACACCATGATCCTCTCCATCTTGTACCGGCGGGCCCCGGCGGAGTGCCGGCTCATCATGATCGATCCCAAAATCGTGGAACTCAAGCTGTACAACGATATTCCCCACCTCTTAACGCCGGTTATCACCGAACCGAAACGGGCTTTTCAGGCGCTTCAGTACTGTATCTTCGAAATGGAACGGCGTTACGCCTGCCTCGATTCCATGGGCGTTCGGGATATCCGCAGCTACAACCGGCGCATCAGAGAGCGGAGCATAGCCGCGGAACACATGCCCTACATCGTCGTGGTGATCGACGAATTCGCCGACCTCATGGCCACAACCGGCAAAGAGCTCGAGTCCACCGTGGCGCGCCTCGCGGCCATGAGCCGGGCGGTAGGTATCCACCTGGTGCTTGCGACTCAGCGGCCCTCTATCGACGTGATCACCGGCCTCATAAAGGCCAATATCCCCAGCCGCATCGCGTTTATGGTGGCCAGCAAGATGGACAGCCGCATCATTATCGATATGGTGGGGGCGGAAAAACTCCTGGGCAAGGGAGATATGCTCTACGCCGGCGCGGTGGATCCCTTCCCTGTCCGTATGCAGGGGGCCTTCGTCTCCGAAGATGAGGTAGAACGGGTGGTGGAATACGTCAAGGGACTCGGAGAGCCGGACTACATCGACGATGAGATTTTCATTGATGACGATGACGAAGCGAGCGATACTTCCCTTTTTTCCGACGGCGACGACCCACTCTACGATAAAGCCCTGGAAATCGTCATCCAGCAGGGAAAGGCCAGCGCCAGTTACATTCAGCGTCGGCTCAAAATCGGGTATAACCGCGCGGCCAGGCTCGTGGAAGAAATGGAACAACGGGGCGTGGTGGGCCCCGCCCAGGGTTCCAAACCTCGGGAATTGCTCCGGGGCGTATAGCGAACCGTGTAACGTTTACGCACCGCACGATCTGTGTAAAATATTCTCATCATGCTTCCCGCCCGGGGGCTTTTTCCGGTTCAAGAAACCTTCCGGGCGGGTAAAAGACGCCTTTAACCGTCCCGCTCTTCCCCTTTTCCGCTTGGCACGGTTTTTGCTAGATAATCGGTATGAAACAGCGCAATGTTATTTTTAAGGCCGCCCCGGTTATCCTGGCGGCTATCCTGGCGGCGGAGCTTTCGGGCTGCGCCGCGGCTAAAACAGCAAACGGCAGCCGGACTTACGAATTTACCACCGTAAGCCGGGGTTCATTAGAAAAGACCGTGTCTTCAAGCGGTTCCCTCAACCCGGTGTCCACCGTAAAAGTCCGCGCCCAGATGAGCGGCCTGGTGGAACAGGTCTACGTTGACTATAACGACCAGGTCAAAGCCGGAGACATCTTGGCGAAGCTGAACACCGATACCCTCCAGCTTCAGCGCCAGCAGCAGCAAGCCCAAGTGCAAAAAGTCCGGGCCAATTACGAGCTGCAACGGGTGAATTACCAGAACCAGCAGCAACTCGCGGAGAAGAACCTTATCTCCGAGTACGACCTTAAATCGAGCAAAACTACCCTGGATGGCCTCGCGGCGGATCTAGCGGTGGCGGAAGCGAACCTTAAGGTTATCGAGACCGAAATCAGCCAGTACGCCTATGTGACGAGCCCCATCAACGGCATCGTGCTGGAACGGAACATCAATGTCGGCGATACGGTATCGGGAAATACCAGCAGCTCCGCAACCGCCATGTTTACCCTCGCGGAGAACCTAACGGAGATGCAAATTCAAGCCACCGTGGGGGAATTGGACGTATCCTCAATCTACAAGGGACAGGCCGTGCGGTTTACCCTGGAGAGCCTCGCGGGGCGGCGGTTTAGCGGGACGGTGGAAACCTTGCGGATGGTTCCCGCAGTGTCGAACAGCGTCGTGAACTACACGGTGATGATCAACGTGCGGAATCAGGACGGTTCGCTTATGCCGGGGATGACCTGCGCCGTGGACTTTATCGTGGAACGGGGCGAGAACATCCTTACGGTTCCCAACGCGGCCCTGCGCTACCAGCCTACCGGTTTAAGCGCCGAAGAAATCGCCGAACTGGTCTTTAACGCAAGCCTTAAAAATATGAGCGAAGAACAGCAAAAAGCGGCGCTCGACGCCCGCGCCCAGCAGAAAGCCGCGGCGGCTTCCGGCCAGACTCCTTCCGCTTCGACCGGCGGTAGCGCCGCAGGAGCTTCCAACACCAGCCTGGCAAGCCTCGTGGGCGGCGGCGCTGCCGGGGGAATGATGGGCGGCGGGATGCCCGGAGGCGGCCAATTCAACGCCCAGCGCGGAACCGGCGGTGCTACCGGCGGTGGCACCGCCGGTAGCACCGGAACCCGTACCGGTTCGCGTCCGGCGGCGGCAACGGTAACGCTCAAAAACCTGTGGTACATCGCCGATGACGGCAAACCCGCCGTCATCCAGGTGGAAACCGGCATCACCAACGGAACCAGCACCGAAGTCAAGCTTCCGGCCAACGCGACAGACGATCTTGAAGGGATGCGGATCATTTTAAAGGAGAAGGTGTAATGAAAGCGGTTATCGAAATGAAAGGCATACAACGCTTTTACAAGCTCGGCGGGAAGAAAGGCGAGGAAGCGGTGATAGTCCGCGCCCTGCGGGGCTTGGATTTCTCCGCCGAAGCGGGAGAGTTCGTCTCCGTCATGGGACCATCAGGGTCGGGTAAGTCCACATTGATGAACATCTTGGGCTGCCTGGACAAGCCCAATGCGGGAACCTACAGCCTGGACGGGATTGAAACCTCCAAGTCCAGCGCGGATACCTTCGCCTATATCAGAAACCGGAAGATAGGCTTCGTGTTCCAGTCCTTCAACCTTTTAGGCCGGACTACAGCCCTGGAGAATGTGGAGCTTCCCCTGTTCTACCGCCGCCGGGAAAAAGGCGAAAAGCGGTTTTCCGCCAAGACCCGGAAGGAAAAGGCCCTGGCGGCGCTCAAAGAAGTGGGGCTCGGCAAGCGGCTTCACCATGTCCCCTCCCAGCTTTCAGGCGGCCAGCAGCAGCGGGTGGCAATTGCCCGGGCCATGGTGAACGACCCGGCGTTTATCCTCGCGGATGAGCCTACCGGCAACCTGGATACGGGGATGACCTTGGAGATCATGGGCCTCTTCCAGGAACTCAACAACCGGGGAAAAACCATCGTCATGGTAACCCACGAGCCTGAACTGGCCGCGTACACCAAACGGATCGTCACCCTGCGGGATGGAGAACTGGTTTCGGATAAGCCGGTAACGGAACGCCGGAACGCCATGGAAGACCTTGCCCGGTGGAAGCAGGATCACGCGCTCCTTTCCGGGGAAGAGCTTGCCGGAGCCGCGGAGGCCGCAGAGGCCGCGGCGGCAATAGCGCCCGTAGAAGAGGAACTTTCAGCATGAAACTTCGGGTTATACGGCGCGGCCATGCGTCCGCGCAAAGGAAAGGTTAGCATGAAACTTCGGGTTATACGGCGCGGCCATGCGTCCGCGCAAAGGAGAGGTTAGCATGAACGTAGCTCAGTTGTTACAAACGTGTTTTCGGTCGATATTCCGGAACCGTATGAGGAGCTTTCTTACCTCATTGGGGGTGATTATCGGGGTGGGATCGGTGATCATCATGGTTGCCCTGGGGGAAGGTTCCCAGCGGGCTATCGAAGCCCAGATCGCCGCCATGGGTACGAATCTTTTGCAAGTCATGCCGGCGCGACAGATGAGCCGGGGCGGCCCGGGCATTATGATGCGGATGAATTCTCTCACCAAGGCGGATCTCCAAAAGCTCAAGGATGAATCGAGCTATGCCGCGGCGGTTGCCGGGACGGTTCAGCGGAACGCCACCGTGGTGGGCAGCGAGGGGAGCGCCCAGGTCAATGTGACCGGCGTCGAGCCCGAGCAGCTCATGGTTGCGAACCGGAAGGTGGACGCGGGAATCTTTATCAGCGAAGACGACCTCGCCGGCAGGAACCGCGTGGCGGTTCTGGGCCGCACCACGGCGGCGAGCCTCTTCGGCGAGGCGGAAGACGCCTTGGATCAGCAGATCCGTATCGGTACGGATTACTATACGGTCATCGGCCTTTTGGAAAGCAAGGGCGCGGGTATGGGCGGCCAGGATCAGGACGACGTGGTGATGATCCCCCTGGATACGGCTATGTACCGGCTGGCCAATTCCACCGCCGTCAATACGATCATGATAAGCGCGGTGAGCAAGGAGTATATGGAAGCGGCCCAGAAAGAGGCGGAGGTTATCCTGCGGGAATCCCGGAAGATAGCCGACGGAGCCGCGGCGGATTTCTCCATTATGAACCAGACGGATATGATAGGCATGGCCACCGCTACCTCTAAAACCTTAACAAGCCTGCTCGCCGCTATCGCCGGGGTGTCGCTCCTCGTCGGCGGTATCGGCATCATGAACATCATGCTGGTGTCGGTCACCGAGCGGACCCGCGAGATCGGCATCCGCATGGCCGTGGGAGGACGCAAGCGGGACATCCTTATGCAGTTCCTCACCGAATCGGTGATCTTAAGCCTCTTGGGGGGAATCATCGGCATCGGCATCGCCTTTGGAGCCTGCCGGGTTATGGCGTCCATGAACATCGCGACGTTTATCAACCCGGTTATCGTAGCGGGAGCGGCGCTGTTCGCGGCCTTGGTGGGGATCATCTTCGGATATTCCCCCGCGCAAAAAGCGGCGCGGCTCTACCCTATCGACGCGTTGCGCTACGAATAAAGCGTTATGGAGAAAACGATGAAAAAACTTCTTATTGTGGTAATGGGAATGGTACTCTTCGCCGGACTGTGCGCCGCCGACAGCGCCCTTACCTTGGAACAAGCGCGGGAACTGGCCTTGTCCAATTCCCGGACGCTCGCCAGCGCCGCCTTGACGGTACAGAGCAATGAACTGACCCAAAAGACCCAGTACTTTTCCCTGCTGCCGAAAGTCAACTTAACGGCTGACGCGGGCGTTGTTTTGTGGAATAACAACGGGTTCACCCAAGATATATCTAACGGCGCTACCGCAGGGATAAGCTTGAACGTTACCGAAACCCTCCCGCTCTGGGACGCCAAAAAGTATTCTATCCAAAAAATCCTCAACAATCTTTCCACCGAGCAGGCCCGGCAGGACGCGCTCGCGGAGTACTTTTCGGTCTTGAGCGCGGTAGATACGGCGTATTACAACGTCCGTAAGGCAATAGCGACCCTTGAGTCCGCGGAAAACGCCCTGGAAACCGCGAATGTAAGCCTTGCCATCGCGGAGATACGCCGCCAGAACAGCATGATAAACGAGGCCGGCTATCTTCAGGCCCTGGCAAATAAGGAAAAGACGGAGAATTCCCGCAACGATGCCCGCCGTTCCCTCTCCCTGGCGCGGCTTACCTTGAAAAACCTCCTGGGCTTGGAAACACTGCCCGAACCGGAACCGGTGGACTTTAGCGCCCTGGACAGCCTGCTCCCAAGTATCGCGGCCATGGATGACGCGGACTTCGAGCGCGTCTACGAACGGCTCTGGAAAAACATCGAAAGCCGCAACCCCGGCCTCATTAAAGCGGGAATCGATACCGTCAAAGCCGATCAGAACCTCAAGAGCGCCGTCATGGGGTATTCGCCCACGGTGAACGCTACCGCAAACATGGGCCTGAGCTATGACTTCTTAAACGGAACCTTCAAGATCGCCGAGGGGAAAGTGGGCGTTACCGCGACTATTCCCCTGGATTTCTGGAATACCGGCGCGAGTGTGAAAAAAAGCCGGCTCTCCGTAAACCAGCAGGCCCTCACTTACCAATCCAAGGTGGAAAGTCTGGATATAGACGTTCAGCGCGCCCTGGTGAGCCTTATCTCCCAGGCGGGGCAGACGCTTTCCTCCGCCAGAACGCTCGAGTACGCCCGGTTGAATTTCGACCACGTGATGGAACTCTACCGGATGAATCAGAATTCCCTCTCCGCCCTTATCGATGCGGAAAAACTGCGGCTCGACAGCGCCAACAACCTGACCAACGCGCGGTATGAAGCGCTGTCGGCGCTGTCAACGCTCCGGAGCCTTGGAGCCTTTGAAGATGAAGAAGCGGTTATCGCGCTCTTACGGTCATAAGGCCGTGTTTTCCGGCAATACCGGGTCGTTATTCGCGGCTATCCTCGGCTGGCTCCTCTTTTCGGCGCTGGCGGTTTTTATCACCTGGACGATTCGGGATCGCGCCCGGTTGCTCCGGGATAACGAGAACGAGCAGCTCTTCAATACCCTCTTTACGGAGTTGAGGAGCTTTGAGGACTTCGGCTCCGTCATTGAAAACAACGCGGTCTTGAAAGCGCGGATCTCCGGCTTCGCGGTGTACGGGTTCCATCTGAACCTCCTCTATTCCTGGGGTAAAACGCCCGCTTCCTTTGACGAGAGCATCCTGCAAAACACGCTGCTCCAGGGACTCCAGGGACGGTTCGGACGGTATACGATTCCGGATAAAAACGGCGGCTCGGTAAAATTTATCATACGAAACGGAGACGGAAGGGGAGGGGAACCCTTGGATCAACCGCTCAGGATTTCGCCCTTTTCGCCGGGTCCCGGCACTCCCATTCCCGGTGAAGGAAAAGAGGCGGAGAAAGCCCGGTCCCCAGACGAAAGCGCCACGGGCAAACGGACGCCGCAAGAACGGGCCGAGATCACTATCATCCGGCAGGGCTTCCCTTTCTTTAATACCTTGGCCCGGGGACGCTACTACTACGTTGATATTTCCCATCCCGCGTACCGGCGAACAATGATCATCACCTCCGCGCTCCTCATTCTCTGTATACCGGCGCTCTTCGCCGCGGCGGCCGCTATTCGCCGGCTCTACCTCCGCAGCCATACCTACCGGGAACAGATCGAGGCGCAGAAAAATTTGGTGGTGCTGGGAACCGCCGCCAGCACGCTGGCCCATGAGATCAAGAACCCCCTCTCTTCTATCCGGCTTCAAACGGGGATTTTACGGAAGACCTTGAACGGCGAAAACCAGGAAGAATTGACCATCATCGAGGAAGAGGTAAACCGCCTTTCGGATCTGACCTACCGGGTGAATGATTACCTGCGGGAAGCCTCCGGGAACCCGGAAGCCCTCAAGGTATACGATCTGTTGGAAGAAACGGGGCGGCGGCTCTGTAGACGGGATATTATGGAAGAAGGCGCGGCGGAAGACGTCCTGATATGGGCCGATAAGGAGCGGTTCCGATCGGTCTTCGAGAATCTGCTGCGGAACGCCCTGGAAGCGGGAGGCCCCCCCGAAGCGGTGAGCGCCCAGATCATCCGGGGAAGCGCGGGCGCCGTCATTATCACGGTAAACGACCGGGGCCAGGGCATAGACGGAACAGATAAACAACGGGTGTTTGATCTGTTTTTCACGAAGAAGAGCGCCGGCACAGGCATAGGGCTTTCTATCGGTAAGCGCTTTGTGGAAGCCGCCGGGGGAACTATCGAACTGGACAACCGCGAAGGCGGCGGCGTCCGGGCGCAAATCACCATAAAAGAGTACAGGAAATGAACATACTTATTGTAGATGATGAGAAAAATATCAGGGAATCCCTGAGGAAGTATTTGAGCCTTGAGGACATCGGTTCCGAAGGCGCGGAGAGCGGGGAAGCCGCTCTGGAGAAACTGGCCCTGGAAAGCTTTGACGCGATTGTTTTGGACTTGAAGCTGCCGGGGATAAGCGGTCAGGACGTGCTGGAAAAACTCCAGCAGCGGGGGCTTTCTACTCCGGTGATTATGATTTCCGCCCATGGGCAAATCGCCGACGCGGTGGAAGCCCTTAAAACCGGCGCCAAGGATTATCTGGTAAAACCCTTTGACCCGGCGGAACTGGTTATCAAGCTGAAAGCGCTCGTGGATAACAAACGCCGGGAGAATTTGGTCGAGGCGGTGGAGCGTACCGGCGCGTTGACCAGCGCCCTGGTGGGGGATTCCCCCGCCATGCGGGAACTTTCCGCCGGAATCGACAAGATTGCCGCCGCTTTTTCCACCGTGCTCATCACCGGAGAGAGCGGAACCGGCAAGGAAGTGGCCGCCAGAGAGATCCACCGCCGGAGCAAAAACGCCGCCGAGCCTTTTGTGGCGGTCAATGTGGGGGGCATCCACGAAGGGCTGATGGAAAGCGAACTCTTCGGCCACGAGAAGGGGTCGTTTACCGGCGCGGCGGCCCGTAGGAACGGCCTTTTTGAACTTGCCGGGAGGGGCGCGATCTTTCTGGATGAAATCGGCGAGATGCCGCTGCCGTTGCAGGTCAAACTCCTCCGGGTTCTCCAGGAACGGAAGATCCGCCGCTTAGGAGGCGCTTCGGATATTCCGGTAAACGCCCGGATTATTTCCGCGACTCACCGGGATTTGGAGGCCATGGTCAAAGAGGGCCGCTTCCGGGAGGATCTGTACTACCGGCTCAATGTCGTGCGGTTGGCGCTTCCCCCGCTCCGGGAACGGACCGGGGATATCGCCCTCCTTTCCATCTTTCTCTTGGGCAAACTCAGCGTCCGTATGGGCCGCTCGGCGCCCGGCCTTTCCCCGGAAGCCCTGAACTGCCTCCAGGCGTACCGGTTCCCCGGTAATATCCGGGAATTGGAAAACATCTTGGAACGGGCGCTTATCTATTGCGATGGAAACGTTATTACGGCGGAAGATATCGGCCCGCCTTGCTGGACCGCCGCAGCCGGGAACCGGGAAGAGCCCCCCGAATCCCGCCGGATGGATTCAGGCGCGGAGGGCGGCGCGGTAGGCGGCGCGGTAGGCGGCGGCGAGGACGTTGCTTTCGACGGCTCTCTTGAGGATATTGAAAAAAAAGCCGTCATAGACGCCCTGGCCCGTTTCGAGGGGAACCGCACGAGAGCCGCGGCATCGCTCGGAATAAGCCGGAAGACGATTTTGAACAAGATAAAACACTACGCCATCCGGTGATCCGTATTTCACCGCACCAATATCACCGCCGCTTGCGCCGCGCCGTTCGTGTGGCGGCGATATTGGTATCGGTCACCGGTATTTCATCACCATGGCGCCGAAGCGTTCCCCGGCCCGGAAGGCCCTTTCCAGCCAGGGGCCGTCCTCCTCCTCCATCCTGAAAGAAGGTTCCATCGTGATGGGGAGTTCGTAGGGGGACCGGGCCAGGACCGGGGCAAAGGCTTCCCAGTTAAAGGTTCCCTCGAAGGGGAGGATGTGTTCGTCATCCCGGCCTTGGTTGTCGTGGATATGAATCATGAAAAGCCGGTCGTTCCAGCGTTCCGCGTATTCGACGCAATTTTCCTTACAGGCCGCATTGGCGTGCCCGGTGTCGAAACAGAGGCCCATGAAGCCGGAATCGTAGCGTTCAAAGAGATCGCCGAACATGGCGTGGGTGGAGGCCGGGGGCTCCGACAGCATGTTTTCCACGCAGATGCGGATGTGCCTGACCCGGCAGAAGGGTTCAAGCTCGTCGAAGGATTTGAAGGCCTGGGCGTAAAACCGTTTCCGGTAGTCCCGGTCTTTTTCAAAGGCTTCAACGGGCTGCTTGAAGTGGAGGACGATGGCCCCCGCGTCCAGGATATGGGCCAGCTCCACCCGGTTTTTCACCAGTTCCACCCCGGCCAGACGGTTGAACTCGTTGGGGGAAACGTAGTCTTTTGTACCGCCCCCGTGGGTAGCGTGAACCCCCTTGACCTTGAGGCCCAATTCATCCAGCCATTCCCGGATTTGGAGCATCTCGTGGATGCTGTAGAGGTAGGGCCCGGACCATTCGTGGCACCAGTGGACATGGCTGAACCCGGCCCGGGCGATTTTTTCCAGGGTCTGCCGAATCTCCCCAGGATTCCTGCTTTCACCGTGAAAATCAGTTGTCATTGCTAACATGGGTCTATTGAACCCCACGGAAGGCGGAAATTCAAGCCGGCCCCGGGCCTTGACGGGTTTTTCCTTTTGATTTATAATGCCTATATAAATACTAGGAATTATCCATTATGGAGGTACTATGTCACGGGTAGATAGAATTACGGAACTCATCGGTAAAACGCCGCTGGTGAAGATCAACCGGCTCAATACCGGCGGGGCGGTCGTGTATGCCAAGCTGGAATGTTTCAATCCATTCTCCAGCGTTAAAGACCGGATCGCGCTGGCCCTTATCGAGGCGGGGGAGCGCGAAGGGAAAATCACCAAAGACACGATGATCATCGAGCCTACCAGCGGTAATACGGGGATAGGTTTAGCCTTTGTGGCGGCGGTTAAGGGGTACCGGATCACCCTGACGATGCCGGAAACGATGAGCGTTGAGCGGCGGAAGCTTCTGAAAGCGCTGGGCGCCCACTTGGAGCTGACCGAAGGGGCTAAGGGCATGAAGGGGGCAATCGCCCGGGCGGAAGAACTCGCGGCGACGATTCCCAACTCTTTTATTCCCCAGCAGTTTAACAACCCCGCGAATCCGGCGATTCACGAGAAGACCACGGGTCCTGAAATCTGGGAAGATACGGAAGGCAAAGTGGATATACTGGTAAGCGGAGTCGGCACCGGAGGAACGGTAACCGGAGCGGGGAAGTTCCTCAAGGCTCAGAAGCCTTCTCTCAAAGTCATTGCCGTGGAGCCCGCGGCTTCACCGGTACTCAGCGGAGGCCAGCCGGGGCCCCATAAGATCCAAGGTATCGGCGCGGGTTTTGTGCCCCAGGTTTTCGATTCGCATATCGTTGATGAGATATACCTGACCGACGATATAAAAGCCGGCATTATCGCCCGCCGGGCGGCTAAGGAAGAGGGCATCCTTGTGGGAATCTCTTCCGGCGCGGCGCTGGAAGCGGCCCTTACCGTGGCCCAGCGTCCGGAAAACGCGGGCAAAACGATTGTGGCGGTACTCCCCGATACGGGGGAACGCTACCTCTCCACCTGGCTCTGGGACGAATAGCCGGTTCCAAAGGGGCGGCCTTCAACGGCGCCCCTTTTTTTTAATGAAAAAAAACGATTGACAGATCGAAAAAAAGTGATAAACTGTTTTTATTAGTTCCACATTAAAAACCGGTATTGGAAGGAAGGTATGAATAAGACATGATTTTCTGTACCATAGCTCTCCTCTTTCTCCCCCTCTCTTTGGGGGCTGAACCTTCGAATTACACCTACAACTACAACTTTAGCGGCGATACCATGGCTTCCCCGGACCCCTACCGGGTCGTGGACTACCTCCTGGGGACCGATTTCGGCGTCGGCCCTTTCCGGGAAGCCCAGGGGCTCTTTATCCGGGAAAACCGCATCTATATTTGCGATACCGGCAATAACCGGATCGTTCTGTTGGAAGCGGACGATACGGGGGGCTATACCCTCAAGGCCGTGGTATCCTCGGTGCGTATCGGGGAGGAGGAAAGCCTTTTTTCCGGGCCCCAGGACATTTTTGAGGACGCCAAGGGCTTCCTCTATATCGCCGACACCAACAACGGGCGGATCCTGAAACTCAACCGGGACTGGGGCTTTGTTTCCGCCATATTCAGGCCCGATGACGAGACCATCGACCCGGAAATGGATTTTTTGCCCTCTAAGCTCGTGGTGGATAAGACGGGGCGGCTCTACCTCCAGGCGCTGAATATGAACAAGGGGCTCATGGAGTTCAACAACCGGGGTGAATTTTCAGGCTTTGTAGGGGCCGAGAAGGTTATGGTCAACCCTATCGACTATTTCTGGAAGAGCATTGCCACCAAAGCCCAGCGGGAGACTATGGATCTCTTCGTCCCCACGGAATATAACAACCTCCACCTGGATCACGAGGGTTTTATTTACGTGACCAACTCGTCATTCACGCTCTCGGACTCGGAGACCGGGAACATTACGGACGTCGGAACTCCGGTAAAACGGCTTACCCCTACGGGGACGGATATTCTCCTTCACAACGGCTGGAACGAATTTATTGTAGGAGATACTGCATGGGGGATGCTCGGGCCCGGCGCGCCGAAGGGGGGTTCCCGCTTTGTGGACGTGACGTCCCTGGAGAACGGCGCGTATGTCTGCCTGGATCAGAAGCGGGGGAGGCTGTTTACCTACGATTCCCAGGGAAATATGCTCTACGCCTTCGGCGGGATGGGGAACCGGGAGGGGTACTTTCTCTTCGCCTCGGCGCTGGAACACATGGGCTCCTCCCTCTTTGTGCTGGATTCCCAGGCCGGTTCCCTGACCCGCTTCGACCTGACCGGCTACGGGGCGGCGATAAACGCGGCTATGGAAGAATACGCGGCGGGGCGCTACCCGGAGTCCGGGGCACGTTGGGAGGAGGTGCTCAAAATGAACGGAAACTACGATTTAGCCTACGTGGGCATTGGGCGCGCCGCCTATCAACAGGGAGAATTCGAAAAAGCCATGTACTATTTCAAGATAAAGTACTCGGTGGAAAACTACGCGGCGGCTTTTCAGGCTTACCGGAAGGAATGGGTTGAACGGAACCTCTGGATCATTGTGCTGGCTCTGGGGCTTCTTTTTGTGGCGCCGCCGCTCTGGCGATCCGGGGCGAAACTCGTAAAAAAAATACAGGAAGCGTGACATCATGGGAAACAAATTTGCAGGGGGCCGGGGAGGCCGCGCCTCCCCGGCGGGGGCGCGGGGGCTGCGCCCCCGCCTCTTCGCCTTACTGTCACTCGGCTGCGTGGCGATCGGCTGCGCCCTTATATCCTGCGACAAGCCCAGCGGGGGAACCTCAAAACGCATCGTCCTCTATACCAACGAGGGCGGCGCGGAACCCCTCAGCCTGGAAAACGACAAACTCCGGCTGGACTATTTCCCCGACACCACGGAAATCGTCCTTTCCGTCAAAGATACGGGGGCGCAGTGGCGTTCCATCCCCGAAAACGCGGCGGCGGATCCGGCGGCCACGGTTATCACCAAATCCGCCCTTAGATCGCCCTTTACCCTGCTCTATACCAGCTTCTTCCAGCAGCACGAGGGGACTCCGCGGGTAAATAAAAGCGAGGTAAGCCTTACGGCTTTCGCGGACAGCGTGGAACTTAAACAGTATGAGTACGCTCTCGTGGATGGCGGCATCGAAGTGAACTACACGGTGGGCAAGGCGGATCGGATCTATTACTATCCTATTGCCGTCCCGGAAGCGCGGATGGAAGCGTACCTGGAACGGCTTCCCCCGGAAAACCTAAAAGAAGCCCTGCGGGTGATAGACTCCTGTTACCGGCTCTACGACATCAACAACCTGCTCCCCACGGACGACAAGAGCGCGCTCCTGCGGGATTACCCGGATCTGGCCCGGGGGCAGACGCACATCCTGCAAACGATACCCAATTTCCTCAAAGCCGAGCTTGAGGGGCTCTTTAACGCGGCGGGTTATACTATGGAAGAATACGAAGAAGACCTTACCCGCGCCCCTGTCCCTGTGGAGGCGGAAACCCCGGTTTTCAATGTGACCCTCCGTTACGAGCTGGACGGCGGCTCCCTCCTGGTGAGCGTTCCCTTCGACAAGATCGGCTGGCGCAAGCAGTTCGCGCTTACCCAGCTCAAGTTACTTCCCTTTTTCGGGGCCGGCGGCCTTGAAGACGAGGGGTTTATGCTCGTACCCGACGGCCCGGGGGCGCTGGTGTATTTTAACAACGGGAAGCAAGCCCAGAACGCCTATAACCTCCCGGTATACGGCTGGGACGGCGGACAGGTAAGGCGGGTTAAAATAACCGATGCCCAGGCGGCGTTCCCGGCCTTCGGCATCGAAAAGAACGGGGAAAGCATCCTTGCCCTCATTGAGGAAGGGGCATCCTACGCCTCGATCATCGCGGACGTATCCGGCAGGGATTGTTCCTGGAATTCCGTTGCCCCCCTCTTTACCATCGTCCACGGAGAGGAGATTGAGTTCGGCTTCGGCGCAAATAAAGACGATATTGTCCATTACGAAAACACGCTTCCCGAAGGGGAACGGCTCCTCGTGCGCTATACCCCTTGCGCCGGGGACGGCTATGTGGGCATGGCAAAGGAATACCGGGCGCGGCTTTTGGAACGGTATCCCGCCCTGAGAAACGGCGGAACTTCCGGCGGAGTTTCCGGCGGAAGTTCCGGCGGGAAGGTTCCCGTGGCGGTTGAGATACTGGGGGCGGTGGAAAAAATCCAGCAGGTCGTGGGCTTTCCTGTCAACCTGCCCCTCAAGCTCACGTCGAGCCGGGAGGCGGAAGGGATGATCCGGGACTTCGCCGGCTGGGGCTGGGAAAACGCCGTGATAAAACTGAACGGCTGGTTCAACGGGGGCGTGGAACATTCCGTGCCTTCCGTCCTCCGCCCGGTGAATGAACTGGGTTCTTCCCAGGATTTTGGCGCCCTCCTCGCCGCCGCCCGGGAAGGGGGTATGGCTGTTTTCGCGGAGGCGGATTTCCTGTATATGCGGAAAACCGGGCGTGGCGGCGGGTTCAGTCTGGCCCGGGACGCGCTGATGGCGCTCAATCGGGAGCGGATGGAAGCGTATCCTTACAACGTGGTCGGCTACGGCCAGGATCGCTGGGATGACCCGGCCTATCTGTCCCGGCCCGCGTATATGGCCGGCCTGGTATCCTCTTTTGCCGCCGCCGCGAAGGGTTACAGCATAGAAAATATCGCCTTTCGGACTATCGGCTCGGTACTCGCGGCTGACTACCGCGAAGATGACGCCGTCAGCCGGGAAGCGGCGATTGGGGTACAACAGAAGATTCTGGCGGAGCGGAAAAGCTCCGGCGCGAAGGTGATGGTCAACGGAGGCTTTGAGTACACCCTGCCGTACGCGGATTTTATCACCAACATGACCCTGGAGGATCAAAAGTTCGGCATAATGGACGCGGCGGTTCCCTTTTATCAGATCGCCATCCACGGCCTCGTGCCCTACACGGGGACGGCGATCAACCTGGCGGAAGATTACGCCCGGTATCTGCTGCGGACTATTGAAACCGGCGCGGGGCTCTCCTTTAGCTTTATGGGCGAATCGAGCGGGGTCTTGCAGAACACCCGGTTCCAGCGTTACTTCTCCAACGAATACCGGCGCTGGGCCGCCGAAGCGGACGGCCTGTACCGGCGTTTTGTCCGGGATTTCGGCGGCCTCTACGGGCAGACCATCGAGAACCACACGGTTCTCGCGCCTGAGGTGACGGTGACGGAATATGCGGACGGGACGCGGGTGCTGGTGAACGCGGGGAAAAGCGCCTTTGACTACGAGGGCCGGATTATCGCCGGCGGAAACTACGAAGTGATACGGAGCGAACCATGAAGGCTGTTTTTGTGAATACGGGAAACGGGCGGGGCGCGCGTTTGTCGATAGGCGGCAAGCGGGCCGTCACGGGACTGCTCTTTATTTCCCCCTTCCTGATTGGCTTTTTGGCCTTCATGGCCATTCCGCTCTTTCAGTCCCTGGCGATGGCCTTTAGCGAGGTGGGGCTGGATAACGTGAAGCACGCCTTTACCCTGAGCTTCCGGGGGCTGGGAAACTTCAACAACGCCTTCTTTGTGGACGCCGGGTTCAACCGGAGCTTGGTTAGCGAGCTTATGCGGATGCTGGCCTTTGTGCCCTCCGTTATTATTTTCAGCATTTTCACGGCCCTGCTGATGAATCAGGAGTTTTGGGGAAGGGCCTTTGCGCGGACGGTTTTTTTCATGCCGGTTATTTTGTCCGCGGGAGTTTTCGCTTCTATCGAGGCGTCTACCCACGCCGCGTCATCCCTTCTGGACATGGCCCGGAGTAACTTTTACGTCGGCGGTTTTTTATCAGAGATTGTCCAGGAAATTCTCCAGGGAATTAACAACAACTTGAATGTAAATATTGCGGGCTATGTGCTTCTGGCGGTAAGCCGGGTGTATACGATTGCCATGGCTTCGGGGATACAGGTAGTGATATTCCTTTCCGCCCTCCAGGGGATTCCGCCCAGCATGTACGAGGCTGCGGAACTGGAAGGCTGCGGCAAATGGGAATGTTTCTGGAAAGTTACCTTCCCCCTTTTGGTGCCGCAGATATTTGTGGTGGTGGTGTACAGCATTGTGGACTTTCTGACCGGCGGAATCAACGCGGTGATGAACAATATCGCCGGAGATTCAAACCGGTTCAGGTGGGGAGAAGCCTCGGCGAAGGCGTGGATTTACATGGCGCTGGTAATAGCGATTCTCGGCATTATTACGGCGCTTCTTTCAAAGAAGGTACGGTACAATGACTAAGCGCGATACGGCTTCTTTGTCCGCGCGTCTGCCGCGGTTCATGAAAAAAAAGGTTCTCGGCGCGGTATTCCGGATCTGCCGGGGGCTTTTGGTCGCGGGGATGTGCTTTATGATCCTCCAGCCGGTGCTGGTAAAGCTCAGTTCCAGCTTCAAGAGCGTCGAGGACGCGCGGGATTCCACCGTGCAAAACATTCCCCGGCGTCTTTCGCTCGAAAATTACGTGTATGTTTCCCGGGCCATATCGTATCCCGCGAACTTTTTGCGCTCCCTGGCCGTGGTGATCCCCGGGGCGATCCTGCAGATCGCCGCCTGTACCCTGGCGGCTTACGGCTTTGCCCGCTTCCGCTTCCCCGCTCAGAACCTCTTATTCTTCCTGGTGATTATCATCATCGTGACGCCCGCTCAGATGATTGCGAGCCCCCTGTACCTTAACTTCCGGTTCTTCGACGTGTTCGGCATCTTCCGCCTTATCACCGGGCAGCCCCTCAACCTCCTGAACAAACCTATTTCATATTACCTGGTATACGCGACGGGGCTGGGGTTAAAGGGCGGCTTGTATATCTTTATTATGCGCCAGTATTTTCTGGGCGCGCCGAAAGAACTGGAAGAAGCCGCCTGGGTGGACGGCTGCGGCAGCCTCCGCACCTTCGCGCAGATCATGCTGCCTGACGCGATGCCGATGATCACCTCCTGTTTTTTATTTTCCTTTGTCTGGCAGTGGGCCGATGGCTACTATGTCTCGTTGTTTATGCCCCGCTACGGCGTGCTGGCAAACACGATAGGAGGCCTTTTGGGGGAAGTGTGGAATTTTTTGACCGTCCTGAATCAGAACCGGCTTTATACCGGGTTTTTGATGTGCATCGCCCCGCCGCTTTTGGTTTACCTTTTTGCCCAGCGGCTCTTTGTGGCGAGCCTTTCCCAGACGGGGATCAAAGCCTAATGTTTAGGAGGCAAAGAAAGACTATGTCCATCACACACCGAATATTCGCCGCCGCCCTATTTTTTGCCCTTGCCTCCTGTACCGGAAGCGCGGATCACGGCGCGGGCGCCGGGCCTGAACCGTCCGCCTCAGGCGGCAGGAATACCTACGCGGCTTACCGGGAACGGCACGCAAACGCGGCCCCGGCGGAGGCGGACATTCCCCTCGATATTTTCGCCTACGCTGAAGGCTCCGGCATCGAAGAGCTTGCCGGCTTCCAGGGGGAAGAACGGGCGCTCCTCTCCGGAGAAGAAAGCTTTGTCGAGTACCTCGTCCAAGTGGATCATCCCGGATTCTATACCTGCTACCTTGAATATTTCCCCGTAGCCTCACGGGGCATCTCCATTGAACGGAGCTTTTCCATCGACGGCGAAGTTCCCTTCCTCAATGCGGAACGCCTGAGCTTTTCCCGGATCTGGGGAGACGGCGGGCCGGTAAGAACCGACAACCAGGGAAACCAGATCCGCCCCACTCAGGTGGAGCTTCCCCGCTGGGAGACGGCCTTTTTCCGCGACCCCACCGGGTATAGCGCCGAACCCTACCGGTTCTACCTTTCCCAGGGGGAGCACCGGATCCGTCTTACCGGGAGCGCCGAGCCTATGGCTATCCGGCGCTTCGAACTGCGGGCCCCAACCTCGGAACAGCCCTACGCGGAGTACGCGGCGGGGTTCGATACGAGCCGCTTCCAAAACCGGGACAAAACGCTCATCGTGAAAGTCCAGGGGGAAGACGCCGCCCGCCGTTCCGATCCCGCCCTCTACGCCCGCTACGACCGCTCTTCGGGACAGACCGAGCCGGCCAACCCCGCGCAGATCACCTTGAACATGATAGGCGGCGACCCCTGGAAAACCCCGGGGCAGTGGATTGAATGGGAGGTCGAGGTTCCCGAAGACGGGATGTACCGGATCTCCCTCAAGGTCCGGCAAAAATACAACCGGGGCTTTGTGTCAAGCCGCGCGGTACTTATTGACGGGATTATCCCCTGTACGGAACTCCAGGCCGCGCCTTTCCGTTACCGGAACGCCTGGGATCTCTCTACCCTGCGGGATGCGGAGGGCAACGATCTGTACTTTCCCCTCAGCCGGGGAACCCACCGAATCAGGCTCCAGGTAACGCTGGGGGAACTGGGGGGGATGCTGGAAACCATGGAAGAGTCGATATTCCGGCTCAACGGTATGTACCGGAGGATCCTGGTGCTGACGGGGGCGGAGCCCGATCCATTGCGGGATTACCGCCTGGAAAGAGTCTACCCCGATATAATCGAGGCGATGGCGGCGGAGAGCCGGGTTCTCTATAAACTGGCGGACGATCTGACCCGGTATTCGGGGGAACGGAGTTCCCAGTCTGCGGCGATCCTGACCCTGGCCCGGCAGTTGGAACTTTACGCGGAACGTCCCGATAAGCTGCCCCCCGCGTTGAGCGGCTTTAAGGGGGCCATCGGCTCCCTGGGGGACGGCATCATCGCCCTTACCGAGTCCAAGCTGGATGTGGATTACATCCTTGTTTCCGCGGCGGAGGCGAAACTGCCCAAGATGCGGGAAAATTTTATTACCGCCGCCTATCATGAACTCCGTTCTCTGGCGGCCTCTTTTATGGTGGATTACAACAACCTGGGGGACGTGTACGAGGGAAGCGGCGCGGTGGATGTATGGCTGCTGACCGGGCGGGATCAAAGCACGATTGTGAAATCTATGGTGGACGACAGCTTTACCCCCCAGACGGGGATTCCGGTGAACGTCAGGCTGGTGGAAAAGGGGGTGGTGATGCCGGCGGTGGTGGCCGGCACGGGGCCGGATGTCGCCATACCCATGGCCGTCTCGGAACCGGTAAACTACGCCCTGCGGGACGCCGCGATTGACCTTTCCCAGTTTGATGATTATCCGGAGGTGGCCAAACGTTTCCACCGGAGCGCCGTTGTACCCTTTGAATACAACGGCGGGGTCTACGCGCTCCCCGAAACCCAGAACTTCAGCATCATGTTTTACCGGACAGACATCTTGGAAGAACTGGAACTGGAGCCGCCTGAAACCTGGGATGACCTTTTAAGCATGATGCCCGTGTTGCAGAAGAACAACATGAATGCGGGTATTCCCTCTATGGCGTCGGGGACCGATATGTCGGGCTACCTGATCACGCTCTACCAGCGGGGAGGCGCCCTGTACGACCCGGAAGGATCCCGGACGATTCTGGACCGGGAAACGCCCCTGGCCGCCTTTGAGGCATACACCCGCTTCTTTACCCATTACATGGCCCCGCAAAGCTTTGACTTTATCAACCGGTTCAGGAGCGGGGAAATCCCCGTGGGAATCGCGGATATCGAGAATTTTAATAAGCTGGAAGTGTCCGCGCCGGAGATCCGGGGGCTCTGGCAGTTCGCCCTCCTGCCGGGAACCTTCCGGGAGGACGGAAGGTTAGACCGTTCCATTACGTCAACCGTAACGGGGTCTATCCTGTTTTCCAGGCCCAAGCGGAGTGAAAGCTCTCTGCGGGCATCTTGGGAGTTTATGAAATGGTGGACAAGCGCGGAAACCCAGGCCCGTTACGCCCGGGAACTGGAGAGCGTAATGGGCGCCGCCGCCCGCTACGCCACGGCGAACACGGAAGCTTTTGATCGGCTGTCCTGGCGGGTTTCACAATTGACGGCGCTGCGGGAGCAGCGTTCCTGGGCGGTGGGGATTCCGGAAGTGCCGGGGGGGTACTATGTAAGCCGGAATATCACGAACGCGGTGCGGAAGGTACTGAACGAGCGGGTGGATACCCGTGAAACCCTGCTCAACTACAACCGCCTAATTAACGAAGAGCTGATCAAAAAGCGGAAAGAATTCGGACTGGAAAAATAGGAGGGAATGATGAGTTTAAGGCGCTTTGCGGTGCAACAACAACGTCTGATCGGCAAAACCTTGAAGGAGGCTTGGCACAAGCGGCTGGGATACCTGTTCTTGCTGCCCTATGCGGCGAGCTTTTCCGTATTCGTGGTGGCCCCGGTGGTGATTTCTCTCTTCTACAGCTTTACCTACTACAACATTTTGCAGCCTCCGAAATTTATCGGCCTGCGGAATTACATCAACCTGCTCCTGGCGGACGATGTGTTCCTGATCGCCGTTAAGAACACCTTCGTCTTCGCGGTCATCACCGGGCCGCTGGGGTATTTCGCCTCGTTTATTTTCGCCTGGTTTATCTACGAAATTCCCGCCCGGATCCGGTCGTTCGTTATCCTCGTGTTCTACGCCCCCTCTATCTCCGGGTCGGTTTATGTGCTCTGGGCGCTCATCTTTTCCGGGGACGCCTACGGCTACATAAACGGGATGCTCATGCGGCTGGGGATAATCAACGGGCCCGTACTCTGGCTTACCGACCCCAAGTATATGATGACCGTCGTCATCATCGTGATCCTCTGGATGAGCCTGGGAACCGGCTTTCTCGCCTTTGTCGCCGGGCTCGCCACGGTGGACGAGACGCTCTACGAGGCGGGACTGGTGGACGGCATCAGCAACCGCTGGCAGGAACTGTGGTTCATCACCCTGCCGAACATGAAGGGTATGCTCTTCTTCGGCGCGGTCATGGCTATTACCGGCTCCTTCGGAGTAGGGGGGGTGGGCGCGGCGCTGGCCGGCTTTCCGAGTACGGACTACGCCGTACACACGGTGATGAACCATCTGGACGATTACGGTACCTTGCGTTTTGAAATGGGCTACGCCTCCGCCATCGCCACGCTGCTGTTTCTTGTCGCGCTATTGTCCAAATCGCTTGTTCAGAGACTATTGAACCGGGTAGGAACCTAAGGAGTTATACTATGGAAGCCAAGGCGCAAAGCGTGGGAAAACACAAACGAAAATTCTGGAAACGCCGGAAGCCGAACCGGTCGGTGGGGGGCGATATGTTCATCACCGCGGTAATCGGGGTCTTCGCCATATTTTTCGTGTGGCCCCTGGTGTATGCGGTCAACAACGCCTTCAAGCCCCTGAGCGAGATATTTCTTTTTCCGCCCCGGCTCTTTGTGCGGCAGCCGACGCTGAATAACTTTCAAGACCTCTTCGTGATCATGGGGAGTTCCTGGGTTACTTTTTCGCGGTATGTCGTCAACAGCCTGCTTATCACCACCGCAGGTACCCTGGGGCTTATTGTAATCGCGTCCCTGGGGGCCTATGTGGTCTCTAAGATGCGGGTGCCCGGCTGGTCCCTCTTTATGAAGCTGGTAATAACCTGCTTGATGTTTTCCGGCGCGGTAACGGCGATTCCGAACTACCTGATAATGACGAAATTAGGCTGGATTGATACCTATTGGGCGGTGATCGTGCCGGCCATGACCATGCCCATGGGCTTTTTCCTCCTCAAGCAGTTTATCGACACCATTCCGGATACGCTGCTGGAGGCGGCGAAGATAGACGGAGCCCAAGAACTCCTGATCTTTACGCGGATCGTGCTGCCGATGATAAAGCCCGCCTGGCTCACGGTGCTGATATTTTCGGTACAGGCCCTCTGGAACGCCTCGGGTTCAACCTATATCTACTCCGAACAGCTCAAGACCCTGCCCTACGCCCTGTCCCAGATTGTCGGCGGGGGGATAGCCCGCACGGGGGTGAGCGCGGCGGTAACGTTGTTTATGATGATTCTTCCGCTGGGAGTTTTTATTTTTTCTCAGAGCAATGTGATGCAAACCATGGCCAATTCGGGAATCAAGGAATAGGGGGGCGTATGAAACAGATTGCCGGCAATCAGTTGTGGGCGAGCCTGCGCTACGCCTTCTATGTCGCGGTGCGTCCGCTGGACGGGTTCTGGGATTTGATCCACGAGAAGCGCGGTTCCTTGGGGGCGGCCCATATTATTGTTGTGGCCGCGATAGTCGTGGAGATACTGACGGTAACGCTGACTAACATCCAGTTTAGCAACTGGGGGCTGTACATGGAATACTTCAACGTCTCTATGGTGGTGTTGCAAGTGCTGGTTCCCCTCCTGCTCTGGACTTTGTCGAACTGGAGCCTGACGACCCTGATGGACGGCAAGGGGCGGTTCCACGAGATCTACATGGCCACGGCCTATGCTCTTACCCCTTCTATCATCATCAAGGCGGTTCTGATCCTGCTCAGCCACCTCATCACCCGCCAAGAAGGGACGGTATACCAGGTACTGGCCGCTTTTTCGCTGCTCTGGTCGGGGATGCTGATCATGGCGGCGATGATGATGATCCATGACTATAGTCCGGCGAAAATGCTTTTTTCCTCCTTCCTTTCTATTGTGGGAATGGGGGTCATTGTGTTCATCTTCCTGATTTTTTTCAATATGATTAGCGACATGATAGCGTATCTTATCTCCATCGTGAAAGAAATTCGGTTTAGGATGGGCTGAACGAGTGTCTGTCTACAAAGCAACCGGCTTTGTGGACAGACAAGAACTAACATGTTTATAATTGATCTATTTTAAGAAAACATAATACAATATGAAGGAATGTGAAGAACCCAACCGGGGTTCTGAACAATTCTACTATCTTTTTCCAGGAGGAAAGAAAATGAAGAAAATAGTGTTGACAATTATGGCTGTTTCCATGTGCGCCGGCGCAGCCTTTGCCGCCGGTAGCCGGAGCGCTTCCAACTCTACGGGGGGGGGGGGGGGGCTATAGAAGTAACCAACCCCCATTATAAATCGGGCCAGAATGTCGGCGGTCTCTTTTTCCTGCCCCAGGTTGAGCGGTTCAACCAGAAGTACGCAGGAAAGTACAAGCTCACCATCGAGGAACTGGTTCAGGATATGTACGCCCCTAAAATGCAGCAACTGAGTCAGCAGGGCAAGCTGCCCGCCCTGGTTGAAGGGGGCGCTTATGAATGGCTCACCGAATTTGTCATCCCGGGTAATATGTTCGTGGATCTCAAGCCCCTGTTGGACAGCACTCCCGAATTAAGGGCTCTGGCGATTCCGGAAGCGATAGCGTATAACACGGTAAATGGCGGCAAAATTTTTTCGATCACCTATCCGGTGGTACGGCCTATCGGTCTGTACTACAACCCCAAACTCTACCAGCCTTCCAAGCCCATGTCCCAGATGAGCTGGGAACAGGTTGCCGCTGAACTGGGGAACAACAAGATCGCCTTTATGACCGGCGAGAACGCCTGGACCACGGTGCTGGTGCTGTCTTCGCTTATCGCCAAAGAACCGGGTGGCGTTGAATGGCTTGCCTCCGGCGCGAATACCAATCCCCGGCTGACGGATTATAACAACCCCATCATGATCGGCGCGGTTACAAAACTCCAGCAGTTGCTCCAGAAAAACGCCTCTGCCAATACCCTGGGCGCGGCTTATGCCGATGCCGCCAACAGCTTTATGTCCGCCCGTTCCGCGATTATCGCCAACGGCAGTTGGATGATTGGCGATTTCGCCCCGGATGCTCAGGCAAAATGGTCCAACGGGTTTAACGGCGCCGATGTGCGGGCCGACGTATTCCCCGGCAATGTGGCTATCGGCGGCCCGGGCATCGGCTACAGTTGGTGGATTCCCAACACCGCCACTCCCCAAGAACAGGAACTGGCCAAGGCGTTTATCGCCTTTATCATGTCCCAGGACGAGCTTGAACGGTATATGCTGGCCGAAGGCGGCGTTTCTCCCCGCATGACCGCGACCCAGAGCTTCCTGGCTGAACGGGCCAAAAATAAACTGATGGACGAATATGTCGGCGCGGTTAAGCCCGACACGATCCTGTCGTACAGTTGGGGCGATGTGATTCCTAATTCGGTTTACGAGACCGAATGGGGACGGCTCCTGCCGCTGCTGATCAACGGCACCTACACCCCTGCGCGGTTCTGCCAGGAACTGACCATTAAGGCCCAGGAAACCATCCGGTAAACGGCGTACGGCACAGATTAACGTGAGCGGCGATACCGCCGCTCGTTATAGGAGTTATCATTAACACTTCGTGTTAATGTCCGATTAACGTGAGCGGCGATACCGCCGCTCGTTATAGGAGAAACCATGATGAAAACAGCGGCTATCAGCAGGCTGGAACGCCGGAACCTGCCCTGGATTTACGTTTTCCTGGCCCCTACGCTGATCATGTTCCTCATGTTCTACCTGTGGCCCATTTTCACCGTGATATACACCAGCTTTACCAAATGGAACGGCATGACCAGCCCCCAATGGACAGGGCTGGTCAACTACCAGCGTCTTTTTTCCATGAAGAGTTTTCTTATCTCCTTAAAAAATCTGGGGCTTTGGGCGCTGATCGCCGCGGTGTTTCACACCCTCTTCGGCGTTTTGGTGGCCCTGGCTTTTTTCAAGGCTCCGCCAGGCTGGAAAATCGTCCGCACTGTTTTTATGATCCCCAATGTGATCTCCGGCGCGGCATGGGCAATGATCTACCGGTTCCTCTTTAATAACGATTTTGGAATCCTCAATAATATCATTAGAATCTTTAACAGAGATTTTAACGTGAACTGGTTTTACGAAAGCCCCGCGGCTTTTTGGGCCATCACCTTTACCTGGCTTTTCTATGCCGTGGTCATCTCCCTGGTGGTTTTGGCCGACCTCATGGCCATATCCAAAGATGTTCACGAGGCGGCCACTATTGACGGCGCTTCGGGCTGGCAGGTGATGACCCGCATAGATCTTCCCCTCTGCCGCTTCTCTATCGGCACTTCGGTCATTATGGGGGTAACTTCCCGAATCTCCATGTACGAGGCCATTGCCCTTACCTCCCGGGGCGGCCCGGGTGACGACACCATGAGTCTTTCGCTGATCCTGGTGAAAAATATTTCCGACTACAACTACGGCCTTGCCAACGCCGCCGCAATGGTGATGCTGATCCTGGGCGCCGGAATCATGCTGGCCTGTAACCGGGCCTTCCGCATGAATGATCAGTGATAAGGAGTGATCATGAATACCTACGAACAGAAAAAAGGCTGGTATCTGCTGCAAAAAACAGCGGTTTATTTTCTGATCTACCTGCTTTTTGCTTTTGTGGCGCTGGTTTCCGTGGGGCCCCTGATCTGGGTAGTGATCTCTTCGTTCAAAACCAACGGTGAAATTCTCACCGCCCCTTTTGCGCTGCCCCAAAAAATCGATTTTGGCCCTTACCTGGAAGTGATCCGGGGGAACAACTTCATGCGTTACGCGCTCAATTCGGCGCTTATCTCCACGGTCGCCACCGCGCTTTCCCTTGTCATGTACGCGATGGGGGCCTATGTCTTTGCGCGGTTTAACTTTCCCCTCAAAAATATACTCTTTACCCTTTTTGTGCTGACCATGCTGATTCCGGGGCATACCAAAACCCAGCCGATTTTTTACATTATCATGAAGCTGGGGCTCTACGGCACCCTTCCGGGGATAACCCTGGTGTACCTATCCGGCGGTATTGCCATGAGCCTTTTTGTTATGCGATCCGCCTTTGCCGCTATACCCAAAGAGATGACCGAAGCCGCCGTCATCGACGGCATCGGTTTTTTCCGCAACTTTTGGCAGATGCACGTGCCCTTGGCAAAGAGCGGTCTTGCCACCGCCGGTATCCTGATGTTTCTGGGGAACTGGAACGAGTACTTCTTTGCTTCCCTGCTTTCTGCGTCAGCTTCCACCCGCACCCTTCCCTACGCTCTGGCCTTTTTCACCGAGGCCTATTCCTACGATTACACTAAAATGTTCGCCGCCCTCACGCTGATAATTCTGCCGGGGATCATTATCTACGCCGTATCACAGGAACAGGTGCAGGTTTCTATCACCTCTGGGAGCGTTAAGGGATAAGACGCCGGACGACGGCGTTTTTCAGCGGGCAGGATTCCTTCGCCATTTTTCGATGCGATCATACGCGGCGTTGATCCGGGCGGACTTTTCGGTGGCTTTTTTCATGTTTCCTTCATGGCCGGCATGGCGATCCGGGTGGTGGATCTTGAGAAGCCGTTTGTAGGCGTTTTTACATTCCTCCGGGGAAGCCCCCAAAGGAAGCTCCAGTTCGGCAAAGTCCGCCCGGAGGGACTCCGGAGGCTGCCGGGAAGAGGACGCCCGCTCTTTTCCGGCCCTTCCGTTGCGGTAAGCCGCTTCTCCTTCAGCCTTCTCTTTACCGGAAAGAAAGTCATTCAACTCTTCAAAGGCCGCGCCCAGATCGGGATCCTCGAAAGGAGAAGCCCCGCCGCCTTTCCCTATAGGGGTGGCGTCCTCATCGTTCAGATAACTCTTGATAACATTCCCGAGCCGATCCCAGATTCCCATAGGGGAACTATACCATGTACCCGCTTTGTTAAACAGCCCGGGCATCCGCTCCCGCAAAGGCGAGCTTTGCAAAACGTTGCCCGCCGCTCTATAATCCCCCTATGAACAAAGAATTTCTTTCCGCCGATACCATGCGGAATAACGCGCTCAAGATGGCCCACCGAATCTACCGGGACGGGTTCATCCCGGATGTGATTTATGTCCCCCTCCGGGGAGGCGCCCTGGTGGGTAATGTGGTAAGCGAATATTTCAAGATACGCCGCGGGGAAGGCAGGCCGGTGTACTATGCCGCCGTAGTGGCTCGGTCTTACACGGGGATACGCCGGCAGGCGGAGATCAAGATTGAAGGCTGGACGTACGATCCGGGGCATCTGCGTACCGGGGATAAGGCGCTGGTGGTAGACGATATTTTTGATACCGGACGCACTATCAACCGCCTCACCGGGATAATCCTTGAAAAAGGTATTCCCCGGAACAACATCAAGATAGCCGTCCATGATTACAAGTATTTCTATGATAAACCGGAACAACTGCCCATCCAGCCCGATTACTGGTGCCGCAAACACCGTTTCTCGATACATGACGACGATCGGTGGATCCACTACCTGAGCCATGAACTGACGGGTCTTACGGCGGAAGAACTCGAAACCTACTACTATTCACAGGATCCGGAACTTCGGGATGTTCTATCGGTAATAACCCAAAACCAATGATCTGCGGTATTGATGAAGCCGGACGGGGGCCGCTGGCCGGGCCGGTTTTCGCCGCGGCGGTAATCCTCGGCCCCGCCTTTTCCCCCATTTTATTGAACGACTCAAAGAAGCTCACTCCCGCCCGGCGGGAACGGGCGGAAGCGGCGATTCGCGCCGGGGCCTCAGCCTGGGGAATCGGCTGGGCGTCCCATGAGGAGATTGACGCCGTCAACATCCTCCGGGCAAGCCTCCTGGCCATGAAGCGGGCCGTTGAGGAACTGCTCAAAGCGGCGGCGGAACGGGGGCTGACGGAGGACCTTGAAGCAATCGTGGACGGCCTTTACACGCCGGATATTACGATTCCCTGCCGGGCAATGGTCAAAGCCGACGCCCGTATCCCCGAAGTCATGGCCGCGTCAATCCTCGCCAAGACCGCCCGCGATCGAGAAATGACCCGTTACGCCCTGCTTTATCCGGGGTACGGCTATGAGCGGCACAAGGGCTATCCAACCAAAGCCCACCGGCAGGCCATAGCCCGCCTGGGGCCTTCTCCCATTCAACGGTTGAGCTTTACCGTCACGTATGAAGCGGATATACCCGGGGCAGCCGCTTGTTCATGTTACAGGTAATTTCGTAGGGGATCGTGTTCAAGATGGAGGCCGGCGCGTCCGCGCCGGGAGCCGCGCCGCCGAAGACCGTAACTTCATCCCAACGTGTAACGGCGGGTTCGGGCCCCAGGTTTACCATGCATTGATCCATACAGATCCTTCCGGCCAGCGGGTAGAAGGCGTCCCGGATAAGCACGGAGAAGTTCCCACTCAGGGAACGGGGCAGCCCGTCGCCGTAGCCTACCGGCAAGACCGCGATAAACGTATCTTCCGGGGCGATCCAGGTACGTCCGTACGAAACGCTTTCGCCCCGGTAGAACCGCTTCACGCAGGCGACCCGGGTACGCAGCTCCATCACCGGCTCCACCGGAATCGGCGCTTCCTTCGGAATCGGCGCTTCCGGTGGAATCGGCGAATACCCGTAGATGAGGAGGCCGGGCCTTACCATGTTGAACCACGCGCCGGGGTGAAGGAGTATCGCCCCGGAATTGGCGGCGTGGACGACGCCGGGATCCAGTCCCGCGCCTCTGATGGCCTCTAGGCTCTCCCGAAATCGGGTAAGCTGATCCCCGGTGTAGCGGCGCGACGCTTCGGCGGGATCGTCCGATACGGCCAGGTGCGTGGCGGTTCCGGCGTATTCCAGCGAATCTTGGGCCGCGATAAAGGCGGCCAACTCCACCGCTTCGTTGGGGCGGCACCCCAGCCGGCCCATGCCGGTATCGATCTTCAAATGTACCGGAAGCCGCTTTCCCGCTTGGCGCGCCGCGCGGGCGATTTGTCCGGCGAATTCACGGTCGTTCACCAGGGGGATAAGCCCAAGCTCGACCGCCTCCCCCAGTTCTTCGGGGGCGGGAAGGGAGAGGAGAAGGATCGGCGCTTCGATTCCCTCCCGCCTGAGCTCCGCCCCTTCGGAAACCGCAGCCACCGCCAAGCGCGAAACGCCCGCTTCCAGGGCCGCCTGCGCTATCCGAGGGGCTCCATGCCCATAGGCGTCGGCTTTTACCGGCAGGCAAATCTCCGGCACGCTTCCAATCCGGTTCCGGATAGCGCCGATATTCCGGCGGAGCCTATCAAGATGAATCAATAACCTCGTTGCCCGCATCGAAATAACCTTTCGCGGAGGAGCTTAGCGGTAATACCGGTCAATGACTTCCATTGCCGTGGATGTCCACTCTATCAGGTTTTGAGGTCTGCCGTTCACCGTGCTGATGTCTTTAAGGACAAACTCGTAGGGGCAGTTGTTCGCTATCGCTGTTTTAACGGTTTCCTCGATTTCCCTTGCCACGGTTTCTTTGTCAAAACGAGCCGCGTTGGCCGGGTTGGGCTTGCGGGCCATGACATAGGAGCCGCCTATTTGTTCCGCGGAGGAGCGGACATCGGCCCAGGGGGTAACGCCAATCTTACGCATATTGGGGACTTTTTTTAGAACAGGAATAAATTGATCCAGCGGTTCGCAGCAGCCGTAGTACGCAAGACCGCATTTTTCCATAAAGGGACGCATATACTGAAAATCAAATTCCTCCCGCATATCCGGAGACGCCGATCCGAAAAGCTGGGCCATCCCCCGGAACCAGACATCCTTAAAGCGGACTTTGCCGCCGTCCCAGTCTTGCGCCGGGAGTTCGTCCGTATACGGCGGGGTACAGTGGATCGAAGGGATGTTAAAATCCAGGAGCCCTTGCTCCTCCATCTGGTTGTACCGCGCCCGGTAGATTTCCGTAAACTTGGCAATGATTTTGTGGATGAATTCAGGGCGCTCCACCATATCGACGTAGCAGTTTTCAACGCCCCGGTACCGGGGAATCTGATCCCAGGGGGCGTAATAGATCTGATGCCCCCGTAGTTTTACGGGCAGGATCCCCCCCAGTATAGAGGCGGCTCTTTCTAGATTTCTCGCGTCTTCTTCGGGCAGCGCCTTGATTACAGGAATCGTGAGGGCGTCTACCTGCGCTTCCGTGTTCAGTTGATCCTCGTAATGGTGGGAAACGATAGGGTTCGTCGTATCGGTAGCGATGGTTTCTTCTTTAACTTTAAGGCCTGAACCCGAATCGGCGTAGGCTTTGGTAACGTAGAAGGCGTCTTCCACAACCATGTCGGCTTGAATATGCTTCCAGCGGTACAGGATGCGGCGGAAATGCAGTTCCATGTTCCGTCCTTCTTCCGACCGGCAGCGGAGGGAGAGTTCGTCCCCTATGTCCATTTCGTGCCAGGGGATCTCGTCGATCCAAACCGGAGGGCGGACAGGTTTAAGGCTGTGCATATCCTTTATCCGCCGGATGCGTTCCTTGTTTACGTCCTGCGCGGCCAGATCCCGAACTCGCTTTGCCAATTCCCGAATGATAGTTTGTTCTTCCTGATCGATCATATCGATTCCTCCCCTTCCTTTTCTTTGTCTGTTCACAAAGTAACCGACTTTGTGAACAGACACTAAATAGTGTCCAGGCGCGGCAGCCAGCGGGCAATCGTTTTGAATAAAATTTCCGCGTCAACCGGTTTGGTCAGATAGTCGTTTAAGCCCGCTTCCCGGCACCGGGCGCGTATTTCCGCGCCGTTATCCGCGGTCAGCGCGATAATCGGCGTTGTCGCGGATCCGAAAAGCGGCGCGGCCCGGATGCCCCGAGCGGCGTCTAACCCGTCCATGCCGGGCATGTGCAGATCCATGAACACCAAATCGTATTTCTTTTGAGAACATAACGCAACCGCTTCACCGCCGCCCGCCGCGCCCTCAAGTTCCGCTCCGGTATCTTCCAGCAGCGCGAAAATCATCTCACGGTTTATATCCACATCGTCCACCACGAGAATCTTCCGCCCGGCAAGATCGGGGATTTCTCCGCCGTCCCCGCCTGAAGGAACGCCGGAACGGTCGACGCCGAAGAGGAGATCGCAGATAAAGCGGGAACCTTCGCCCGGTTCCGACTCAACCCGTATCTCGCCGTTCATCATCCCGACGATGCGTTTGGTAAGGGACAGGCTCAAGCCTATCCCGCCGTATTCACGGGTGATGCCGGTGTCCGCCTGCTCAAAGGGATCCCATATCCGTCCCCGCGCTTCCTCGGTAATGCCTACGCCGGTGTCGGAAATCTCAAAACGGACAAGGCAGGCGCTTCCCCGGTCCTCGATACGTTGAGCGGAAAACTCGACTTTTCCCGCGCCGCCGGTGAATTTTACCGCGTTAGACAGCAGATTGGTCAGGATCTGCTGCAAGCGCCGCTCGTCGCTTACCAACCGATCGGGAATGTTTTCATCAATAACGGCGACGAAGCGCAGTCCCTTTTCCGCCGCCTTTGATTCGATACCCGCGATAACCGGGCGGAGGGCTTCGCTGAAACTGAACGGCTCATGGAAGAAGAATAATCCGCCCGTATCAATGCCGGTCATGTCAAGGATGTCGTTGACGATTCCCAAAAGACGCCGGGAGGCGTCTTCGATCTTGTTATAACACCGTTCCCGTTCCTCATCGGAGGAAGATTTTTGAGCGATGCTTGTCATTCCGATGATGGCGTTCAGAGGGGTACGCATTTCGTGGCTTACACGGCTCAAGAAATCGCTCTTTATCTTGTTGTAATGAGATTCTCTGGCCCAGGCCCGCTCGGCCTGCTCTTTCGCGGCGATAAGATCCCGCTGTACTTCTTTGAGATCCGTGATGTCCCGTCCCAAAAGCCCGATGCCGGGCCTCCCGTCATGCAGGCGGGTAGGAAACGCGAAGAATACAAAATCGCGGCGTTCCCCTCCGCCCGCGGCGAGGGGTATCTCGAACTGAACGCTCCGCTTTTTTCCGTTATCCCGAATTCCTTCTTCATTCACGGAACGCGGCGGAATACCATTCGGGGAAACGCGGCGCAAGGTTTCCGCGAGCAGCGCTTCCCGGGAAGGATCGCCGATGGCGGAAGCCGCCGGGTTCATATACTCTATCATCCCTTCGGCGCCGATGTACAATATCAGACTGGGGGAACCTTCCGTTATCGACGTTATCCTGATAAGATTATCCCTGGTTTCCACCAGATCGGTCAGATCCCGGATATAGGCAACTACCCGGTAGCCGCTCTTCCATTTAACCCGGATCATGGTTACTTCCGTGGGCAGCGGGGAGCCGTCGCCCCGTATATGATCCCAGCGGGCGCTATTTTTTCCGGTCCGAAAGGTATCCCGGATAAGTTCCATCCCCTTTTCCCCGCTGGGCCTGCCATCGCTCTGAAATTCAGGCGAAAAGCGGAAGATGTTATCGATAAGATCCTGTTTACACGTGCTCCGGAAAAGGGAAACGGCCCGCCGGTTACAGTCGATAGCTTTTCCGTCTTCATCATAGAAAACACAGGAAAAAGCCATTTCGTCCAGCATGATCCGCAGGCGTTCCTCGGTTTCCCGGGCGGCTTCTTCTTTCGCCTTGATTTCCCGCAGATCCCGGGCATAGACCGTGACGCGGGCGCCGTCCTTCCAGGGCACCCGTACCATGGTGGTTTCCACCGGCAGGAGTTCCCCCGTATCCGTCAAAAACGTCCACTCAAAACAATGGCGCCCGGTCTCGAAGGCCGCTTTAAGCGCCATGGCCACCTTTTCCCGGCTGTTCACGCCGTCACTCTGGAATTCCGGGCAATGATCGAAAAAACGCTCGATGTAGTCCGCTTTGGTTGAGAGGCCCAGCATATTCAGGGCTTCCCTGTTGCAGTCCAGCATGACGCCCTCCGTATTCCAGATGGAACAGGCCATGGGCGTCGCGTCCATCATCAGCCGGGTGCGCTCATTGGCTTCTATAGTCTGAATCGGGACAAGAACGGACCTATAGTCAACGGCCATCTGAACGCACATTATGAGAAAGATGACAAACGCGAATATGGCGAGATTCTCCAATAATAAGCGCTCTATCGTTTCTTCCCGTTTGTCGAGCGCATCCTCCTGGACGCGCAGGGAGTCCAAGATGAAAGAAACATCATAGTCAACGCCAAGGATACCCACCGTCTTGCCGTCGTTGACGATAGGCAGCACGACCGAATACAGGAGGCCCCATTCATTGGCGGTATAGTCCGGGGAAAAGGCGAACTGCCGCGATTCCCAGGCGTCGTCAATAAAGGCGGGGGCCTTCCCTTCCCAAACGGATCCGCCCAGCCATTCGGGATGCTCGGTTTTCCCGATGCCGGAGGACAGGAGGAACACATACGCTCCGGTTTCTGTTTTTTCGATGTAGTAGATGTAGGCGAATCCGAAGAGCCGGGCGATACGGGTGAATTCGCCGGATAGTTCCCAGAACCAGTCTGTCCCCGCTTCCCGCTTGAGCAGTTCCGTATCATGCAAGATGGGAAACTGCTTTTCAATTGACATGGCGGTGTTCTTGAGGGTGTTTTTATTTAACAAATCAAGGTATTCAACGTACATTTGCCGGGCGCGTTCGTCCCATTGCCCCGCCAGTTGATGAAACCGCAGGTAAAACACCAAACCCGCCGCCAGAACGGTAATAAAACACAAACCGGTGAGCAGTACATGAAAACGGAGCCTGGTGATCTTCACATTCTTTACTGTAAATGAAATTGAGCCGCTTCGCAAATTCAGGCGCCGTCGCCGTTAGGCTGATGGCGACGCTTCTTCCCACTCGCCGGCAAAGAGGATCTCCGGTTCCAGTTCTATTCCCCGCGCGGCCCGGACGCGGGCGGTCACTTCCCGGACCAGCGACCGGATGTCCTCTGCCCGGGCGTTTTCCCGGTTAATGATGATGTTGCCGTGCCATTCCGCGACCGCCGCCCCTCCCCGAGAGAGCCCCCTTAGTCCCACTTCATCGATGATCTGTCCGGCGGGTTTGCCCCAAGACCGGTTATTCTTAAACGCCGAACCTGCCGAAGGAAACCGGTAATGGCCTTTCATCGTCCGGTCTCGGCGCAGGGCGGCCATTTCATCCCGAATTTCTTGTTCCGGCCTCGGCGTTAAGGCAAAACGGGCGCCTAAAATGAGGGTATCCCGCCCCTGAAAAGGGCTTTTCTTATAGGAAAAATCTTCCGCGCGGTATGGCATGATACGTTTCCCCCTCGCTTCCAAAATCTCCGTCTCCACAAGGCAATCAGACAGGGAACGCCCGTAGCACCGAGCGTTCATCCATACGGCCCCGCCAATGGAGCCGGGCATCCCGGCGAGAAATTCCAGTCCTCCCAGCCCCGCCTCCGCCGCAGCCTCCGCAGCGGCGTCTACCGGCGTTCCGGAACGGATAAAAACGGAGCGCGCTCCGGCGGCGCCGCTCCCCGCCGCGTCAAATCCCGCCCAGCCCCCGGTGTCAAGGACGATACCCCGGATACCCCGGTCCGCCACCACCAGATTCGCCCCGGCTCCAAGAACGAAGACCGGAATCCCCCGCGCTTTGGCGGCGCCCCGCAATGTTTCGGCATATTCAGGAAAAATATCCCCGTGGGGGCGTATCCAGCAATCGGCGGGGCCGCCGACCCGGAAGGTAGTATGGGCCGCCATAGGCTCATTATAGCGGACTTCCCCCCGAAAAACCGCTTCCCCAAAGCGCTCCTTATTGATTTCTTCGATAAATTCTCGTAAAGTGTTCATAATATTCAGATATTACCGGTTTCGTTTTGGAGGTTCTATGGCGCTTACCCTTTTTAACACCCTTAAACGGGAACCGCAGATCTTTGAGCCCCTTACGCCGGGGAAGGTCGGTTTTTACGGCTGCGGCCCGACGGTGTATAACAACGCCCATATCGGGAATCTTCGGGCATACGTAACGCATGACCTCCTGGTAAAAACCCTCCGTCGGCTTGGTTTTGAGGTAACCCATGTGATGAATATTACCGATGTAGGGCACCTCACCGGGGACGATGATTTTGGGGACGACAAGATGGTCAAAAGCGCCGGGGAACGGGGGAAGAGCGTCCTCGAGGTGGCGAATTATTATACCGAAGCTTTCTTCAAAGACACGGAACGGCTGCGTATAGACCGGCCTACCGTGGTGTGCAGAGCCACGGAACATATCGCGGATATGATCGAGCTTATCAGGCGGATAGAAGCGGCGGGCTTTACCTACGCTGCCGGGGGGAATCTCTATTACGACGTCGGCAAATTCCCCCATTACGGGGAACTGACCCTTTCGCGCTCCGGCGATTCCCCGGTACGGAGCAGAACCGGGCAGGACGAAAACAAGCGAAACCCCCAAGATTTTGTCCTCTGGTTCACCAAAAGTAAATTCGAGCGTCAGGCGCTGACATGGGACAGCCCCTGGGGGCGGGGCTATCCGGGCTGGCACCTCGAATGTTCCGCTATGAGCATCAAGTACCTGGGGGAACAGTTCGACATTCACGCCGGGGGAATCGACCATGTGCCGATCCACCATACCAACGAGATCGCCCAAAGCGAGGCGGCCACCGGCAAACGCCCGTGGGTACGGTTCTGGCTGCACAATGAATTTCTCGTGATAGACAAGGGAAAGATGTCTAAGTCCTCCGGGGAGTTCCTTACCCTGCAAAGCCTGGTGGACGCCGGTTACGATCCCCTCGATTACCGGTATTTCCTCCTCGGCGCGCATTACCGCAGCCAATTACAGTTCTCCTACGAGGCCCTCGACGGCGCCCGGAACGCCAGAAGATCCCTGCGGGATAGGATCCGGTTCCTGGCAAAACGGGCTTCCCCTGTTTGGATGAACCGGGATGTACCGGATCCGGACGGAAAGGCGCTTCAATATAGAGAAGCTTTTAACCGGGCCTTGGAGGATGATTTATCCGGCCCCCGGGCGCTGGCGGAGTTATGGGGAATCCTGCGAGACCCGGAGGTTACGGCGGAGGAAGCCCTCGCGTCGGCCCTAGATATGGATCGGGTTCTGTCTTTGGGCGTCAGGGAAATGGCTTTGGAAGGCGGCGGCGGCGGGGAGCGGGAAGAGATCGAGGCCCTTATCGCCGAACGGGGAGCGGCAAAAAAAGCCCGCGACTTTACCCGGGCCGACGCCATACGGGATGCCCTGAAAGCGCGGGGGATTGTCTTGGAAGATGGAAAAGATGGAACCCTCTGGCGCCGCCTTTAAGGAACCGCTCAATCAAGTTTATTCCAATATTGAAGTAATGGAACAGGCTTAATTGTAACAATTAAGGGAAAAATTTGTTTATAACAATAGATGGAGATAGGAACCGGCAATCGATGGAACGAGAAGCGGAAGAATTCCGCGGGCTTTACGAGACGATATTCCCGGTTTTGCTGCGGGTGTCCTATCGTATCACCCATAGCGAGGAAGCGGCGGAAGATCTTTGCCAGGAGGCGTTTTTCCGGTTGCATGAAAAAAGGATGGTTTTCCCCAACCGAGAGGAGGCAAAGTATTGGCTCATACGGGTTGTAAAAAACGCCGCCTTAAACTACGCGAAACGCAAAGACCGGGAACGAAAGGCTTACCAGCGGGCGTTTCATGAAGATAAAAGGGTTGTGGAAACCGGCGAAGCGGCTCTGGTTAAAGGAGAAACCCGCCGGACAATCCAGGAAGCTTTGGAACAGCTTCCTGAAAATTTACGGATTGTGTTAATTTTGAAGGAATACGGTGAACTTAACTACAAGGAGATTGGCCGCGCCCTCGGTATCAGTGAAGGCAACGTGAAGGTTCGTGTATTCAGGGCCCGGGAGCGTTTGGCCGGGTTGTTACCTAAGGATGGTTTATATGTGTCCTGATCGTGAAATAGTATCCGTCTATCTTGACAATGAATTGCCTTCGCCATGGAAAGAAAAGATGGAAGCCCACTTGGCGGATTGCCCCGGCTGCCGCGCCCGGCTTGATCGGTACCGGCTGGTTTCCCAAGCCCTCAGGGAGGAGGTTCCCGCTTTAGAGGAAGCGACCCGGGAACGGGTCTGGAAAACTATCGGGGCGGGCCGGACGGATTCCATGGTTTTTACCGCGGTTCGCCGCGTCTGGCGAGGATCCGTTACGGTGCCCGTGCCCGTTATCGCCGCCGCCGCGGCTCTTTTTGCGTTCACCCTGGGGTTTGCGTGGATAGGCCGTTCCGCCGATAGATACCGGGAGCAAACAGAGTCTATGGCGTCAGCAGGGATCGAACTTGACGCTCCCGGCATCATGCCGCTCTCGGATATGAATAGCGTCCTCCAATACTTAAGCGGGGAGGATAGCGGGGATACCATGATCCTCTTGCTGCCCGAAAGTAAGAGTTTTACGAGCGTCGGCGAACCGGCCATCATCAAGGCGGCGGACTACCCCAGGAGATACCAGAGCCCATGATTTCTCCCCGGTTGATACGTCTGTCTTTGGGACGTGCGTTTTTTTGGAACGTCCTTTTCCTTGCCGCCGCCGCGGCGCCCGCCCAGGATCTTTCCCTGGAAGAGTTGTTACCCGACTTGAAGGATCGGGCGGTGGTACTGGATATTGTAGCGAGAGTCGTGGAGCGGAATCAGGAGGAGGTCTGGAATGCCGCCAATTCTAAAGTGACGATTCCCGGCAGGCCGGTTGGTATTAGATTGGTAGGCGCCAACGTGGTGGTAGCGATACAGCTTACCCCGTACCGCCGACGAGATGGGCGTAATATGCTGGTTGCCCAAGGACAGATTTGGGTGGATATTCCCAATGAGGGAATCCGCTATCAGGCTACCATGGAAACAATTCCGCTGGAATACGGCGAGCCGGTTTATTTCTTCCCCCTCGGTTCCACCGGTTCGTTCGACCGGACTCATATTGAAATTCAACTGACGCTCTACCCCTATGGACAGGGTTCCGGTCAAGCCGGCGAGCCTACGCTAACGGTTCCGCCGCCTCCTCCGACCGGGCCTTCCGCTTCAAATATCAGGACGCCCGACGCGCTTCGATGAGTTTCCGTTCTCTTTTCTTTCTTTTCATCCTTCTTCTTGCGGGTTTTCTGGCGGGATCCTGTGATTCGAGAGAACCCCGGATCGGTTCTCTGTATCCCCAAGCGGGTCATTTAGGGGATGTTTTGACGATTTTCGGAGAAAACTTCGGCGCCGAGCGGAATGAATCCTACGTTACCGTCGGGGGAATTATCCCCACTTCTTCGGCGTACATTGAATGGAAGAATGATACGATTGTTTTTGTAACGCCTGAATTTGGAGAATCAGGACTGGTCTATGTTCACCGGGGAGGCAAGAAAAGTAACGCCGTCCTATTTTCAAACCAAGCGGTAATCCCCAAACAGCCGTCGGACGCTGAGCCGGATATTGCGCCCAGGATTCTCTCCATACGGGGAAGTCCCGGCGCTATCGGTTCGGTGGTGACGATTACAGGGAAAAATTTCGGCGCGTCCCGTGAAGGAGGGGGCGTTTTCTTCAGTTGGGGCGCGGCGCCGTCTCCTTCGGCTCCCGCCGAAAATCAGGGGCCCTTTTTTGTCGAGGTCTCCGAGCGGGATTTCGGCTATGAACTCTGGAGTGAACGGGAGATCCGGGTGAGGGTTCCCGACGGCGCCGTCAGCGGGAGCCTTGAGGTGCGGACCCTCAAGGGCGGCGGCAACCCGGAATTCTTTGAAGTCGCGGCTAAACCGGGAACCAAGGCGTATCGAGACAAACGGAACTACGCCATTTCTTACGCGGTTGACATCAAGGTTCGAGAAGCATCCCCGTCTAATACGCTCTACCTGTGGGTACCTCGGCCCGTGAATTCGGCGTCCCAGCGCAATGTGGAACTTCTCAGCCGGAATGTAGAACCTTTTGTGGAGGACTACCGGGGTACGACGCTCTTCAAACTGACGGATCTGAGTTCCGGCGGCAGCGCGAGCATCGGGCTTTCCTACCATGTTGAGGTCTACGCAGTGGAAACCGCCCTTCAGAGCAATCTGATCCGCACCGCAGGCCGTTCCTCGCCGCTTGCAACGGCCCTTTGTATGCCATCCGCCCTTATCCCTTCGGATGATCCGGCGGTTATCAAGCAAGCCGCCGCCATAACCGGCAGGGAACAGAATCTCTATACCAAAGCGTGGAAGATCTACCAATGGCTCATCACCGAGGGAGGAATTCAAGCCGAATCTGTCTCGGACGGCGCAAGCGACCCGGCGCCGGTTCTGGAAGCGTTGGAAAAACGGCGGGCGAATCCCTATACAGCGGCGCTGCTCTTTTGCGCCCTTGCCAGAGCGTCCGGCGTTCCGGCTATTCCCGTGGCGGGAGTCTTGATAGACCGTCTGAGCGCCGCCAAACGCCATTATTGGGCTGAATTCTGGCTTGAAGGCTTCGGATGGGTACCCCTGGATCCGGCGCTGGGCGCCGGCGCCGCGCCGCCTTTCTTCAGCCCGGAACCGGACGCGGCGGCGTACTATTTTGGGAATCTGGATAACCGGCGGCTCACCTTTTCCCGGGGACAGACCCTCCTTTCCCCCATGGATCCAAGGGGGCGTACCGCGGTACGGAACGGGGATTACGCCCTGCAAAGCCTTTGGGAAGAAGCGGTAGGAAACCTTGAATCCTATTCATCCCTGTGGAGCGATATTATTATCGACGGCATCTATGCCCAATAACGTTATTTTGGAGGAGTGTATGGTTACGGTCATTTCGTTGGGAGGCTCTCTTGTGGCTCCCGAAGGTGTGGATGAAGCCTTTTTGAAAGACTTCACGGCCCTCATTGGGGAATCTCTGAGGCATGATGAGAAACGGCGTTTCATCCTCGTGTGCGGCGGCGGCGGCCCGGCGCGGATTTGGCAGAGAGCCTACCGGAATATTTCAGGCGGCGGCGTAGACGAACAGGCCGACCGGATTGGCGTTATGGCTACCAGGCTCAACGCCCAACTGGTCAAGGCGATAATGGGCGAGTGGTGCCTTCAAGATGTGGTGATCGATCCGACTCAAGCGGAGCCGATAACGGGCCGTGTTCTCGTCGCGGCGGGCTGGAAGCCGGGATTCTCCTCCGATTATGACGCGGTACTCCTGGCGGAACGATTCCAAGCCGGTACGGTGATAAACCTTTCCAACATCGAGCAGGTCTATACCGATGATCCTCGAAAAAATCCTGACGCCAAACCGGTAGGCGCCATTTCCTGGGCGGATTTCCGCGCTCTTGTAGGCGATGAATGGACGCCGGGGAAAAATGTCCCCTTTGACCCGGTGGCAAGCAGGCGCGCCGCCGACAGAGGGCTCAAGGTCATCTTCGCCGGAGGAAAAAACAGGGAAAATCTGAGAAAGCTCCTCTCCGGCGAACCATTCTTGGGAACGGTCATCGGCTAGGTTTCGGCGTAAGGTACTCCCTCACCGACGCTCCGAGGGTCTTAAAAATCCAGCGCCGTTTTTCGTCATTGTGTTCTAACAAGGTAAAACGGAACCCCGGAAGTTCGCTGGCAAATCCCGAAAGGGGCACGACGCAGATCCCCGTAGCCGCTAAAAGCCAATAAACAAACCGTTTATCCGCCGCCGCTTGGACGGTGGCGTTCTCGATGTATGCCGCGAGACTTGGATCGGATACTCGAAGAGAAAGACTTGTGTCCCCGCCGTTTTCAGGCGGCGGAGCGTTAAAAACAGCGGTGGCGTAGAGCGCGCCTCGCGGTTTCCGCAGACTGACGCCGGGTATATCTTGAAACGCCATCGACGCCTCTTCGGCCCGCCGCTCAAATATCGCGGCCCGGCGGGCCAGGTGTTCCGGGTAACGAGGATCTCCCATAATGGCGGGAATACAGAGTTGCGGAAGGCTGGTAGAACAGACCTCGAGCCGCTTGGCGTCCAGTAAGCTGCGGATGTAAGCGTCAAAACGATGATCCGCCCTCCGATTATAGACCTCCACCCAACCGCAGCGGGCGCCCGGCCAGGGAACCTCCTTGGAAATAGAACGCATCGCAAGGCCGGGAACATCTTCGATAATCTGGGAAAGGGCGGCGGTTTGAGCCCCCCCGTAGACGATGTTGGCGTAGGTTTCATCGCAGATTAAAAAAAGCCCGTATGTTCTGGCAATGCGAACAAATTCCTTGAGAACACCTGCGGGGTACACCGCGCCGGTGGGATTATCGGGGTTGATCAGGAGTATCCCGGCGATGGAATCGTTGTACTTTACCTTGAGTTCTACGTCTTCCATATCCGGCATCCATTCCCGAAAAGGATCGAGGCGATAGCTGAGGTGTTCGTATCCCGAATGGGCCGCTTCCGCGGAGGAGAGGGTTGAATAGGCTGGAGACGGCCCGAGAACCCGCGCTTCCCGTTTTAGAAACCCGAAGACTTTGGCTACCGCATCTCCAAGACCGTTAAAAAAGAGAATATCTTCCGGCCCAATCCTGCCTTGGCCGGACGGATCCGCGCCTCCCCGCCGGTTCGCCCGCTCCGCCAAGAATTCCCTGGACTCCCTGGCGCCCTCGGTTTCGGAGTATGCGTAGGAAAGATCCTCCCCGGCTTTTTCTCTAACAATATCTTTGATCCATGAGGCTATCGGTTCGCCTTTCTTAACCGGATCTCCGATATTCTCCCAATAAATAGGAATATTCCACCGGCTTAAGCTCCGGGCAAAAGACACGATTTCCCGAATTTCATACTTGAGCTGTCCGGCTCCCGGGTGGAGAATATCTCTCCGCATACAACACTCCTCCGTGTTACAAGAGACGTGTCCTGAAACTGGATTTTTCTGGACAGGTCTATATAGTGTCTGTCCACAAAGTCGGTTACTTTGTGGACAGACACTATATACTAAGACACTCGATCCGGTATGTCGAACCGAAGGTTCGCGCTCACCGGGTTTTGCACCGGTTCACTCTAAAGGTTAAAACCGGCGGAGATCAAGACGGCGCGTCTTTGCGTTGTCAGACTTGTCAGGGCCGCTTGACATAGTGTAACTTTTTCTATAAATAAAGTATCAGGTGAGGCTGTTATGCTGGAAAGCCCCTTTTACACACAGGGACTCCATTTTTCTTGTACGCGCTGTTCGGTATGTTGCCGCTATGAGCCGGGCTTTGTTTTTCTTTCCCTACAGGATCTGCAAGCACTGGCGGCGGCTTTAAAAATGAGCCATAATGGATTTATGGAAACGTATTGCCGGTGGATACCATTAGGGGAAGGCGTTCAGCGGTTATCTCTAAAAGAAAACGCCCGTTTTGATTGTGTTTTCTGGAAGGACGGGTGTTCGGTTTATGAAGCTCGGCCTTTACAGTGCAGAACGTTCCCGTTCTGGTCCTCCAACCTCCTTTCGGAGGATGCATGGAAAACGGCGGGGCGCTCTTGCCCAGGCGTGGGCCAAGGCCGTGTTTACGATACCGGGCATATTGAGGACTGCTTGAAACAGGAAAAGGCCAATAGGGCCGTTACTCGGAGAGAAAATTGACGAACATCCATTTCTGGGGTGTTCGCGGCTCTCTGCCGGCGCCTCAATTACCCGTTCAGATTAGAAGTAAAATATCGGCGATCCTTGAACGCCTCACGGTGTCGGATATTGAAAGCGCCGCCAGCCGGGAGCATTTTCTGGCTCATCTTCCCCCATCGCTTTTTGGCACTATCGGCGGGAATACTCCCTGCGTGACGGCGCGTGTTGACGGGGGGGATATCTTTGTATTTGACGCCGGTTCGGGGATACGGGAAATGGGCATAGCCATGAATTTAGAAAAGCCTCGTCCATGCGGTTATCACCTTTTCCAGTCCCATTTTCACTGGGATCATATCATGGGACTGCCCTTCTTTAACCCCGCTTACGACCCTTTGGTACGTATCGATTTTTATTCTCCTGAGGCTAATATAGAAGAAATCCTGCGAGGGCAGATGAGCCCTCCCTATTTCCCGGTAAATATGGACGCGATGGGAGCGCAGAAGACGTTCCATATAATGACGGAACCGGTCAGCTTTTCCGGAGGGATAACCGTTTCCTTTAAAAAAATGAACCATCCCGGAGGCTGCTATTCATATCTGTTTAACGACGGCAAACATCGCTTTGTCTACGCCACCGATACCGAATTGTCGGCGACGGATTTCATTAAGACCGACCGGGAGAGCGCCGCGTTTTTCCAAGACGCCGATCTCGTGGTGATTGACGCCCAATATACGTTGGGAGAAGCCATTGAAAAGTATAGCTGGGGCCATAGCGCCTTCAGTCTGGCGGTTGATTTTGCCGCTAACTGGGGTATTAAACACCTCATCTTCTTTCACCATGATCCCGCTTATGACGACAAAAAGCTTTTTAACATTATCCAATCGGCCCGGTGGTATATGGATCGTATGAATATTAAAGGTACTCAAGTCTCTCTGGCGACAGAAGGAATGGAGATAACGCTCTAAGTTATGGACGCCTCCCCTAACGAAGGGTTACTATTAACCCTTTCGGATCTCCGCGCTTTGTTTCCCCGTCTGAAGCGTATGGAAGCTGTTTTGGCGCCGGGTGAGTGGATGGCGTTCTCTAAAATTGAAAAGTACATCTACGAATATCATTCGGTGGAAGAGCTGGAAACCCTTATTAAGCCGTTGTCCGAGACCGGAGGAGGGACGAACCGGTGAAAAAAGAAAAACGGAGAGGCGAACCGGGAGCAATCGGAATTTTCAGGAGGCTCTGTGCGCTCTTAGGCGTACTCGTCGGCTCGGTACTGGTATTGGGGATCCTTATCTTGGCCGTAGCGCGTTACTGTAACGCTCCTCCCGCCTGGCCGCCTGAGGATATTCCTCAAAACAGTATGTTACGGATGGAAGATGACGGTACGGTCTATGCGGAGGTGGAGATCCGTAACGGGGAAAGCGCCATGTCGGTAGGGCGGAGGCTGGAAAACGCCGGTCTTATCAAAACCAGGTACTTCTGGAATCTTCTCGCCCGGTTGGACGATGGGCGTATCAAGGCCGGCGTCTACCGGTTTAAGAAGCCTGTAAGTCAGTTCCAGATTCGTTCTATCCTTGTGGAAGGAAGGCAAGAACCCCGCCGAGTAACCATACCCGAGGGACTCACGCTATCTAAAACCGCCGCCTTGCTGGAAGAAGGGGAGATCTGCGATGCAAAAGACTTCCTGGCGGCCGTTCGGGATCCGGATATTATCGGAAAATATCCGGTAAGCGGCCCGACAATGGAAGGTTACTTGTATCCGGACACCTATTTTTTCCCCGTTCCCTATCCGGCGGATAAGGTAATTGATACAATGGCGAATACTTTTTTCGAACGCCTCAAGGAAATTGCCTCCGAAAGCATCGGGATGGATCCCCGGGAACTCAATAGAAAAGTGATCCTGGCCTCTATAGTGGAGCGGGAATACCGGGTTCCCGAGGAAGCGCCCCTTATGGCGGGAGTCTTCTACAACCGTCTGGAGATAGGCATGAAACTCCAGTCCTGCGCGACAGTAGAATATGTGATCACTGAAATTCAAGGACGCCCCCATCCAACGGTACTCTATGACCGGGATACGGAAATCCAAAATCCCTTCAATACGTATGTGATGCCGGGCCTGCCGCCGGGTCCAATAGCCTCTCCCGGCGCCGTTGCCCTGAACGCGGCCTTTCATCCCCAGGCCAGCAACTATCTCTACTTCCGCTTAGCGGATTCCGCTTTAGGAAAACACTATTTTTCTAAAACGTTTGATGAACACATCCGCGCGGCTTCCCTTTATGTCAAAGGGAGCGCCGTGAATTGATGGCGCATATCGCCGGCGCCACCATTCAGGCACTCAACGATCGGCTTGACGCAGCGGCCGTGGTTGGTGATTATGTGCGCCTGGAAAAAAGGGGAGGGCAATACTGGGGATGCTGCCCCTTCCATAATGAAAAGACCCCCTCCTTCAAGGTAGATCCAAGCCGGAAACTCTACTATTGTTTCGGCTGCCACAAGGGGGGCTCAATCATTGATTTTGTTATGGAGATGGATAAACTGAGCTTCCCTGAAGCGGTAGAAGACCTGGCAAAAAAATCAGGCGTTGAGATTATCTATGATAGCTCTCATTCGCGGGAACAAGAACGGGATATCGCGGCCCGGAAAGACGAGCTTTATGAGCTTTACCGACGGGTTGCGGGAACCTTTAGCCATATTCTTCTGGAGCGGCCGCAAGGGGAAGATGCCCGAACATACCTGGCGGAACGGAAGATCAACCGGGAGATGGTAGAGCGGTTCCGTATGGGATTTGCCCCGAAAGATCGTTTATGGCTCTTTAATTTTTTGAGCGAGAAGGGCTATTCCGAGACTTTTCTTGCCGAATCGAAGCTTTTTTCCTCCAAATACCCCCGGTGGGCCTTTTTTTCAAACCGGCTTATGTTTCCTATCGCCGATCGTCAGGGCCGGTTTGTGGCTTTTGGGGGTAGGATTCTTCCTTCAATCGGAGCGCTCGGAGAAGATGGAGGCCGGAATCCTAAGTATATCAATTCTCTGGAATCAGATATTTATAAAAAAGGGCAGACCTTGTTCGCCGTCGATCTGGCGCTACCGGAGATCCGGCGTACCAAAGAAGTCTGTGTCGCCGAAGGCTACATGGATGTTGTAGCCCTCCACCAGGCGGGGGTGAGCAACGCCGTGGCTCCCCTGGGGACAGCCTTCACCGATGATCAGGCAAAACTCCTCCGGCGATGGGCCGAGCGGGTTAAGCTGATTTTTGACGCCGATGAAGCGGGACAGAACGCGGCGGTAAAGGCTATCCTTACCTGCCGAAGAAACGGCCTTGCCGCGTCGGTGGTAGTTCCAGGCGATAAACCGCCGCCGGATTACCTTCCGGCGCGCGGCGGGGAAGGAGGAATGTCGGAAGACTTTAAAACGGAAGCGGTTTTTAAAGATCCTGCGGATATTTTAAAAAAATTTGGTCCGGAGGCATTGCGAAAAAGTATTGAATATGTTATACTAGATTTTGAGTACCTGTTGCGTCGCGGCAAGAATCTTTTTGACGTTACCACTTCCGAAGGAAAGGCGCGGGCGGCGGCTTATTTATTTCCTTATTTGGAGACGCTTGATTCAGAAGTCTCCAGGGATACTTTTGTTGGAGAAATAGCCGATGCTCTTGGAATTGAAAGACAGGCTGTTTTAACAGACTACCGTCGTGCCGGAACCATCCGGACCGGCGTCGATAGAGAGAGGGCGCCGGAGTTCGAGGGAGGTGTTTCCAACGGACGAGGGTCGATTCGTATGAACGATGAGCTTTTTTTGCTCGCCTCGGTTTTAGCGAATCATGAATTGGTAATAAAGTTACGTTCAACCTTATCGATAGAGGAGATAGAGGATCCCCGGGCCAAGGAATTGTTCATTGCCCTTGAGGAATGGTTCAGAAATGATATGCCCGGGATAGACGACCTTTTATCCCGTATTCATGACGAGGCTCTGCGAAATTTTGTTCTTGAGCAGAGTGTTTCCAAAGCTTTTTCCATAAACCCGGAGATGCTTCTCGATGACGGCATCAAAAGGGTAAAACGGAAACGGCTTGAGCGTAGGCAGTCCGAAATTGTTATTGAACTGCGTACGCAAAAACGTGGGGAATCTGGGCGAAGCCTGGAAGATCTCCTTGCGGAAAAAGTGCACATTGATGCCGAAATGCGCAAATTTAAGGAAGTTAACCCATGACGGAACAACCGATACCGGATATGGCTCTTGATCCCGCTGTTTTAAAACTGATTGAATACGCAAAAGAAAAGAAAACTCTTTCTTATGATGAACTATCTGATTTTTTGCCCGAGTATATCGCCAATTCTGATAAGATTGAGCAGGTATTGGCGCTTCTTGAGGCGAATAATGTACAACTTTTGGAAGAAGAAAGTCCCGGCGATGACGACGGAGAACCTGAACCCCGAAAAAACCAGGATGTAGAGAAAAAACGCCTGGTATACAGTGATAAGGAATCATCGGTAGACGATCCTATCAGGTTATACCTTCGAGAGATCGGCAAGGAAAATTTGCTTACCGCAGAGCAGGAAATAGAACTCTCCAAACAGATGGAAGAGGGGGAGAATATCATCAAGAGGGTGATCAAAAAATCGGGGATGATCATTCCGGAATTTTTCCATATCGCTCAACGGGCTTTCTCTAAAAAAGATCCCCGAGAGCTTAATTTTTCTAAAAAAGAGATCACCGAATATATGACCGAGCGTCGCCGTTTAAATCAATTCTACAAGGAGACGCTTCGGCTCATCGGGGGGGATCTAAAGAGTTACGTTGAACTTAAGCGGAAAGTCATTACCCGGGGAGGTGATATTTTCGAGGATGGGGAACTCAACGAATTTCGGCGGCGGATCTTGGAAGCGATTCAAGCGGCGGAAATTCACCCTGAGGAAATTACGGGTTTCTCTGAAAAATTCGTTACGGCCGCTAAGAAAATTAAGCGCTACAAAAAGGAACAGGAGCGGATCGAGAAACGTCTGCGGGTAGCGTCTCTCAAAGAACTGCGAGCTTTGGGTAGAGGGCTTACCATCCGGGAAGAGCGGGAGCGGTTGGAGGATGATCTGGGCTTGAGTTCCGATGAAATCAAGGAACTTATCCGGCATATCCAAGTTACCGAAAAGAAACTCCGCCAGATGGAATCGGAATTTGAAGAGTCTATTGAGAGCATCAACCTTATGGCCAAAGAGATAAGCCGCGGACGGGTTATGATGAAGAACGCCAAAGACCGGCTTATCAAGGCGAACCTGCGTCTGGTTGTATCTATCGCAAAAAAGTACACCAATAGGGGGCTCCATTTCTTCGACTTGGTTCAAGAAGGAAACATCGGCCTCATCAAAGCGGTGGAGAAATTTGAGTATCAAAAGGGATTCAAATTTTCTACCTACGCCACATGGTGGATAAGACAGGCCATTACCCGTTCTATCTCAGATCAGGCTCGAACTATCCGGGTGCCGGTACACATGATCGAGCAGATTAACAAGGTGGTCCGTGAATCCCGGCAGCTTATGCAGGTTCTTGGGCGGGAGCCCAATGACGAGGAAATCGCCGAACGCCTCGGCTGGACAGCTCAGCGAGTAAAATCGGTTAAAAACGTGGCGCGGGAACCTATTTCCCTGGAAACGCCCATCGGAGAGGAGGAAGATTCTCTTTTGGGAGACTTCATTGAAGACAAAGATGTGGAGAACCCCGCAAGCCAAACCGCTTTTACGCTTCTTCAGGAACAGCTTTCGGGTGTATTAGCCACGCTGCCGGCCCGGGAGCAGGAGGTACTCAAGATGCGTTTCGGCCTGGACGATGGGTATTCTCTCACTTTGGAAGAAGTGGGGCTCTATTTTGACGTGACGAGGGAACGGATTAGGCAGATTGAGGCCAAGGCATTACGCCGCCTTCGTCATCCGAAACGGAGCCGCCGCCTGAAAGATTATCTGGATCATTAAATGACAAGGGGATTTGCATGGTAATGGATGAAGTTTTTGAAAAACTGCGGCTTCTGCAGGATGTTCTTTCCCGTAAGATTGCCTTAGAGCAGGAAGTTCAAGAGATACCAAAATTGTTAACTACTCAAGAAGAACTCCTCTCCCGGCTCAAGAAGTCTTTTATCGAGAAAAACATAGACTACGAGCGGGCCAAAACGGCGGAAGGAAAATTCCGAGAGCTTCTCGTTTCGGCGGAACAGTCCCGGGAAGGCGCTGAAAAAAATATGGATTCCATCAGTACCCAGCGGGAATATGAGGCCTTGGACAAAGAAATTCGGGATGCCGCTGAAAAAGAACAGCAGTACCGTAAGGAACTTCAACGGGAAGAACGGCTCCTGGCGGATTTGGATGAACAGATGAAGCAAAACGCCGATCTCGTTGATCAGCAGGAGCGAGAACTCGCCGATCGCCGCGCGGGCATTGAGGTAGATATCGCTGAAAAAAATCGGCAAATTAAGGAACTGGATGAGGAAGAACGGAACATCAGCCGGGATCTTGACCCTGAAGTGCTTTTCAAGTTCGAGCGGATCATCCGAAACAAGATGGGGCGGGGTATCGTAGCCATCAGAGGCGGGGTCTGTACAGGCTGCCACATGATTCTGCCGACACAGTTTGCCAACGAAGTGCATTTGGGGAAAGAAATTGTTTTCTGCCCTTACTGTTCCCGGATCCTTTTTTATGAGGAATCGGATCAGGAGACTGAACAGTACTTCGACAGCGAGGACGCCGGCAGTCTTTCGGATCTGGACGATATGGACGAGGAGGAATACGAAGAAGAGGACGAGGAAGAAGAAAAGGTTAATATCGATTACGAAGAATGAAAATAAGAACGATGAACCAGGCTGCCGCGGGGGCGTTTCCCTTTTATAGGGGCGCCTCTGAGGAAAGTCCGGGCTCCGCAGGGCATGATGCCGGGTAATACCCGGGCGGGAACTCCCAAAGGAGTTTTCGACAGCGAGCGCAACAGAAAAAATACCGCCCCAGAGGGGTAAGGGTGAAATGGCGGGGTAAGAGCCCACCTCGATGATGGCAACATCACCGGAAAGATTTCAGCGCGCTTGAGAATTCCGCGGCGCTGAAAAAATGGCAAGCCTCATCAGTAGCAAAGCTAAGCAGTGTATAGGGACGTGATTTGAGATCCCGGCCGGCGGCCCGCCGGTTAAACATGGGTAAGCCGCTGGATCCGCTCCGTGAGGAGCGGACTAGATAGATGGCTGCCGGGAAAGTTTCCTCATATATGGAAATATCCCTGGAGTTTTCTGAGAAGAGTAACTCTAAGCTCAAAACCGTAAGGTTTAGGCACAGAACCCGGCTTATGGTTCATCGTTTTTTTATTCGGTCGGCAGCGTTGACTTTTTTGATGTAAAAGCATTTAATAAGTAAAGCGGTATGAAGAGAAGACATTCCCTATCTAATTATGGCGTTCAGGCGCGCCGGAAACAGGTTATCCGCATTGTTACGGCGGTAGGCGCATTTGGTTTTCTCGCAGCGGCGCTGGTATTTATTTTTATGTTTTGGAAGAATAGGCGCGGGAACGAAAAACAGGAACTGGTAGCAATTTGGGGAGAAGGCGCATATACCCGAACCTTTGAAATGAGCCGGTCCCGCCTGCAAGAGAAACCTATGGACTATTTTTTGCTTGTCCTCAATGGGTTTTCGGCCTATCAGCTTGCCGTGGCGCAGATCAATAATTCAGACACTCAAATCTATATTGACGAATGTATATGGTCCCTTAGAAAGGCTCTTTTGTGTAAAGAAGGTTCTCAGGGCGATTCCCGTATCTACTATGTGCTTGGAAAGGCGTATTATTACAAGGGAGCAAGTTACGCCGATTTGTCGGTTACCTATCTGGAAGCGGCTCGAAGGGGAGGGTACGAGGCCCAAGATATTCCTGAGTATCTGGGATTGGCGTATGCTTCCGTCCATGATTATCGAAACAGCGTGGCGGCCTTTTCTCTGGCCTTGGATGCCGGTGCGGAGTCCGGCGCGGAACTTGTTCCGGCGGCTGATTCATCTAATCCGTTGGAAATCATCTCTACCCGAAATACGAGCTATACCGAGGGGGAGCTTCCGTCTGATTTACTGTTGCTTTCTATCGCCCGTTCTTATACGGCGCTGGATGAGTATGACGCGGCAAGGGCATATCTGGTTCGCTGTCTAGAAATATCGAAGGATTCTAACACACGGGTCGCGACCCGTCTCCTTTTAGGGGAAATTCTCGCGAAGGCCGGTAATAGTTCCGCTGCGGAGTCTCAATATCTTACCATTTTAGAGGAAAACGGCGACTATGCCGACGCCCACTACCAATTGGGGGAATTATACGCCGCGGAGGGGGACAAATACAAGGCACGGGCCGAATTGCGAAGAGCGCTACGGGTGAATCCCGCTCATGGGCCGGCCCAGACGCTGCTTACGCGGCTTAATATGTAAACGAAATATCGGGCTTAAAGGCCAGGAGGCGCTATGTTTGGAAGAACTTCTTCCGATATCGGTATTGATTTAGGAACCTGTAACACTCTTATCTATATAAGGGGAAAGGGTATAGTTATTAACGAGCCGTCTGTAGTGGCTGTTGAGCGGGGAACCAAGAAAGTAATAGCCGTTGGCGCCGACGCCAAGCGAATGCTCTGGAAGACGCCGGGAAATATTATCGCGATTCGCCCTATGCGGGACGGAGTGATCGCTGATCTGGAATCCACGGAAAAGATGATCCGTTACTTTGTTTCTAAAGTATTGCCCCGGTATCGGTTTATTAAGCCCCGTATGGTTATTGGGATTCCTTCGTGTATCACCGAGGTTGAGCGCCGGGCTGTGGAAGAAAGCGCCTATAAGGCGGGCGCTCGAGAGGTAATGGTCATAGAGGAAAGTCTCGCTGCGGCTATCGGGGCGGATATTCCTATCTTCGAGCCCGCCGGGCACATGATCTGCGATATTGGCGGGGGAACGACCGAAGTTTCCGTTATTTCGCTGGGGGGTATGGTGGTAACAAACGCCATACGCCTTGGGGGAGACGAATTCGATGAGGCGATTATCAAACATGTCCGTAGCGTTCATAACCTCATCATCGGGGAGCAGATGGCCGAACGCCTCAAGATAGAGATTGGCAACGCCTCGCCGGACAAGACTATCGAGAAGGTGGAAGTTAAGGGGACAGATGCTATTACCGGGCTTCCCCGGCGGTTGGAGATCGACTCGGTGGAGATTAGGGAAGCGTTAAAAGATCCTATTCAGCAAATTGTGGATGTAATCAAAGCTACCCTCGGCCAAACCCCGCCCGAATTGGCGGCGGATATTGTAGAGCGCGGTATTGTTATGACCGGCGGCGGTTCCCTGCTCAAGGGGCTGACCAAGGTTATCCAGAAAGAAACCGGCGTTCCGGTAATTCTTGCCGAGCGGCCCCTTGACTGTGTCGCGTTGGGGGCGGGGCAATATTTTGAAAATGCCCAAGGTTTTGAAAGCGCTCGAACCATCTACGATAAATTGAACGGATAAGCCATGCGGATAGGGGAGGGGAGAAAACAGAAAAAACGGGGCGGCGCCGCTACGTATCTTTTCGTGGTGCTGGCCTTTATTTCGTTTGCGTTGTTGTTCTTTTCAACCCGTAGTTTTTTGATTGACTTCCGGAACATAGGCTTATCTGTTTTTTCCGGGGTGAGGGGAGGGGTGTATGGAGTATCTTCTTTTTTTTCCCGCACGGTTCTTTCTATTCAGGAACTTGCTAAACTCCGTCAGGAATACGCCGAGCTCGTTGAACGAGTTGCCCGATACGAGCAGCTTGAGCGAAGCGCGGCGGAGATCCGGCAGGAAAATCACCGCCTCCGGGAACAGTTAGATTTTGCCCAAACGATTCGTTACCGGCATATACCGGCGGAGATAATAGGCCGGGATCCGGATAATAACTACTCGGCCTTTGTGATAAACAAGGGAAAGCTGGACGGCGTGATCTATAATATGCCGGTTATCGCTTTCCAAAATGGCGTCCAGGCTCTGGCCGGTAAAGTAGTGCTGGCCGGACAAATGGAAAGCTTGGTTATGCCTATCTTTGATGTAAGTTCTTTTGTTTCCGCCCGGCTTGCCGAAAGCCGGTATGACGGCCTTGTGGAAGGGCGGGGTAAACGTGAATATCCGCTGCTGATGCGTCTTATCAATAAGCGGGCGCGGGACGAGATCCGTTTCGGCGATCTCGTCATTACCAGCGGGTTAGACGGCGTGGTAAAAGGGGCCGTATACCCCGGTGGAATTGTGATCGGGCGGGTAAGCCGGATTCTCTACCAAGAATACGAGACATCTATGGAAGTAGAACTGGAACCTTCCCTGGATTTTTCTAAGCTTGAATATGTTTTTGTGATCGGCGAAGTTTTAGATGGCGCCGAGGATTGGGGCTCAAATGGCTAAAAAAGTTATTTGGGCAACCGTCTTTGCCGTAGTCGCCATTATTCTTCAGTCAACCTTACTTTCCCGTTTGTCTGTTTACATACACGCGGTGCCGGATATAGCCCTCGTGATACTCGTATTCACCGCCTATGTAAATGGTACGACGACCGGTCAGCTTACGGGGTTTTGTTCCGGGCTGCTTATGGATTTTCTTTCCGCGGCGCCTTTGGGCCTGAACGCGTTTATTCGTACAATTCTTGGGGCTCTCGGCGGGTTTATGAACGGTTCATTCTTCCTCGATACACTCTTCCTCCCTATGGTTCTCTGCGCCGGCGCTACGCTGCTCAAGGCGTTACTTCTTTACGCGCTTCATATCTTATTTGCCGGCGAAGTGGCCGCGTACGGTATCACGGAGCCTACGTTGTGGGTAGAGTTGGTTTTGAATACCCTATCGGCGCCTTTCTTGTTTGCTTTTCTGAAACTCTTTAAACCTTTACTCGCCGAAAGGAGAGAAAGTTAATGCCCGTTCCCTTGGCTCGCGGCGAAGAACGCCCCAAGGGGCGAATCCGGTTACTTCAATTTCTCTTTATCGTGGTTTTTGTTTCCTATACGTTGAGGCTTTTCAGTATGCAAATCCTCAACGGCGAAAAACACATCATCGATGCCAAGGATATTGCCCGGCGGACGACGGTTATTCCTTCTCAACGGGGGGAGATCTTCGACCGCCACTTCAATCAGCCTATGGCGCTCAACACCGATTCTTTTGCCGTGAGCATTACCCCTGCGGAAGTTCCCCGGAAAGAGATGCTCGATCTCTTCGACCGGGTAGCGTGGTTTCTCGATATTTCCCGTGAGCAGATTGAGCGGAAGATCCCGCCCAACCTCTATGGTGATTACCGTCCGGTAGAGGTGGCGGTAAACGTACCTTTTTATGTGGTCGCCGCCTTGGCGGAAAATGTTGATTCTCTACCGGGGCTTTCCTGGCAATCAAAACCCATGCGGAATTACGCGGATACGGGAAGTCTTTCCCATGTTGTCGGTTATGTAGGGGATATTACCCGGGATGAACTTACCATGCTCTACAACAGGGGCTACCAGCAGGGAGATGTGATAGGCAAAGCAGGTATCGAGCGGCAATACGATGAACTCCTGCGGGGTAAAGATGGCCGGGAAACTCGTACGGTGGATGTCAAGGGCAGGCGCGTTACCGGGGATTCTAATGTAGTCCGGGAACCGCCTGAGATGGGGAAGAACCTGGTACTCACCATCGAT
>JAIRPG010000134.1 GCA_031257105.1 Treponema sp.
ACTCCCGCATCAAAGCCAGCATGGTGCGGAAGGTGGCCAGGGCGGACTGCACCGTTTCCTGCCAGCTCCACATCCAGTTCATGTCGATATGGGCGTGGGCGGCGAAGATCGCCGTGTACTCCTTGGCCGCCTTTTGCAGGGGCAGGATCGCCGCTTCCGCCTCTCCGCAAGCCTTCCGGGTGAGCGCCCCCTGACTGTCCAGGCATTTTTCCAATATATCCAGGGCCTTGCCAATCTCTCCGGCATAAGCGCCCCCGGAAGTCTCGTTCAGCTTGAGGGCAAACCCAAGCTGCCCCAGGATCCGCCGGCTCTCCGGCCCCGGAGGGGTGATATGATATTTGACCTCCTCCGGCGCCCCTGTCGCCTGTTCCCAATTCCGGCTTTCCCGGTTTCCGCCAACCCGAAGCCGTACCGCCTCTAACCTTCCCGCCAATGTACTCATTGCAGCCTCCTCTGTTCTTGCGTTATTTTACCATACCCGGCTTTGCAATTCAAAGCCGCCTCAATTACACTAGTCCTATGACGAGAGAAGAAACCGACGCCATTATCAACAAATACGCGGCGCTTGTAACCGGCGCCGGGGTTATCGATAACGAACTGTATGGTAAATACGAGGTAAAGCGGGGCCTTCGGGACATCAGCGGCAAAGGCGTCCTGGTTGGTTTGACGGAAATATCCGAAATTGACTCATATATCATAGAGGATGGAGACCTGGTGCCCTGTGAAGGGAAGCTCTTCTACCGGGGTATCAATATTGAGAAAATAGTTCAGGGTTTTATCGATGAAAACCGTTTCGGCTTTGAGGAGGTCTGTTTTCTGCTCCTCTTTGGTTCCCTGCCGGGGCAAGAGGAACTGGAGGCGTTTACGGCGCTCCTTATGGAAAACGCCGCGCTGCCCGATAACTTCGTCCGGGACACAATCCTAAACGCCCCAAGCAAAGATATGATGAATTCCCTGGCGAAATGCGTGCTGACCCTTTACGCATACGATGAAAATCCTGACGATATATCCGTCGCCAATGTTATCCGCCAGTCAATCCGTTTGATAGCGCAATTCCCCTTGCTGGCGGTATATGGGTATCAGTCTTTCACCTACCTTCACAAAAATCAGAGCCTGGTGATCCATTCACCCCAAAAAGGGTTGAGTACCGCCCAAAATATCCTGCACATGCTCAGACAGGATTCGAGCTATAGCAGTCTGGAAGCGCGGGTTCTCGACCTCGCCCTGGTACTCCACGCCGAACACGGCGGCGGCAACAATTCAACGTTTACAACCCACGTGGTAACCTCTTCGCATACGGATACCTATTCATCGGTTGCCGCTTCTCTGGGTTCCCTTAAAGGCCCCCGGCACGGCGGGGCAAATGCCAAAGTGGTGCAAATGTTTCGGGATATGCAGGAAAAGCTCTCGGACTGGCATGATGATGACGCAATATCCGCCTACCTGGAAAAGATTCTCAACCGGGAAGCCTTTGATCAATCGGGGCTTATTTACGGCATGGGCCACGCGGTCTACTCCCTTTCCGATCCCCGGGCGAAGATATTCCGGCGCTTTGTAGAACAGCTCGCGGCGGAAAAAGGCCGCCTCGAAGAATACACGCTTCATTCAAAGGTAGAATACCTCGCGCCCCAGGTAATCGGTAAGATGCGGAAAATTTACAAAGGCGTCAGCGCAAATGTGGATTTTTATTCCGGGTTTGTGTACAGCATGTTGGATTTGCCGGAGGAACTCTATACGCCCCTCTTTGCCGTGGCCCGGCTTGCCGGCTGGAGCGCTCACCGCATTGAGGAATTGGTGAACGCCGGCAAGATCATCAGACCGGCGTATAAGTCCGTATCAAAACAAAGGCCCTACACCCCCCTCGACAAGCGGGAGGTATAGAGCCTGCGGCGCAGTTGCGCCGTTGCGCAGTAGCGCCGTTGCGCGGTAGCGCCGTTGCGCCGCTACTGGCCCGCCGCCGCTTTGAACGCCGTCCAGATGAGCGTGTGAGCTTCATCCGCTTCGGCGCTGATATTACCCATCATTTCCATATTGACGTTAAAGCCTTCAGGCAGCGTGAGAAACGTCTTATACTCCGGCTTGATGTAGGGGTCAGAGGCGGAGAAGGTGCTGTAGTAGCCCAGATGCTCAAAACAGACGGCGCCGCGCTTGGCGTCCATGATGTAGTTGAGGAATTGGTGGGCTGCGGAAGGATTCGGCGCTTTGCTGGGGATAAAACCGGCCATGATGCCGAAGCCTATCCCCTCTTTGGGGAACACCACTTTAAGACTGGGCTTCTCCATCACCGCCTGGGTTACCTGGGAGGTGTACATCACCGCGGCGGAAATCTCCCCGGAAAGCAGCTCTTCCTGAAGCCCATCATCCCGGATAAGGCGGATATTCGGCGCGAGGCCCAAGAGCCGGTCTCCGGCACGGCGGATTGTGTCCACGTCATCGGTGTTGTAGCTCTCGTCCAGCGTCTTTAACGCCATGCCGTTGATAACCCGGTAATTCCCGATAATTCCCAGCTTCTTCTCCAGTGAGGGATCCCAGAGATCGGCGTATCCTTGGATGTCGAGCGGTATCTCCGCCGGATCGTAGACGATGGTCTGCACCCCCGCGCCGTAGGGCGCCGTGTACTCATCCTGAGGATCGTAGAACTGTTTCTGGTAGAGCGGGTTGATGTTGCGGTAGTTTGGGATGAGGCTCTTGTCCAGCTTCTGAACAAGCCCCTGTGCAATGGCCGTTTGGATGATGTAATCATCGGCGATCACCAGGTCGTAATCGCCGCCTTTGGCGGCCTCGAGCTTGGCAAGCATGACTTCGTTAAAGTCGAAGTTGACCATGTTGATCCGGATCCCCGTTTCGGCCTCAAACCCATCAAGGATATCCTGGGGGAACATTTCATCCCAGGTAAAGATGGTGAGCTGCTTTTTAGGCTGCTGCCGGGCGGAGGCGTAAACGCCGGAGAGAGGCAGGGCCAACAACGCGAGTACCGCCGGTAGTACCGGTAGCCATAATCCACGTTTCTTCTTCATGTTGATTCTCCTTTTGCTTGAATCTTTATTTTCTTGCCGCCGCCTAAGGCGAGGTATCCGGACACAATGCCCAATACCACTGTTAGGACGAACAGCAGGGTACACAATGCGTTTATTTTCGGCGTTACGCCGGTCTTGATCTGCGAGTATATCTTTATCGGCAGCGTATTGATCGCCGGGCCGGTGACAAACACGCTGACGATTACATCGTCAAAGCTCATGGCAAACGAGATGAGGATCCCCGAAACCACCGCCGGTAGGATCTGCGGAAAGGTGATGTCAAAAAAAGCCCGCCACTCTCCGGCCCCCAGATCTCTGGCGGCTTCAACGTAACTCGGATCGAGCCCGGTAAGCCGGGCCTTCACCAAGAGGAAAGGATAGGGTACGCAAAAAGCCGTATGACCGATGCTCAAGGTGAGCATACCAAAAGGGAGGCCCAAGAGGGCGAAAAACGCCAGAAACACCATTCCCATAATGATCTCAGGGATCATGATAGGCAGTACCGCGAGATAGCCCATCGCCCGCGCGCCGGGAACGCCGGCGCGGCTTAGACCGACGGCGCCCAGAGCGCCTATCACCGCGGCGGCAAGACTGGACGAAATCGCCAAGATAAGACTGTTACGGAGCGCCTCGAAGGTTGCCCGGTCGCGGAAGAGTTCCCGATACCAGGTGAGGGAAAAACCGCCCCACCTGGAAGAAAGACGGCTCTTGTTAAAAGAATAGATGATCACCAGCAGTATCGGCGCGTAGATCAGCAGGAGGAACACCGCGATATAGGCTCGTTGCGGGAAGCGCCGCCAGAAACTCATACGAGGCCCTCCAGGGAATCTGAACGGGTAAGCTTGCCGTACAGAAACAGGAGGAGACTCGTCAGAACCATAAGGGTAACGCTCAATGCCGCGGCAAAAGGCCAGTCATGGGCCTTCATCAACTGTTCCTGTATCAGGTTTCCCACGAGCACGACTTTGTTTCCCCCAAGAATATCGGCGATGAAGAACAGGCCCATAGAAGGAATGAACGTAAGGACAACGCCGGAGAAGAGTCCCGGCATGGTTAGGGGGAGGCTCACCGTCAGAAACGCCCGGGACGCCGAAGCTCCCAGATCCCGGGCGGCTTCCACCAGCGTCCAGTCCAGCTTTTCCGCACTGGCGTACACCGAGTAGATCATAAAAGGCGCCAGCGCGTAGACCATGCCGGCAACAACCGACGGATAGGAGTAGAGGAAGCGCAGCGGCTCTGTGATAAGCGCCAGCTTCATCAGCAAGCTATCCAGCGCCCCGTTAGCCCGGAATACGATGATCCAGCCGTAGAGCCGCATGAGGGAACTTGTCCAGAAGGGAATGATGAGGATCAGCATGACCCGTACCCGCCATCTGGGACTGAGCCGGGCCATGAAGTACCCGAAAGGATAGCCTAATGCCGCCGTCAGTACCGTACTGAGCAAGGCCAGCTTTACCGATTGCGCGAAAGTCGCCAGATACACCGGTTCGGCAATACGGGCGTAGTTCCGCACGGTAAAGTCTGCGGCCACGCCCCAGGTTCCCGACCGCCGCATAAAACTCAGCGCCGGCATATAAAGCAGCGGCGCAATGACAAAAATCAGGGTGAAAAGGTACAGGGGAAGGACGGGCAACAGGGAACGGAGCGGGCGCTTCATGGTTGTACCAATACCGCATGGTTGGGAGTGGCCCAGCGGACTTCCACCGAATCGCCGCATTGCAGGGGTGAATCGATACCCTGGCGGCTGGCGGTTACTTCCCCGCCGCCCCGCAGCCCCGCGGTTATCCGCAGTTGACCGCCGGCGAAGCTCTTGTCCGTTACCGTAGCGGCAAGCGCCCCCGGAGACGGCCCCCGGGGAGACACCGGGATCAGTTCCAGGTGTTCGCTCCGTACCGCCGTCGTTACCACGCTCCCCGCCGCCGGCGCCGCGTCCGAAAAACAGCGCGTCCGGCCCGTCCCCGCAGGGTGTTCAAACACCACGATGGTTCCCGTTTCCGCTTCCCTTTCGAGAGCGGTTACTTTTCCTTGAATGATGTTGGCGTTTCCCACAAAACGGGCGACAAAGGCGGTCTTGGGGCGGTCGTAAATCTCCGAAGGGGAACCGATCTGCTCAATCAGGCCGTCTCGCATCACCGCAATCCGGTCCGACATGGTAAGGGCTTCTTCCTGGTCGTGCGTTATGTAAATAAAGGTGACGTCCAGCTTTTTTTGCAGTCCCTTGAGTTCTATCTGCATTTCCCGGCGGAGTTGTAAATCCAGCGCCCCCAGCGGTTCGTCTAGAAGGAGAATATGGGGCTGGTCAACCAGCGCCCGGGCCACCGCGACCCGCTGACGCTGCCCGCCGGAAAGCTCCGACGGCTGCCGTTCCCCATAGCCGGAAAGCCGCACCAAGGCCAGCGCCTCGTCCACTGCGGCTTTGATCTCCTTCCGGTCCCGGCCTTGCAGCCGCAGACTGTATCCAATATTCCGTTCTACCGTCATGTGGGGAAAGAGGGCGTAATTCTGGAATACCATGTGGAGAGCGCGTTTATTGGGGGGGAAAGCCGTCACATCCTCCCCCGCGAGGAAGACTTTACCGGTATCGGCGGTCTCAAGCCCGGCGATGATCCGCAGCGTCGTGGTCTTTCCACAGCCTGACGCTCCAAGGAGCGTGATGAATTCTCCCGCCTTAACTGAGAGATCGATGCCCCGCAAAACTTCGGTATTCCCAAATCGCTTGGTGATTCCCTCGAGCCGTAACAGTTCCCCATTCATTCCACCCTAATTTAATAGAGTTTAACCCTTATGTCTAGGGCAACGCTGATTAAGTCGAGTCTGTCTATAATGTAGACACATAAAGTAACCGACTTTGTGGACAGACACTAACTCGAGTCTGTCCATGAGGAGCCGCCATCCAATTCGGCAAACACATCAACAAGAAAAGCGTTAAGAAAGAGGAGCCCTTCCCGGTTCAGCGCCGTCATACCGGGTACCATTAACCCCCGCTTCCGCCACCTGGAGAGCGCGCGGGGGATGTACTCCTCAATATCTTGATAAAAACGCCGGATAAAAAGTTCTCGATCCGGACCTTCCCGATAACGGAACCCCATCAGACAGGTTTCCTTTATTAACGTCCGGGCGTCCAGATATTCTTCCGCCGGCGCGGGGCGTTCCGCGAGGTAGGCGTCTACGTCCGGCGCGTGGACATACCGCCGCCCCTCGGCGAGAGCGCCGCCTGAACCGGTAGAAATGATCGTGGAAGAGGCCGCCGGCCCCAAGCCGATCCAGTTTTCCATGCGCCAATAACGGATGTTATGAGCGCTCCGGCGGCCTGGAAGCGCAAAGTTGGATACCTCGTACTGGGCGTATCCCGCGTTTTCCAGGATGTCCCTGCCGATAAGCCAGAGCCGATCCGCCTCGTCTTCCGGTAGAAGCGGGATAGGAGACGAAGCGTCCGCCAGGGGAACGCCATCCTCCAGCGTTAAGGCGTACAGCGATACGTGGCCCGGCTTGAAGGCTAAAAGCCGCGCAAGGTCTTCCCGCAGCGCCCCCTCATGCTGACCGGGAAGGCCGGCGATCAGATCCGCTGAAAAGGCTTCCCCATAAAGTGAAGCAAGCAGCGCCAGCCGTTGGGGTAAAAGCTTCCCGTTTCCAACCCGGCGTACCATCAGGCGGGACGGCTCGTGAAAACTCTGCACCCCCGCGCTGATCCGGTTCACCCCGCCGTTCAGACACGCCGTCAAGAATTCCTCATCCGCGGATTCAGGGTTAACCTCCACGGTGGCTTCCCCGGGCCATTGGGGGAGGAGGACGCGCAGCCCTGCCAGGAGACGGCGCATCCGCCCCGCGCCCAAGAGAGACGGCGTACCGCCGCCGATATACAGGGTGGGTACGGCGGTTACGTTGAAGCGGCGGAGCCGTTCTTCCGCTTCGCCAAGCAGAACCGTTACGAATCGGTCAAGCCGCTCATCGTCCTGTTTCACCGGGATAGAATAAAAATCACAGTAATCACACGCGCCGGCGCAGAAGGGCGCATGAATATAGAGGGACATCGCGCCCGACATGATTCGTTATCGTCTCCCCGGAACCGTCCGCTGTCAATCCGCCCTGCTCCCCGGTAGCTTATCAGGGCGATACGGGAATGCTATACTCTCCGGTAAGGCATAGAAGATGTACATGAAACGGTTCGGAATCTTTATACTCCTGAATCTGGCGATAGCGGGCGGAGCCATGGCGCAAACCTTGGTAGGGAGAACCATGTTTGTAGCGGTCAAAAACGCGGAACTCAAGTCCTCCACCGGATTTTTCGCCGAAACCCTGGGGATCCTCGAATACGGGGAGCAGGTAACGGTGCTCAAGGAAAACGGACGGTGGGTGGAAGTCCGGTGGGCAAAGCGGGCGTCCCTGACCGGTTGGATGATATCGTCCGGCTTAACCTCAAAGCGTATTACCGCTGCTTCGGAAAATGGGAGAGCTTCGGCGTCGGCCCACGAGCTTGCCCTGGCGGGGAAAGGTTTTTCCCAGGAAGTCGAGCGTTTATATCAAAGAGAAACGGCGTTAAACTACAGCGGCATTGACGCGCTGGAATCCCAAAGCCTGACCAATGAGGAACTGTACTCGTTCCTCGTGGAGGGGCATTTATTTATGGGGGATAACTAATGAAGATTGGCGATTATCGGAACCGCATCCCGGCGTTTTTTTTGTCCATCCTGACGCTTTGGGGGTGCGCCCTGTTCTTCTCCTGCGAGACGTTGGCGGAAGCCACCGGCCTCGCCGCCCAGGCGGCGGGGGAAGCGGGATACATACCGCAAGAAATGGCCCGGAAGATCGTGGAAGCCAGCGCGGATACCGTCACCGCGGCGAACAAGGCGGCGGAGGAAATAACCCCGGATCAGGCGTATTATATCGGCAGATCAGTAGGGGCGAATATTCTTACCCGGTACAAGCTTGATTTAAGCGAGCCTGAATTAATCAAATACCTCAATAAGATCGCCGGCGCGCTCGCGGCAAATTCCCCGCTCCGTTCAGATTTGAATTCCGCCCCGCACATGGAACCATTCAACGGCTACCATGTCGGGCTCTTGGACAGCCAGGAGATCAACGCCTTTGCCACCTCCGGAGGGCATATCTTTATCACCCGGGGGTTCCTTGCCTGCGCGAAATCGGAAGATGATCTGGCGGCGATTATCGCCCATGAATTAGCCCATATTCAGCTTCAGCATAATATTGGCGCGATAAAAAACAGCCGGGAAACCGAGAAATTTTTTTCCGGCCTTAAAACCGCGGCGGTTATTGGTTCTTCGTTTGCCGAGTTAATCACCCAGAAGGAGATCCCGGTGGAAATAACGGAAGGGTTCGAGGAATTGGTGAATGTGGGCGTCACGCTGCTCCTCAACGGCTATTCCCAGGCATGGGAATTCAACGCCGATGCCTTAGCCTTGGTTCTGCTGGCTTCCGCCGGGTATGAACCTTCGAGTCTTGTTGACATGCTTAAAGCGCTTGAACGGGTTCAACCGGGCAGTCCGGGGGGATTGAACGTCACGCATCCAACCCCGGCGGCGCGGATAAGCAACGCCGAATCCGCGATAGGCGGCCTGCGGGTGGCGGATACCGGAGCGTTCCGCCGTTCCCGGTTCAACGCCGCAACAGGCGCCGCAATAGGCGCCGCAATAGGCGCCGCAACAGGTACGGGCGCTCGATAGGGGAGCGGAGTCAAGCCGGCCTTTTGTTGCCTTTCAATAGAGATTGTGCGATATTGAAAGTAAAGCGTATTTATTATCTTTTCTGTAACAAAGGCGGGCCGTATGTCTGAACAAAGCGTAATACCGATAGATCAGATTCTTCCCAACAAACTGCCCTTAGTAGCCCTCATGGGCCGGCCCATCTTTCCGGGAATCTTTACCCCCATCATGATCGGAAATCCTGTAGACGTGAAGGTTGTCGATGACGCGGTAGCCGGCGATGGGCTTATCGGTTTAGTGATGCTCCAGAACGAAGCTGAGAGCCCCGCTATCACCGACCTCCACAAGGTGGGCACGGCGGCGAAGATTATCAAGAAGATCAATCTCCCCGATGGAGGGGTGAACATTTTTATCTCTACCCTCAAGCGATTCCGAATTAGGAAGACCTTGAACCCGGCTAACCCCATCGTGGCGGCGGTGACTTACCTGGAAGAAGAGGAAGACAACACCAGCGAGGTAAAGGCCCTTACGAGGGCGCTCATCAGCGAGATGAAGCAGATCTCCGAGAACAACCCCCTTTTCTCCGAGGAGATGCGGCTCAACATGATCAACATCGACCATCCGGGGAAGATAGCCGACTTTATCACCAGCATTCTCAACATCGATAAACTGGAACAGCAGAAGATCCTGGAGATCCTCAACGTCCGCAAGCGGATGGAGCAGGTTCTCGTGTTTATCAAGAAAGAACAGGAACTCCTGCGGATACAGAAGAAGATCCAGAAAGAGATTAACGAGAAGATCGAAAAGAGCCAGCGGGATTACTTCCTGAAAGAGGAACTCAAAGCTATCAAGACCGAATTGGGCATGACCGCCGATGCCAAAAGTTCCGAGTATCAGCGGTTTAAGGAGAAATTTGACGCTTTCAAGTTTGATGGAGAGATAAAAGAAACGGTGGATCAAGAGCTGGAGAAATTCAACTTGATGGATCCCAACTCGGCGGAATTCACCGTGACCAGGAATTACCTTGATATGATCGCCAGCCTACCCTGGAACGACCCGGATTCTGAGAACTTCGACCTCAAGCGGGCACATTCTATCCTTGAGGGGGATCACTACGGTCTCAAGGACGTGAAAAGCCGGATCGTGGAGTACTTGGCGGTGCGGAAACTGCGGGGATTGCCGTCTTCACGGGATACTGCCGGCGCCGGGACGCATGAAGGCTCTATTATCTGTCTGGTAGGGCCGCCGGGGGTAGGCAAGACTTCGGTGGGCAAATCCATCGCCCGCGCGCTCGGCAAGCAGTTCTTTCGCTTCTCCGTGGGGGGGATGCGGGACGAGGCTGAGATCAAAGGCCATCGCCGCACCTACATCGGAGCCATGCCGGGAAAGATCATCCAGGGCCTCAAGATCGTCAAAACCAAAGCGCCGGTCTTTATGATCGACGAGATCGATAAGATGGGGGCCAGCTTTCAGGGAGACCCCGCCAGCGCGTTGCTGGAGGTGCTGGATCCGGAGCAAAACGTGAGTTTTCGGGATCACTACCTGGATCTGCCCTTTGACATTTCTCACATCTTCTTCATCGTCACCGCCAATACCTTAGACACCATTCCCGTGCCCCTGCTTGACCGGATGGAGATCATTCAGCTTCCGGGCTATATCGACACGGAGAAGCTGGAGATTGCCCAGCGCTACCTTATCCCCAAGAGCCTGGAGAAGAACGGGCTTAGGAAAAGCCAAGTGCGCTACTCCCGTGATTCGCTGCTTCACATTGCCAATGGGTACGCCCGGGAAGCGGGAGTGCGGAACTTTGAAAAAAACCTGGACAAGATTCACCGCAAGCTGGCCAAGCAAATCGTAGAACAAAACGAAGAACAGGAAACCAAAGCCGCCCAGACAAACCGGCCCGCTCAAAGCGGGGGCGCGGCGGGCGAATCTTTAGCTTCGGCGTCACCGGCGGTGAAAACTCCGGAAGAGGCGAAGGCGACCGCCCAGGCGTTGCAGAAATTTACCATTGACGCGAAGACTATCGAGAAGCACCTGGGTAAGCCCCTGTTCCCCGCGGATATGCTCAAGCGGGCTGATAGGCCCGGTATGTCCGTAGGTCTCGCCTGGACGAGTATGGGCGGCGATACCTTGGTGATCGAGGCCATCTCGGTGCCCGGCAAGGAAGGCCTCACCCTGACGGGCAAGATGGGGGATATTATGAAAGAGAGCGCCACTATCGCCATGACATACGCCCGCAAGCTCGGAGCGGAGCGCTACGGCATGGACGCCGCCTGGTTCGAGAAGAATCACATTCACCTCCACATTCCGGAAGGCGCCACGCCCAAAGACGGCCCTTCCGCAGGGATCACCATGGCCACGGCGTTGCTCTCGCTCATGCGGAATAAGATCATTACCGACCGCATGGTAATGACCGGGGAGCTTTCCCTCACCGGACAGGTGCTGCCCATCGGGGGCCTCAAGGAAAAGACGGTGGCGGCTCAGCGCAATAAAGCCCGGCACATCATCATTCCCCGGCAAAACCTGCGGGATCTAGACGAGATACCCGATCACGTGAAGCGAGGCATTGAATTCCACCTGGTAGATCGCTTTGAGGAAGTTTTAAAGCTGGCCCTACCCGACTAAGCCCCGGCGCGCCGCTCTCGCGCCGCCTTCGCGCCGCCTCCGCGCGTGAGCGGGAGCTTTTTCTTGACAAATCGCCGTTGCCGTTCCATGATAATATATCTCATTTAACGCGAGTACCCGAAAGGAGCTTCCTATGAGTTATACCACCGATGCCATTAAAAACGTAGCCATCGCCGGTCATGGCGGAACCGGAAAAACGACCCTTTTTGAGCGCCTCCTCCTCGCGGGAGGAGTTATCTCTAAAGCCGAAACCGTAGAGTCCGGTAAGACGGTGGGAGATTCCAGCCCCGAAGAAATCGAGCGGAAGATCTCTATTCACGCCGCGCTGGCTCATATTGAGCGGAGGGGGAAAAAGCTTAACTTTTTTGACACCCCCGGCGCCCCAGACTTTATCGGAGACGTGATCCTTTCTTTCAGAGCGGCGGAATTCGTCTTGCTCGCGGTGGACGGCAAGGCCGGGGCGCAGATCGAGACGGTTAAACTCTGGCGCAACCTGGAAGGCCGCAAGAAACCCCGGGGGATCTTCGTCACCAAGCTGGACGATGAACGCGCCGATTTTGACAAAACCCTGGCGGATATAAAGGAAAGATTCAAGGTAAATCCCGTGATCGTCACGATGCCCATGGGATCGGGCGCCGGATACCGGGGCGTTATCGATGTACTCAACGAAAAAGCCTACTTCGTGGATACAGGCGCGGCAAACGGCGTTGAACAAACGGGGCCTATCCCCGCCGAGTACCAGGAAGCCGCCGCCGCCGCCCGGGAACGGCTCATCGAGGCCGCCGCTGAAGGCGATGACGCCTTGATGGAACATTACATTGATAAAGGTTCCCTCTCCCCGGAGGAAATGCATACCGGCCTTATCGAGGCATTGGCGGCCCATGCCTATATCCCGGCTTTTGCGGGAGTGGCGCTGAAGAATTCAGGCGTCGTCCCCCTGTTAGACTTTATCGCCGACATCGGGCCTTCGCCCCGAAGCGCCGCAGATCTGGCTTTGGATGCGGACGGTAAAGAAAAAACGGCGCCTATCGACCCTACCGCTCCCCTCTCGGCGCTGGTGATCAAGACCAGCTTTGACCAATTTTCGGGGAAACTCTCATGGGTAAAGATTATCAGCGGCAAACTCACCCACGAGATGGATGTTCTCAACGTTTCGGAAGGCAAAAAAGAGCGTATCGGCAAGATCTACATCTGCCAGGGTAAGAAACTGGAGGAGACGGCGGAGCTTAACGCTGGAGATGTGGGGATCATCGCCAAATCGCCCTCCTTCAAGACCAATGACACCATCACCGCCGGGGAAACGGGCTTCAACTTCGTACACCTCCGCCTCCCCGAACCGGTTCATTCGGTGGCGGTAAGCGCCTCGGCCAAAAAAGACGATGACAAACTAGGAGAATTCCTCATGCGGGCCGCCGAAGAAGACAAAACCTTCCGTTATATGTTCAACGCCGAAACCAAGGAGACGGTGATCTCCGGCATGGGGGAACTCCAGGTCAACATCATCCTCGATAAGATCAAGGTCAATCAGAAGATCGGCGTAGAAACACACATTCCCCGGGTGGCCTACCGGGAAACCATCACCAAAAAAGCCGGCGCCGAGTACACCCACAAAAAACAAACCGGCGGCCACGGTCAATACGGTAAGGTGGTACTGGAAATCGCCCCTCGGGGCCGGGGAGAAGGCTACAAGTTCGAGAACAAAATCTTCGGCGGCGCGGTTCCCAAGAACTACATTCCCGGTGTGGAAAAAGGTATCGCCGAAGGTATGGCCCGGGGCACGGTGGCGCAGTACCCGGTAGTGGATGTGGAAGCGGCTATTGTAGACGGCAAGTACCACCCGGTAGATTCCTCGGAACTCTCCTTTAAGCTGGCCGGACGGAACGCCTTCCGGGAAGCGATGCGACAGGCCGGCCCCGTCCTGCTGGAACCCATTATGAACCTGACGGTCTTTGTGGAGGAAAAGTACCTGGGAGACGTGATGAGCGGACTTTCGGGCAAGCGGGGCAAGATACTGGGCCAGGATGAGGCGGGGGGCATCGGCGAAATCCGCGCCCAAGTGCCCCACGCGGAACTGCTGCGTTACTCCATCGATCTCCGCTCCATCACGAGCGGTACCGGCTCATTCAGCGTGGAATTTGACCACTACGCGCCCATCTCCGGACGTATCGCCGAAGACGTAATCAAGGCCGCCGAAGCCTTCAAGGTACAGGAAGCGGAAGAGTAGGCGGTGTTTTTCACGGAAAAGAGAGAAGGCTGGAAGGCTCCCCGCGCTCCCCGGTTTGAATGTACGCGCGTGATAACCATCGCGGCGGTTTTTTTTGCGATGGTTTCGCCGCTGCTGTACGCGGGGCCTGAATCTTCGCCCTATTTGTACGTCAACCTTCAAGGGCCGGTGTACCTTAAAACAGGCTTTGATCCGGGCGAAGCCTTCCACTCTCCCCGGCAAGATGATAAAACATGGCGCCGGATCGAGTGGAACGGCCCGCTGCTGATAAAAGATTCGGGGCTTCCCGATCTGCCTGAACGCGCTTTCCTTTCTCCCTTTGCCGGAAAAGAGTTGGAATTTACCACGATCATTCCCTTCGCCCTCGACCGGGAAGCCAAAAACCGTATTTCCAGAACCTTTGATAAAACGCCCGGAATTTTTCTCTCTTTTCTGGGGGATAACTGGGAAATATACCTTAACGGGAACCTCATCCGCTCTGAAATGTATCGAGACACAGAGGGGCGTATCCTTTCTCACCGGTTTGAGCGGAATATTTTTTTTCCGGTACGTCAGGATCTGTTTACCGAGGGAGAAAATATCCTCACCATCAGGATTGCGGGGGATCCTACCGACCGGATAACCGGGTTTCTGTATACCGATGCGTATTATATCGGGGAATATCACGAGATAGCGTCCGCTCACCAGGAATTCCTGTTTCTCGTTCAGATCGGAGCGTACCTCTTCATGGGCGCCTACTACCTGGCGCTCTTCCTGAACCGCCGGAATGCCCGGCACTACCTGTTCTTCAGCCTTTTTTCCCTGGCCCTGGGGATCTATTTTCTCACCATGACTCGGGTGGTTTACCTGCTCTTCCCCGATACCGCCTATAGCGCCTGTTTGGAATATATCGCGCTTTTTTTGACGCTGCCGTTGGTCGCGGCGTTTGTGGAAAACGCCGTCATCAACAGAACCCTCCTGATTACCAAGCTATACGGGGGGCTTTTTGCCTTCCTGGGCCTTATCCAAATCTTTTTCTCCCAAGCGTTCCGCTCCGATATTCTGAAACTTTGGCAGTTTTGCGCCATCGGGGCGGCGGGTTTTCTTGTCGTTTTTGATTTCGGCTACCTGTTTCTGGTAACCGCTCAAGGGGTAAAAAAACGCCTCGCCGGAGAAGGAAGGCGAGCTTCACCCTTCCGCATCGCCCTTGTGACCATTACGGGAACCGTAACCGGTAATCTGCTTGTCTGCGGCCTTGTTTCGTTATCCATCGGCCTCTTTGATGTTATTGCCAAGCTGTTTTTCCATAACTCCTTTATTCTAAGCCGGTACGGGCTTTTTATTTTTACCGGGATGGGGGGAATCATTCTTTCCCGTCAGATTGGAGAGTTGGTTGACGAGCTTATCCGGGCAAAAACGGCGCTGGAACAGACCAACGCCAACCTGGAGGAGACAGTGCGGGAACGCACCCGTGAATTGGAAAAACAAACCCATCGGGCGGAAGGAGCATCGCGGACAAAGAGCGAATTCCTTGCGAAGATAAGCCACGAGATTCGTACGCCTTTGAACGCTATTATTGGACTGGTGGAAATAGAACTCCGTAAGAAGCCGCTGGGAGAAACAGGGGAAAATATGGAAGAAATTCACAGTTCCGGTTCCACGCTTCTGGCCTTGATTAACGAGATGCTGGATATTTCTAGAATTGAATCGGGCCGGGTTGAATTAAACCCCGTTGAATACGATTCCTTGGGCCTCCTAGGGGAGTGTATCAGGGTGAATATGGTACGGATTGGCCCTAAACCGGTGGAATTCAAGGCCGACATCGATGAAGCCCTGCCGAAAACACTCATCGGCGATGAACTGCGCGTTAAGCAGATACTAAACAACCTGCTTTCCAACGGGATTAAGTATACGGATAAGGGAAGCGTTACCCTGCGGGTACGGTGCCGGCGGGAAGGGGAACGCTGCGCCCTCGTCTTTATCGTGGAAGATACGGGACGGGGAATCAAGGAAGAAAACCTGGATACCATATTTCAGGAATACCGCCGGGCCGATGAGCTGCTAAACCGGGGCATCGAAGGGGCCGGCTTGGGGCTTCCCATTACCAAAGCTCTGGCGGAAATAATGGAAGGCCGGATAGAAGCGGCGAGCGTGTATGGAGAAGGCAGTACTTTTACGGTTACCGTCTACCAGCGCGTGGGGAACGGGGATCCTGTGGGAAAAACCGCGGCGGAACACGCCTTCGATCCCGCCTTCCGGCTTAAAAACCGGGATGAACAAGCGTTTATCCAACTGCCAAAGGCGTCGGTGCTGGTGGTAGATGATGTCTACACCAATCTTAAAGTCGCTTTAGGGCTGTTCCGCCCCTACGGCATGAATGTCGTGCTGGCCAAGAGCGGTGAACAAGCAATAAAAATCCTCAAAAGCCCAAATATTACCTTTAACGCAATCTTTATGGATCACCTGATGCCGGAAATGGATGGTATCGAAGCGGTACGTATCATCAGGGAAGAAGTCGGCGGGTATTTGAAAACAATCCCCATTATCGCCCTTACCGCCAATGCGCTGATAGGCAGCGAACAGATGTTCCTCGAAAACGGCTTCCAGGATTTTCTGCCCAAACCGGTAGACGCTCAAAGACTCGATAGCATTATTAAGAAATGGCTCGTAAAGCAGCCCCTCGAAGACTAAAAATCAGCGCCGCCCTATCGGCGTATATGCCCGGCGCTGCTGGACGCATTTGTAAGCCGGGCGTATGATACGTCCGCCGGAAATAAGCTCTTCCATGCGGTGGGCGCACCAACCGGCTACCCGGCTTACCGCAAAGATAGGGGTGTACAACTCTTCAGGAATATCCAGCATCCGGTAGACAAAGCCGGAATAGAAGTCTACGTTGGCGCAGATCTCTTTACCGGAGCCTTTGACCTGTTTAAAAACCGGGGGCGTTAGGCGCTCAATCCGCCGGTAAAGGTCGAACTCATCGTCGTATCCCTTAGCTGCCGCCAACGATGCGGCCTTATCCCGCAGGAGCCGCGCTCTGGGATCGGACTTGGTATATACCGCGTGGCCCTGGCCGTAGATCAACCCCGACCGATCATAAGCCTCTCCCCGGAGGATCTTCTCTAGGTAATCCGCTACTTCCGCATCGTCATCCCAATGTTTGACGTTCCGCTTGATGTCCTCCATCATGCTCATTACCTTGGCGTTGGCCCCTCCGTGCTTGGCTCCCTTGAGGGAGCTGAGTCCCGCGGTAATGGCGGCGTAGGTGTCCGTATCGGCGGAAGACACCAAATGCACCGCGAAGGTGGAGTTGTTCCCCCCGCCATGCTCCGCGTGGAGGATCAGGGCGAGGTCGAGGGTTTCCGCCTCCAGCCGGCTGAACTGCTGATCCGGCCTGATAAGGGAGAGGATAGTCTCGGCGCTCTGGCCGGAACCGGGGGGCAGATGGATGATGAGGCTGTCGTGATCGTAATAGTGCCTTTTCGCCATGTAGGAATACGCGGCAATAGTAGGAAACCGGGCAATGAGGGAAACGCACTGGCGGAGGACGTTCTCTGGGGAGTTATTTTCCGGGTCATCATCGTAGGAATAGAGGGTCAGCACCGATCGGGCCAGCTTGTTCATTACGTCCCGGGAAGGGGCCTTCATAATAGAATCTTCCGCGAAGTTTGGGGGAAGCTCCCGGTTCCGGCCCATGAGGGCGCAAAATCCGTCCAACTGCGCTCTGGTGGGCAGTACGCCGAATAAGAGCAGGTATACCGTTTCCTCAAAGCCGAATCGGCCCTCGGCGGCGGCGGCGGCGGCTAAATCCTCTACATCGATGCCCCGGTAGTAGAGCTTACCGTCTACCGAGACCTTCTCGCCTTCATCGAAAATGTAGCCGTGCACTTGCCCGATCCGAGTAAGGCCCACCAGCACCCCTGAACCGTCTTCGTTACGGAGGCCCCGTTTAACGTTATACCGGTCGTAAAGCTCCGGCTCAATATAATCATCTACGGCGGAATCAGTTATATCCGCTATTCCCTCGGCGAAATCCTTGATGTTATCCATGCGGCCCTCCATGCCCTTTGGCGAGGTTATTGATTTAAATTTTCTTTTTTTCTAAATTGTATAACCTTTTTAATTATCTCCCATGGGATAGGTTTACCAATTGGAAAACGCAATGTCCCTTTTCCACTGCGATACGGGGCAAGTTCTTTTTCAAATGCGTCAATTCCAGATGGGGTTGGGAAAAAACCATAATGATCCTTAAATGCCGCAAAATGAACCAAATTACCATTCAGGTAAAATGTAGGCATTCCGTATGATATTTTTTCAGTTGCTTCCGGAACTTCGGCTTTAATGAAATTCCGTATTTCCTCTAATGTCTTTTGAATTTCAGGTTCAAATGTTTCAATATATTCATCTATTGTTTTCATTTTTCCTTACTCCTTTTTAATCATAGGGAAATTTAATTGAATTTTACTGCCGTTCCATAGGCTATTACCTCCGCGGCATTCTGCATTATGGACGATGAGGCATACCTTATATTTACAATTCCGTCAGCCCCCAGTTTTTCCGCTTCTTCCACCATCCTTTTGGTAGCCAATGCCCTTGCCTCATTCATCATTTCATTATAGGCTTTTAATTCACCGCCTAATAATGATTTTATTGCCTGAGTTATATCCTTACCCAAATTTTTTGACTGTATTGTGCTTCCCTTTACAAGTCCAATGGTTTCCAATTCCTTCCCGGTAATGTAATCAGTATTTACCAAGATCATCTTCCTCGCCCCCTTTAATTTCTTTGATCCTTTCAATTAAAACCATAATAATTGTTATGGTTATTATTATTGATACAATTAAAAACGTTATTTTAATAATATTGGGAATATTTAATTTCAATATTATCATTATATAAATACTATAATAGGCAATAAGGCATATTGTCACTACAACAGGCGCTATTGTTTTGTTCAAATGTTTTCCCATCTTTTCCCTCGCTTGTTATGAAACCATGACCAAACATCATCATTTGGAGGAGGTACTGAACCAGCCGCAAAAGCATAATCAACATGCCTATTATCCGCGACAAATTGAATTAAATTCTTGAAATGAATTCTAAATTCATATTCGTGGCCGCTCTCTCTCTGTGAACACACGTTACGGCCAACCAAACAAACATTTGAATTATCCCAGAATATACTTATTCCCACGTCATTCTCCTTGTATTTTTTTAATACTAGGAAACTTGGGGAAGGAATGTCAAGTAGACTTGAGGCTGTTGAAAAACTAACCGCGTTTTGCAGAGGCTCGACTGGTTATGGCGCGTAATTTTTACTTGAATCGCCCTATTTCCTGTTCCAGATCGCGTAACCGTATCACCATAGCCCCGTCCCGCACCGTGTAGGCCAGCGGAACCGGATTACAGCCACCCTTGAAGCCGATGGTAGATTTGTTCATCACTACATCGCAGAGGCGGCAGACGATTCCGTCCCGGCGCTCGTAGTAGCCGGTATTGCCGCAGATGTCGCAGGCGTCAAGCCCGACGCCCCAGGCGGAGACGCTTTTTTTGACCACGATGAACCTGACTTCGGTATTGTCCAGAGCGTTCCAGGCAAAACGGTGCAGATGGCCGTCTTCTATTTGCGTAACAGGAATGACGATTTCCTCCCCCGCCAGGGTAAAAGGTTCCGCCGGGGAAAGAACCACCGCCCGATCATTCCAGGCTTTCAGGCCGGTCAGCGCGAAGACCGAGAAACCGAGCAGCGCGACTGCCGCCATGTTTCTCCGGCGGCTGCGGCGGACAAAGGCTTTTTGTTTTCTTATCACGGCAGGGTTGGGCGGGGGTTCGGCAGAATCTTTCGCAGAGGACAATGCCGTGGGGAAGGATGCCTGTAACAGCAGGACAAGGGGGAGAATGGCGGCAATACCGATTTCCATGAAAATAAAAAAGCGCTGGTTGTTCATAACCAGCATGATAACCCTGAACATCCCCCGGTTAAGGGGAATGATCCGCCGGGCCATGAGGAACTGAATCACATTAGTGGCCTGATTTACCATATTGAAAACGAATACGGCGTTCAAACAAAGATTAAACCATATTTCGGCGGTATCCTTGTTATGAGCACGCGCTGTTTGCGTTCCCGCGTGAAAAATCATATATCCTGCGAATAGAACTATTGCTAGTCCCGCAAGCGCCCCGGTTAAATTAACCAGGAACTCGGTACTAAAAACGCTCTGTCCCGCCATGACAAAATCAGAGGGAAGGAGAAACAATGGGGGCAGCGCGTAAAAAAACAAAGCTCCGGCAAGGAGCGCCCCAGAATACAACGCCCCTTTTTGGACGGCTTTGCTTTTTTTTAACCAATGACAGACGAGAAAGGCAATCCCGGTGACCAGGGCAATTGACAAAACCACGGTATTCACCATGCCTCGGTTAATAGCGGTAGTCCGCCTGAGTACCGAGAAGACCAGCGCCGCGAAACTTCCGGCGGCGCAGCAAATAATGAAAAGCTTTTTGCGCTGCCGATCTCCTAAACGCAAGACCGCCGCGAAAACAAAAGCCGCCGGTATGACCGTTATTAAGGAATTTTCAATTACCATTATACAATAGCGGATCATGCGGCGGCCCCCTCCTTTTACCAGGCCGGCCCGGCGAAGGTAAAGTCCCATTCGGCGACTAACGGCTGGCCCCAGAACCTGCCCGGGACGCCGGTGGTCTGATCCACATGGAGCACATAGCCCTGAGCTTCGGGATTCTGAATCAGGAAGCGCACCTTGTATTCCCCGATGCCGTTCAGCTTCACATTAGCCCCGTAATGGGGGCCGTCGCTGGCGTTCATGGGCATAAAGGTTCCCTCGCTCTTCCATCCGTCGGCCTGGGAAATCTCGTAGCGCACCGTCAGGTTGGGAACAAAGTCCCCCACGCCGTAGCCCAGATCGTTTTCCAGCGCGGAAATGTCCGCTTCCAGGTGAATGTCCGCCTGGGAAGCGGGAAGCCCCGCCGACGCGGGAACCATGTCCACCGCCTGGAAATACACCCCCGCCACGTTGAGAGGCCCAAGCTCCCGGTCATCCCCCAGGGGATATTCCGTAAAGCCCGCCTCCTCGCCGGGGTTCACCGTACTGGCCGGCCTGCTTCCCTGCTGCTGCGTTCCACCGGCAAAGGCCCCGGCGGCGCAGAATCCGATTAACATGAGTACCAACAGTTTCCTGATGTTCATGGTACTTCCTCCTGAAAAAATTCCCGGCCCTCCGGGCCAGGTTGGTTTACAATATTAGTTTCATAAAACTAACATTGCCTTCATGTTAGCAGTGTATAACAAGTATGTCAAGCGGTTAGACTTTTTAATGAACATGAGACAAAACATCGTGAATAGCTTCCGGAGTCTGAGCTTTCCGCAGCAGTTCCTGACCGCCGGAATTAATCAGATCCGCAACCCGGTTGAGGACGCGCAAATGCTGTTCGCGGGACAATTCGCCCATGATGAGCAAAAAAAGACAATGTACCGGGTTATGATCAGGCGCATCGTATTCAATACCTGCCGGAGAAATGCCCAAAGCGCCGAAAATACCGCCGGTTCCCGGATAATACCCGTGGGGAACCGCAACGCCCGAAGCGACAGACGTGTTCAGTTTCTGTTCCCGGCCCTGTATTGCCGCAAGCATGGTCTCCCGGTCTAATTCGGGATGAATTACCGCGATGCTTTCAACAAGTTCCTTAAAAGCATCTATTTTAGACGAGCTTTCAAGATTCGGTTTTATCGACCGCAGATCAAAAATATCGGATAATAACATGTTTTATATACCTCCTGTTGGTGTGCAGGTTAAACCTGCGGAGCGCGGTTTTTCGTAGAAAATCAGGGATAAAAGAAGAGAACGGCGTTGTCCAATAGCGAACCGAAGATTCCGGTTATAGAACAAGCCCGATGATAAGGATCAAATTCGGAGTTTTAAAAGAATAACGCTTTTTTTGTCATGCGCCGCAGTACCGGCAATAATTTCGGCGTCCCTCCAGAGCGAACCTGAGCCGGCGGCAAAAAAATCTGCCGGCAGTACTATACACGACAGGCATTGACGCGGCGGGGAGAACGAGCTGTCCTTGGTCGTATTAATTGCCAGACATTCTACGGGGTGGGCCAGGGAGGTTATAAACACACATTGAGCCACGTTTTCTCCCGCGAGGTCTCCAAAACAAGGGGTATCGCAGGACATAAACGCTAATGTCCCTATAACGGCAAGCGACAAATACGCCGCCGCCGTATAGCAAAGTCCCTTCCTCGCTGAAGCCCAAAACATATATGCGACGGTATCATGCTCCGGGGTTTTGTGCAATCGGCGCGTTAGCCGCAAGGCGCTTCCCCCGGCGAATCTGGATGACGGAGACCGCGATGGTAACCGCCAGCAGAATGATCTGGGGGATCAAGGTTTGCAGGGTGGGGTATATCCCCAGAATGTCCACGGTGATGAACTTGAAGGGCAGCATGGTAACGGGAACAATATTTCCCTCCTGCAGTTCCTTGAATCCCGAACCGGTAAAGGCGATGCACATCACAAAAAGTAGGACGCTGGTTCCCATAAAGAACGGTTTGAGCGGCAGTTTGACGCTCAACAGCCGGATCGCCGCGTATACCACCACCAGCGCCGCCGCGCCCACCGCCAGCCCCAGCCAGATCATGTCCACCCGGGAACTGTTCCCCGCCAGCAGCGCCTGGTAGAACAGGATGGTCTCCGCCCCTTCCCGGAACACCGCGAGGAATGCGGCGAAGGTAAGGGAAAAGGCGCTGCCTTTGGAGAGAGAGCTTTCCACCTTCCCCTTGATGTAGCCCGCCCAGGCGTCCGCTTCGGCCTTGGAAATCATCCAGTTGCTCACATAGAACAGCACCGCCACGGCGATAAGCATCGTTACCCCTTCGATGATCTCCTGCCCCTGCCCCTGTACGGAGGAGATGACCGCGTTGAGGAGCCACGCCAGCAGGACGCTGAGGCCCAGGGCGATCAGGCAGCCCCAGTACACAGCGCGGACGTTTTTCTTGTCCCCCCGTTTCAGCAGGTACGCGATGATGGCCCCCACGATGAGGATCGCCTCGAAGCCTTCCCGCAGGATGATGACGAGGGAACCCAGAAACGCCCCCCAGGGGCTGTCGCCGGATTTGTCCAGCGCGGCGGCGTCTTCGGCAAGGTATGTTGAAAGGGTATCCAGGCTTTTCTTTACCGCGTCCGCGGGCGCTCCCTTGGTCATGTCTTTTTTGACGGCGCTGAACTGGTATTCCACGGCGCTGGCCCGCTCTCCGGAAATCCGGGCCATCACGATTTTTTCAAACCCGAGCTTTTCGTAATATTGAAAATACGCCGTGTCCACCTGCTCTTTGGCGGCCTTGGCGTCTCCGGTCTGGTAGGCTTTGTACGCCTGGTCAAACACCGCCGCCATCTCGGCGGCGATCTTGGTCCAGTTCTTCTCCCCGGCGGAAGGCTCCTCGTGACCGTCCAGCCGCCGGGCGGTAACGTTAAGCAGGTGGTTTAGATCGTTAAAGTCCTCCCGCATCTCCGCCTGGGACTTGCCTTCACCGAGGGCGCTTATCACGTAAACAAACCATTCATCGATGTTCCGCGCCCGGGCTTCGGAAATACGGGATTGCACCTCGCGTTCAAAGGCTCCCCGGTAGCGCTGGGTATACGCCTGGTTCACATAGTCCTTGGCCCCCTCAATATCCCCGGCTATAAAACAATAGTAGGCTTCGCTCAATACGAGGCGCATTTCCCGCTCCGCCTCCTCCCAGGGGCCGGCGTCGGCGTAGGCCCGCGCTCCCGCCGCAAGGTGAAGGGCGCATAATATAGTAGACAATACTAACTTTCGAGGCAATTTTTATCTCCTTGAAGGTTTCCGGTCAAAGACATTAGACGTGTTCCAAAACCCGGTTGGTTTCAGAACAGCTCTATTATGAGTGACCGCTGACCGCTGACCGCTGATTGTTCACAAAGGTAGCCTATACTAACATTTTTGTCAAGCCGCTCTTTTTGTTTTTACCGCCTCAGGTGGACGGTTTCTGATACACCGGGGATGTGTCGCCCGGCGTGTACGCCGGGAACCGGTCTTGGGTTTCTGAGGGTACGCCTTGAGTTGTGGACAGACTGCGGACTTTAGTCCGATACATTTTCTCGCCTAACGGCTGCGAAAATGCGTTTTTTAAGGTAGTCTGTCCATAATGTGTCTACAGAGGCTGTTGCAAAACTGAAGTTTTGCAACAGCAACCGCTTGAAAACCGCAGCTTTGTAGCCCGTAGGGCGAAAAACTGCAAGAGCCTGTGCAAAACCAACCGGGTTTTGCAACAGGCTCTACATTATGGATAGACACTAAGGGGGTAAATTATGATATGTGAATGTTCCCTAACGGTACGCACCTATGAATGTGACAGCTACGGTCATGTAAACAACGCGCATTACCTCAACTACCTGGAATTCGCCCGCTATGAATTCCTCAAGGGCGTTGGTTTTGACTATCCCGCTCTGATCAAGGCGGGGTTCGGCGTCTATGTTGCCCGTGTTGAGATCGACTACAAGCGCCCCGCCTTCACCGATGACACGCTTACTATCCGTACGCGGCCTGTCAAGAAGGGGGCGGTAAGCGGCGTCCTGGCCCAGGAGATATGCCGGGGGGAAGATCTCCTCGCGGAGGCGCTGGTTACCTGGGCTTCCGTGGACAGCCGGGGCACACCCGCCCGGCTTCCCCCCGCCTGGGACGTACCCGGTCTGCGGCCTTAAGTTAAATTCCGGCCATGCCTAATGCTTCTAAAAAATAATCCGGCGGCGGGGCGGTTATGTCCAGAGGGAATCCGGCGGCTTCTTCTGGAATAATGAGGCGAGAGGCGTGGAGGAGGAGTTTTTTAAGGCCCCTGGTTTTGCGGAGCTTCCGGTTCAGGGCAAAGTCGCCGTACTTATCATCTCCGAGTATGGGGCAGCCGATGCGGGCGAGGTGGCGGCGGATCTGGTGCATCCTGCCTGTGCCCAGTTCCAGTTCCAGGAGGGAAAAGCCGTCTCCAGCTTCTAAAAGCCGGTATACGGTTTCTGAAGCCTTGAGCGTTCCCCGGACATCCAGTTCCAGGGTGATGGAACCGTCCGCAGGTTCAGGACGGCCCGCGCAGACAGCGAGGTAGCGCTTAACCGCTTGCCGCTCGCCCGAAAAGAGCCGGGAGAAGCGCGCCGCAGCTTCCCGGCCTTTCGCCGCGAGGATGCACCCTGAGGTATCCCTATCCAGGCGGTGTACGAGCAGGGGGCGGGGAGAAAATTCCCGCGCCAGAATGGAATCCAGGGAGTTCTCGATTCCTTTGCCCCCCTGGACGGCAAGCCCCGCCGGTTTGTCCAGAACAATACAGCAATCGTTTTCAAAAAGTACCTTGATTCGGTTCACGTTGCGGAGGGAGCTTACCGCTTGTCCAGGAGCAGGGTATATGCATCCTGGGGAGAGGCGGCTTTTATCAGGGATGCGCGAAGTTCATGGTTTTTGAGTTTGGCGCTAAAGAAAGAAAGGGTTTGCAGGTAGTAGGCGTGCTGGTTATAAGCGGCGGCAATCATAAAGAGGAGTCTGACCGGCTCATCATCCAGGGTCTGAAAATCGGTAATATCGTTCCGGCTGATACCCACCGAAACCACCAGATCCGTTACCGACGCCAGCCGTATATGGGGAATAGCTATCCCTCGGCCAATAGCCGTACTCATCAGTTCGTCCCGTTTGAGGATTTCATGGATCAACTCCTGCCGGTTCTTCACTTGGGGAGCCTTAGCCAGATTATCCGCCAAAGCTATCAGCGCATCCCGTTTGAGGGTATAATCAAGGAAAATGATCCGGTCGGGGGAAATAACCGTCTCAAATTGCATTACCCCGAATTGAGGTTCCAATTTATTCACGGCAAGCCGGTCATTCACCCAGTTTTCTATATCGATCTTCTTAAAACGCCAGACGGTTCCGATCTTTCCCGATGGAATCTCTCCTTTTTGAGCCCAATCGTATACCGTCCGCTCCGAGACCCTCAGGTATTTTGCCACTTCTTCTATTGTGAGAATATCATCCCCTGTCATTACCGCTCCTTATGCGCCGGTTTACCGATTATTTGCAAAGCATGACATTATACCGTAGTAAATGTCAAGAGATGTCTTTTAATTCACCTTATAAATAAATATCGCAGGGGAACCGCCGGGTACTCTTCCGGGCGGCGGGAGGGGGAGCGGGTGAGCATTTCCCGCCATTCAAACGGAGTTACGCCGGTTTTTTGTTTGAACAGCTTGGAAAAATGGCCTTGGTCGCGGAACCCAAGCGCTCGGGAAATATCCCTAAGCGACTGGTTCCCATTTTCCAGTAAGAGCTTCGCTTCATCGATTTTCAACTGGAGGCCATATTGATACGGCGTCATTGCCGTGACCACTTTAAATAGTTCGTTTAACTTGGATCCGCTGACGCCGATTTTCTTGGCGACGCCGCCGATACTCATCTTTTTTTTATGCAGGCTCAAAGAAATAAGGTATTTGGCCTCTTCCACGATCTTTTTTCGGGGGTTCAGGTGGTTTTCCCGCTGAGGGAAGGCCATTATCTCCGCGATAAGCGCGAGGATGCTTGAACATATCTTTACCTGATAGAGCGGCTGTTCCGTCTGGACTTCTTCGATGATCTGGTTGAAAAGAGCGGTAATAGTGACCCTTATACCGATTTCCAGAAAGATATGCTCGCTCGAAAGCAGCTTGTTTTCCAATAGTTTGGTGAAGAACCCGCCTTTAAAGCTTACCCAATACGCGGCGCAGCCGATGCCGGCGTCAGGCCGGTATTGGTACCGCATACCGGGATAGATGAACAGGAGAGACCCCGGCAGGCTGGTATAGGCGGCGCCCTCCGTTGTAAATGCGCCGCTCCCTTTGCAGATATACACTATCAGAAATTCCCGGGATGTTCTCTCCGGCGGGATGGGACGGACTTCGTGGGCAGGCGGAGTACCCGGCCCTACTTCCATATAACCCGCGCCGGTGCAAACCATGCCCAGGATCTCATCCTTTTCACTGGATGCCAGGTGTTTTTCAAACGATTCAGGGTTATCCCGGTTAAAAAGCGTTTTCATATTTTCTAAGTATAATATACAAATAAATGGATAAAAACGTTACCGGGCTGTTTTTGACAAAATATACCCGCCGGGTGTATGCTGTATAAACGCAAGCGGCGATACTGCCGCGTTTTGTAAGCGTTTATGAAAGAGGAGTGAATATGGAAAGAATTATGAAAAGGGCTGTTGTCCTGCTCTGCGCGGCGGTCTTGGGATGTTCCCCGGCTGGAAACAAACAAGCGGCGGAATTATACCGGGTTAAGTGGTACGGCATCCTTGACAACCCCGCCGCCATCGCGGAGGACATGAAAATCGTCTCTAAGTACGCGGAAGATAAGATCGGCGTGGGCATTGATTTTGCCGTGGCCCCGGAAGGGGGGATAAACTCCCTTATCCAGATCGGCGAGCCGATGGATCTGCTGCACACCTCCGGGGGCGAGTACCTCAGGTGGGCTGAATTAGGCGCGTTGTGGGATATGACCGAGGCGGTAAAAACGGTAACTCCCGCGCTGTGGAAGTCCATGCCCGAAGTCGTTTGGTCGGGGGGAACCTACAAGGGAAAAATTACCGCCATTCCGATTTACAAAGATATAGCCCGCACGGAATTTATCCTCTGGGATAAGGGGTATATCGACAAGTATAACCTTCAAGATGCTATCCAGGATCAGAGCTTGGATGGGTACGAGAAGATTTTCAAAACCATAAAAGACGGCGAAGGCGCCCGGTTCTATCCCGCTTCGGTCAGCCGGGGCAAGACGTTCAGCCAACCGGACGCCCCGCTCTGGGATTCCGGCGCGCAGGATATTCCCGGCGTGGAATTCCGGTGGGACGATCCCCAGTTGAAGTTTGTGTTCAACCTTGACGGCCTGGTTCCGGTAGAGACGATCCGGCGGGTAAACGCATGGCACAAGGCGGGCTACTTCGCCCCGGATCAGGCGACCAATTCCAACGCGGTACGGCCCGCGGTGCTTGAATACGGATCCGGCTGGAAAGGCGCGGCGCCTATTTGGGCGGGCTGGAATAACAACGAATACGGTATCTACCCGGTTGAACGGGCCGATGGCCCCCTCATCTACACCAATACCGTCCGGGGCGCAATGACCTCTATCGGCGTCAATTCCAAACACCAGGAAGAAGCCCTTAAGATCATGGAACTCCTCGGCACCGACCCGCTCTTTCGGGACATGATCTGCTACGGCATTGAAGGTAAACACTTTACCTATGTTAAACGGCCTTCCGGTCAACAGGGCGGCGTCGTACGGCAGAATCCCGATACGCCCTGGCCGCTTGCCGCCTGGAATTCCGGCGCGTGGTTTGTCGATACCGCCGGCGGCCCCATCAATGTACTCTCCGCTATGGACAGCGATCCCGACCGTTACGCCCAGATCGCCGAGCAGAATGCCCGGGCGAGGGTTTCTCCGGCCATGGGCTTTACCCTGGACGCATCCCCAGTCGCCGCCGAAGTGAACGCGGTACGGGCGGTATGGGAGAAGTACCGCTACGATGTCTGGGGCGGTTCCTACGACGATCCTCAAAAGATCCATGACCAAATAGGCGGGGAAATGAACGCCGCAGGTATGGGGAGGATTCTGGACGAGGCGAACCGTCAAATGGCCGCCTGGAGAGCGGAAAACAACAAATAAAAAAGGAGCGGCCTATGGCGGACATTGCGCCTCAACAGCAACCTCTTAAAAAACAAAAATGGAAAAGGGATGATACCCAGCTCTTGATCCTGTCCCTGCCAGGGCTGCTTCATCTTTTTATCTTTTGGTTCATGCCTATTTTTGGCATCATCGTTGCCTTTAAGACGTTTCGGGTTTTTCCCGGCTCGAATTTTACCGGGAACCTCTTGAGGAGCGCCTGGGCCGGACTGGATAACTTTAAGATTCTCTTTTCCCGGCCCGACCTGCCGGGCATTGTAGGCCGCACCGTACTCTACAATATCTTTTTCCTCGCCTGCGGCATGATCTTTCCCGTGGGCCTGGCGCTGATCATATCGGAACTGCGCCAGCGTTTCGCCGCCAAGGTGTATCAGACCATCATGTTTTTGCCCAATTTCCTCTCCTGGGTCATTGTGGCCGCGCTGGTCTGGTCTTTTTTAAGTATGCAGCTTGGCATCGTCAATCAAGCGCGGGAATACCTGGGATACGAAGCGGTCAATTTTTACGCGAATGTAACGTTTTGGCCTCCCTTTCTGGTGCTTCTGGCCCAATGGAAGGGGGTTGGCTTTGGTTCCGTCGTGTACCTGGCGGCTATCACATCCCTGGACAAATCGGTCTACGACGCGGCCATCATTGACGGGGCGACAAAACGGCAGCAGATTTGGTACATCACCCTGCCCCTCATCAAACGGATCATCATCCTGATGCTCATCATGTCTATCGGGGGGCTGCTCGGCTCGGACTTCGGCCTCTTCTACGTGGTAACCAGGGAAACGCCCTCGCTCTTCCCCGTAACCATGACGACCAGCGTCCTGCTCTACCAGATGCTCAAGGATGTTCCTATCGGCGTGTCTTCGGCGGCGGGGCTGGTCTTTTCCGTCCTGGGTACCGCCCTGGTACTTACGGCAAACGCGATTGTCAGAAAAGTTGACCGTGAATCGGCAATGATCTAGGAGGGATTATGGAACGGCAAAAAATACGGCATGTTAAGGCATGGGGAAGGAACAAGAGCTATATTGCGGAATTTACCCAGATACGCCCCCTTACCAACGTTTTTTTTCACTTTTTGCTGTTTATCTTCGCGGCGAGCTGCATTATTCCGGTACTCCTCATTATCTCCATCTCGGTATCTGATGAAAATTTTATCCAGCTTCACGGCTACAGCCTTATTCCCAAGCAGGTATCCCTGAAAGCCTACACGTTTATCTTTATGAAGGGCTCTGAAATCCTCAACAGCCTTTTCAATTCCGTGCTTGTTACCGCCGCGGGAACCGCCCTGTCGATATTCTTAACTACCACCATGGGATACGTGCTTTCCCGTTACGAGTACCGGCTGCACAAGTTCTACTCCTGGCTCATGTTTCTGCCCATGGTCTTCGGCGGCGGCATGGTGGCCAGCTATTTTATCAACACCCAGTTTCTCCATTTCCACAACACCCTCTGGATACTCTTTGTACCCGGGGCCATGGGCACGTTTAACTGCATCATTTGCCGCACGTTTTTCCGTTCCAACGTGCCCGACGCCATTGTGGATTCCGCTAAGATGGACGGGGCGAGCCAGTTTACGATTTTCTTCCGGCTGATCATGCCCGTGTCCCTGCCCCTGATCGCCACCATCGGCCTTTTCGCCAGCTTCGGCCTGTGGAACGACTGGTTCACCCCCTTCCTCTACATTGGCCGCCAGGATCTGTACACCCTGCAAGCCCTGCTCTATAAGTACCTGCGGGACATCCAGAAGCTGACGGAAAACCTGTCCGTTTCCGGAGTCAGCGCCCTGGAGATGGCCTTGAAGCTTCCCAAGGAAGGGGCCCGCATGGCGATTGTGGTGCTGGTGGTAGTTCCCATTACCTGCGTGTACCCCTTCTTTCAGCGCTACTTTATTACGGGTCTGACTATCGGCGCGGTAAAAGAATAAAAAACGTTTGACAAGCGGGAAATCGTGGTTTACAATTAAGATAAAGAGGGTTTTTATACTCTCTGTGGGTCATTTCGACTCACACAATATCGTCCGGTTCAAAAACCGGATAACCTA
>JAIRPG010000013.1 GCA_031257105.1 Treponema sp.
GGGATGTACACATAGTCCTTGAGCCAGGTTGAAAGGGAGATGTGCCAGCGCCGCCAGAACTCCGCGACAGACCGGGAAAAGTAGGGCCGCCGGAAGTTGGTCATCAGATCGAAGCCCAGAACCCGGGCGCAGCCGATGGCAATGTCCGAATAACCGGAAAAGTCGCAGTAGATCTGGAAGGTAAAGAAAAACACCGCCAGGGCCAGGGATGCGGCGGGGTAGGCCGCCGGGCCGCCGAAGACCGCGTCCACATAGATCGCCAGCCGATCCGCGATCACCACCTTCTTGAACATCCCCCAGGCGGCAAGCTTGAGACCGGACGTTACCCGGTCGTAGTCAAAAGTATGGTTGCGGCTGACGCCGGCCTTGAACTGGGGCAGGAGCTTCCCCGTCCGCTCGATGGGGCCCGCCACGAGCTGGGGGAAGAACGTGACGAACAGGGCGTAGGTGATGGGGTTCCGCTCCGCCTGTACATGGCCCTGGTACACGTCAATCGAATAGCCCAGGGCCTGAAAAGTATAGAAGGAAATCCCCACCGGCAGCAGCGCGTTGAAGGCCGGAAACCGGAGGCCGCTGAGGAGCGCGGCGGTATCCGCAAAGAGGCCGTAATACTTGAAGAAAAAGAGTATCCCCAGGTTGATGACCAGGGACGCGGCCAGGACGAACCGCTTCTTCGCGGGCGGGCGGCCTTCCATCAGCAAACCCGATACCCAGGTAACCGCCACGGAGAGCAGGATCAGGCCCAGATATGCCGGTTTCCAGCAGCCGTAGAAGAAGAGGGATGCCGCCAGCAGGAAAACCTGAGAGACGGCGTTGGCCAGGGCCGGACGGCGCGGCCCGAGGCGCATGGTCAGGGCGAAATAGCCCAGGGCGGCCAGGGGGAAGAAGGCCAAAAACTGCCAAGAGTTAAAGTTCATACCGGAATTCCAAAATACATGCAATACGCTCCTGTATTTTTTCGTAAAAATATGCTAATGGCTCACATTATCATCAACAAGTAGGAGCGTCAAGTTACTGTTATGGGGCAAAAAGGAGCTATTAGAATAGGTTTATGGCGCTTCAGCAGGTTTTTATGGTCAATATGAAAAAGTACCGAAAAGAGGCGGAATTTACCCAGGAAAAACTGGCGGAACTCTGTGATACCGATCCTCATTACATCGGGCAAATCGAGAATGGCCGCCGTTTTCCGTCGGTGGCGTACATTGAACGGATCGCCGGGGCCTTGAAGGTCGCCCCCTACCGGCTCTTTTACGACGACACGGCCCCGGAAGCCGGCGCTTTCCCCGCCCTGGGCAAAGAACAGAAACAAAGACTAAAAACCATGCTGGCCGACAGCGTTTCCCGGATCTGCGCCGTGATAGACGAAGACTACTAATCCCCGGCATACTTACTACGAAGAGGTTTGAATATGCTTGCCGCTTATAAAGAAGAATCCTATTACACCTGCGCCGATGTCCTTGAATGGGACGAAGAGATCAGGGCCGAAATTATCGGCGGGGAATTGTTTATGATGTCCGCGCCGGATACCGCGCATCAGGATATCAGCAGGGAAATATTTGTCTTGCTCTGTAATTTTCTCAAAGGGAAAAAATGTACGGCTTATGCCGCGCCTTTTGGGGTCCGGCTGTTTCCCCAAAAAGACTATTCCGACGATACCTACGTGGAACCGGATATTGTGGTGATCTGCGATACAGGCAAGATCGACAAGCGGGGCTGCAACGGCGCGCCGGATATGGTGGTGGAGATACTTTCCCCTTCTTCCGTCCGGCGCGACCGTATCGTCAAATTCCGCCTCTATCAGAAGGCGGGGGTGCGGGAATACTGGATCGTCGATCCCGAAACCCGCTCGGTGTCCGTCCATCTGCTTAGCGGCGGAAACTACGTTACTTGGGTATACGACGAAACCGACGAAGCAAGCGTGTCGATCCTCCCCGGCTGCGTCATACCATTGAAAGAAGTGTTCCCCGCCGCGGAATAACCGTCTCCCGGCGACAGCGTTTTCCGCAAGAGGGCTGAAAAAGGCCCTATATTTCCCCCAAAACCAGCCCCGCGTTGCGGCGTATGGCGTCCGGGCCAAGCCAGGAAAAGCCCAGGGCGCTTCCCCGAAAGAGGGCCTTGAGCTCATCATCGTCTAGGGACAAGAGCTTTTCCGCATCAAAAAAAGGCGGCAGGAAGCCTTCGGCGCTTTCCACCCCCCGGATAGGCCGCCGGTTCCAGGGGCAAGCGTCCTGACAGGCCGTACAGCCATAGAGCCGCCGCCCCCAATGCCGGGCCGTTTCCGCCGGTACCTCTCCGCCATGCCCGGAGGCGTACCACTGGATACAGCGACCACGGTTCAGCTTCCCGTCTCCCCGGAGGGCCCCGACGGGACAAGCCGCCGCGCAGGGGGGATTTTCTCCGCCGCAGCCTGAACAGAGAGGGAAGTCCCCGGCCTCCTCCGGCCTATCCCCCTCCAATTCGTAAGGCAAGGTCATAGCGGCGATGACAAAGAGAGACCCCGCCTCCCGGCAGAGAACCAGACCGTTCCGTCCCGGCGCGCCTAGGCCCGAAGCCAGGGCCGGGGGCTTTTCCGGCGCGGGGGAGTTGCAGAGAATTCTGAAATCAGCCTTTTTCCCGCCAAAACAAGCGCGGAATTCCCTGGAAAGGCCCTGGAGCCGTTTGACCGCCTCCCGGTAGTAGTTCCGCTGGGCAAAAGGGGCGATCCATGCCCGCCGCTCCGGGGGGATCTCCCCCTTTTCTCCCTCCGGCGGCTCCTCGAAACAGTTCCCGTAGACCAGGGCTGCGGTGAGCAGGGATGGGGCCCGGGTTTGGTACGGTTCCGGCAGGGCCGCCTGACCAGACTCAAGGGGGGCGAGAAACCGCGCCCGGACAAAACCAGCGTCCAGGGCCAGGGAACGAATTTTTTCTTTTATATCTCTCTTTTCCATGATTTTAGGGTATTCACCGGGCCAGGAAAAAAGCCCCAGGGCTTCCGCTATCAGCCGGCGGCGCGCCGCCGATTGAGGTTCCCGGTTCATTAACAAAAAAATTATATGACATTTGTCATATTTATCTATGCAAAAACGTATATTTACCGCTTTATTCAAATATAACAACTGAAGGAGTCTTATTATGCAAGACGAAATGTCCCTTGATTCGTATTTTGAAAAGTACCAACAAGGCAATTTAGAAAAAAAGGATCTTGAAGGACGTATTTTCACGTATATCCTGGACAACTATCAGCGCTTTGACCTTCGCGGCTGGGATCGGGATGAATGTATCGACTACCTGTGCTGGCTTTATCCACGGTTGAGTCGAACCATCGATAGGTACAGCTACACCGGCGCTTCTTTTGACGCCTATGTCAGATCCATGATCCATTGGTCGTCGAGGGAATATCTGGCTATTGAGCGGGAACACCAAGTCATCGAAAACAGTTATTGGGATCTCCAAAGTACCGAATTAGAAGTTCACAATCCTGAACCGGAATATTTGGAAACGCGGCCCTTCAAACCCGTATCCAACCCCAAGCAAACACTGATTTTACTGCTCAAATCTTACCGGTATGTATCGGATAATTTCATTTCTCGGGCAGCGCCCGCTCTTGGAATGTCAAAGGAAACCCTGAACCGCCTGATCGATTCCCTGCGGCAGAGCCAGGTAGACCGAAATGTGGAAATTCAGAAACTGAGGGAGCGCATCTTCACTCAGTACTACCGCCGGATGACCCTTGAAAGGCGGATAAGTACCACGCTTCCCGGCTCGACCCGGTATATCAAACTGAAGCAGCTTTGGGAAAAATCCAAGCTGCGACTTGCGGCCCTCCGGAAACGGCTCCGCAAAATCCGGCCTGACGCCAGTAACCGCTTGGTAGCGGAGGTTCTTGGCATTCCTAAAGGTACGGTGGATTCAAACCTGTTCGCGGTAAAATCCAGATGGAAAAACTGGGGAGAAGACCCTATCACGGTATCGGTAAGCAAGAACTAAGCAAAGGCTACCCCGGACTCAAGCCGGTCGAGGCTGTGGGCTTTTGCGCCATAGACCGGCGTACTTCTGGAAGCGTGTGGAAAGATGGGGTATGATTATCCCATGCTCAGCTACCGCCACGCCTTTCATGCGGGAAACCCGGCGGATGTACTTAAACATATCATCCTCGTCTTTTGCGTGGAGTATCTGGGACAAAAAGAAACGCCCTACCTCTGTATTGATACCCATGCCGGGGCGGGGTACTACATCCTTACCGAAGGATACGCCGCCCAAAACCGGGAATGGAAAACCGGTATAGAACGTCTCGCCGGGAGCAAAGAGCTCCCCCCATTGGCGGCTCGCTACCTCAGTCTGCTCCGGGAAATCAGGCGCGGAGAAGGAGAATATCCGGGTTCCCCTGCCCTCATCCGGGCGCTGCTGCGATCCGGAGACCGGCTTTTTTGCTATGAACTCCACCCGGCGGACTTTGCCCTCTTAGAGCAAAACATCGGAGGGGATCGCCGCGTCTCGCTCAGGCGGGAAGATGGTTTCTCCGCGCTCAAGGCGCTGCTGCCGCCTCCTTCGAGGCGGGGATGTATTTTCATTGATCCTCCCTACGAAATCAAGGACGATTACCGCGCTCTGCGCCGGGCTTTGGAAGAAGGGCTCAGGCGTTTTCCCACCGGACTCTACATCGCCTGGTATCCTCTTTTGAGCGGCGTGGAATATACCTCGGCGGTGGGAACGGAGCTTAGGGAACTTTACTGGGGAAACCGTTGCCAGGTAGAACTCCGCACTACCCTTCCCCAGGAAAGGGGTATGTACGGCAGCGGGCTTGTCATTATCAATCCTCCCTGGACACTGAAGGCGGCTCTGGAAGAAACGCTGCCCGTTCTGGCGCATATCCTGGGAGGAACCACGGCTTCCTGGCGACTGGACTGGATATACCAATAACGACCTATCCGGAAACTGAAGTTTCCAAGCAACGCTCACCTCATCCGATCTTGTAAATCCTACAAAAATGTAGCAATATAGCCGCATGAAACCCCTGAATGAAGATACCGGCGCCGACGGAATGGGAGAGAAGATCTTTTCCGCCGAGTGGGAACGGATGGAACTGGAACTACTCTTTGATATTGCCAGGACTTTTGACAAGCATCTGGAGCTTCGGACAGCGTTGGGGCCTCTTCTAAGCCTCCTGGAATGTCGGGTCGGTCTGACTTGGGGCATGGTGACCCTCCTGGATCGGGCCACCGGGCTGCTCAAAATCGAGGAAGCCTCCGGTTTGAATCAAGAAGAAAAAGATCGGGGGCTCTACCGGTTCGGAGAAGGGCTTGTAGGCAGGGTATTTGAATCGGGAATCGCCATTACCGTACCGGATCTTTCCAAGGAGACCCGCTTCCTCAACCGGGCGAAGAGCCGTACCAGAGAGGACATGGTGGGCCTTACCTACTACTGCGTCCCCATCCATTCCGGCGGGCAAGGCATTGCGGGACCGGTGATAGGCACCCTTTCAGCGGAACGCCGGATCAACGATGCCAATCCGGCGCCGCAGATGATTCGGGATAGGACGTTTCTAGAAAAAGTTTCATCAATAATCGCCGATTCCGCCAAGTTACGGGAGCGGATTCTGCGGGAAGAACTCCGGGACAGCGCCGCCATGCATGGCGGCGCCTTCTTTGGCGACGAAAACGGCGACGAAGCCGAACGGCCTCGCACAGGAAAGCGCGGCGGCCAGATTACCGAGGGAAGCGCCATCATCGGCACGGACAGCGCGATGCGGCGGATGTACGAAATGATCGCTCAGGTAGCCCCCAGTGACGCCACCGTGCTTATCACCGGGGAGAGCGGTACCGGCAAAGAACTGGTAGCGGCGGAAGTGCACCGCCTCTCTAAGCGGGCGGAAGCCACCCTGGTGAAGATAAACTGCGCGGCCCTTCCTGAATCGATCATCGAAAGCGAACTCTTCGGCCACGAAAAGGGAGCCTTTACCGGGGCATTGAACCGGCGGAAAGGCCACTTTGAACGAGCCCACCGGGGAACGATCTTCCTCGATGAGATCGGGGAACTCCCCCCTCAGATACAGGTCAAACTGCTGCGGGTACTCCAAGAACGAGAACTAGAACGGGTAGGGGGAGCCGATACCATCAAGGTGGATGTCCGGCTCATCGCGGCTACCAACCGGAACCTGGAAGAAGAAGTCAAGGCAGGCCGCTTCAGGGAAGATCTCTTCTATAGACTCAATGTATTTCCCATTCATATACCCCCCTTGAGAGAACGGAAAAGCGACATCGTCCTTTTAGCGGATCATTTTACGGAAAAATACGCCGAAAAGAACGGCAAGCTTATCAAACGGATCTCCACTCCGGCTATCGATTTGCTTACCACCTATTCTTGGCCCGGCAATGTGCGGGAGTTGGAAAATTGCATCGAGCGGGCGGTGATTCTCTCCACCGACTCGGTTGTCCACTCCTATAATCTGCCTCCAAGCCTTCAATCGGCGGTCTCGACGAACACGGAGCCTACCACCACCTTGGAAGCGGCGCTCTCTCGGTTGGAGAAAGAACTTATCGTGGATGCTTTGAAAATAGCCGAGGGGAATATGGCCGCCGCCGCCCGCCGTCTCGGCATTACCGACCGGCAGATGGGATTACGGGTTCACCACTACGGCATCAATTGGAAGCTCTATCGAGCTACAAAAATGTAGACATCCGGTAGCATCGGACTTGCTCCGCAAGTCCGCGACTTGCTCCGCAAGTCCGCGACGTGCTGTGCAGCCCGCGCCTGGTTGACTACTATTATCACAGGAGGATGAAAGTGCGAAAGAATAGAGGCGGTGCATCAACCCGAAGGTTCGTGCTAACCGAGCCTTGTAACAGGCTCAATAGAGTTGTTTTGACGCTCCTGTTTCTGTGCGGAGGGGCAGCTCTCTTTGCCCAGCAGACCGAGACGATAGAGACTTTGAGCTTCTCCTTAGATGCGGTGTGGCTCTTTCTGGGGGCTATCCTGGTCTTTATCATGCAGGCGGGTTTTGCGCTGGTAGAAACCGGGTTTACCCGCGCAAGAAATGCTTCCACTATTACCATGAAGAACGTGATGGATTTCTGTTTCAGCGCCGTGGTATATTGGGCCGTCGGCTGGGGGTTCATGTACGGGGAGAGCGCGGGGGGCTTTATCGGTACCAGTCAATTCTTCCATAGCCCTATGACGGTAGACGCTGAAAGCGGCGGGTTCTACTCGCTCTGGTTCTTCCAGGTAGTCTTTGCCGCCACCGCAGCGACCATTGTGTCCGGCGCCATGGCTGAACGAACCCGGTTCAAGTCCTACCTCATCTATACCTGCTTTATTTCGGCCTTTATCTACCCGGTTTCCGGCCATTGGGTATGGGGCGACGGCTGGCTCAAAAAAATAGGTTTCCACGACTTTGCCGGATCCACCGTGGTTCACTCGGTAGGCGGGTGGGCGGCTCTGATAGGCGCTGCGGCGCTGGGGCCCCGACCGGGCAAGTACGGTAAAGGCGAAGACGGCAGGGTACGGGTAAACGCTTTTCCTGGGCGCAATATCCCGCTCGCCGCCCTGGGAACGCTGCTCCTGTTCTTCGGCTGGTTCGGTTTTAACGGCGCTTCCACCGGTATCGCTACTGTTGGCGGCGGGGGTATCTGGAGCGGGCTCAACATTGCCCGGATATGCGTGGTCACAACCTTATCCGCCGCCGCAGGCGCTATTGCCGCGCTTGTAACCTCTTGGATCCGGTTTAAGAAGCCCCATTACTTCATGGCCTTGAACGGACTCCTCGCGGGATTGGTCGGTATCACCGCTTCCTGCGCGGTGGTTTCTCCCGGGGCATCCATCGTCATCGGTTTTATCGCGGGGATACTGGTAGTGTTTTCCATTGAGTTTATCGATAAGACGCTCAAGGTTGACGACCCGGTTGGCGCTTCTTCGGTTCACCTGGTTTGCGGTATCTGGGGTACCCTGGCGGTAGGAATCTGGGGTAATGCCGGAGATGACGGCGCGCTGGGCCTGCTCCATGGCGGCGGTTTTACCCAGTTGGGGATCCAGGCTCTGGGCGTCCTCGCGGTAGGCGCTTGGGCTGCCGCCGCAAGTCTTATCATGTTCCTCACCATTAAGGCCGTGATAGGACTGCGGGTCGGCGCCCAGGAAGCCGGGAATTCGACTATCGGTTAATCGGGAACTTTGCCTCGCAAAAGAGCGCAATCACGCCCGCCGCCTTTTCCGCGCCAATCGAACTATCGAGGCACAAATCGTAGTGCTTCGCCTCGCCCCACTTCTCGCCGGATATTTTCGCGTAATAGCCTGCGCGAGCGGAATCGGCGCGGGAAATGTCCTCATGCGCCTGCGTTTCCGTGCCGCCGTAGGCTTTCATCACCTGGGCGGCGCGGTAGGCTTCCGGCGCGTGAATGAAAACGTTTACCGCGTTGTCAAAATCG
>JAIRPG010000036.1 GCA_031257105.1 Treponema sp.
AGCGCCGAGGTTGAAGGCTCCGGGGCGCTGTACCCGGCTTTTGACGAATCGTATTACGGCCTCGAAACCTGGCTGCGCCTGTACGTGAACGGCGATATTGGCAGCCATGTTTCCTATGAATTCAGCGCCGGCGGCGGTCTGATGAAAGCCCCGCGCCGATACCTCGGCGTATACAACACCTATTATGAGGGCTTCGATAACAAGGCCGGCAGTGAGTACCAGAACCAACGGATAGATGTGTACAGCGAGCCGGTGACCCATTTCCCCTACACGTATAAGAAGCGCTGGGACGGTTCGGTTTTTTTCTTTACAGACCTCTCCTCCTTTGAATCGTGGCCCGATTCCATTGCGGGCGGCTATAACCTGCAGTCGGAGTTAACCGCCTCGTTTTTTGACAACCGGGTCATTGCCCGGCTGGGGCGGCTTTCCCGCGAATGGGGTTCGGCTTCCTTTGGCAGCAGCATGGCGTTGAATCGGGCGGCGCGGCCCTTTCTGGGAATAGAGGCCGAATTCCGGCCCTTTTCATGGTTCGGCTTTGCCTCAATGACCGGGGAGCTTGAATATTACAATGCCGCGGGCATTAAAAATTCGGCGATGCATTTTCAAAATTTCTTTTCGATGACGATGCTGCAGTTCAATTACAAAAACTATGTGTACCTTGATGTCGGCGAAGGGGTAATTTGGCCCAAGCGTTTTGAATTGGGGTATATGTCGCCGATTACCAACAGTATTTTTTACCAGAACAACATCGGCGATTTTGACAATATGTCGATGTTTATCAACCTCAAGGCGCAGTATCCCGGCCTGGGCAACATCTGGGCTTCGCTGTTCTGGGACGAGGCGTACTGGGTGAGCAATGCGTATGAGCTTGACCGCACCATGATCGCGTACCAGGCCGGTATGCTGATTCCTCTGCCGTTTCTGGCTTTTTCTTCATTAAAGCTCAGCTACAGCATGGTTAACCCGTATTGTTATACCCACAACCGCAACTATAACCCCTGGTACGGGGATACACCGATGGCGACATCGTATACCAATAACGGCGTCGGCCTGGGGTATTATCTGCCGCCCAATTCGGATGAAGTACTGGTCGGCTTTAAAACGATGCCGGCAAAAAACATAACGACGCATCTGCAATACCAGATGATCCGCCATGGCGCCGATTTTGGCTCAAACGCCGTTGACGGCAGTTCGCTCCTCTCAGAGCTTGATCCCGACGGCAGGGCGACTAATCCCATACTGAAGCGGTATTTTTTGCATGACGGCGCATATCAGTGGATGCATATTATCAAACTGGGCGTTGAATGGAATGTGCCGAAAATACCCGTCGCCCTTTTCTGCGAGGCCGGGACGGTTATTTCCTATTTTACCAATACGGAAGAGAAAGCTAATTCCGGGGCCGCGTATCCGTATTCCATCGTTGATACGCCCGAATACCCAAAATCAACCGGTTTTGTGGCGAAGCTTGGCGTTAAGCTGTTTCCCTAACGACGCTCTTAAAAATACCTTGTAATCACATCGGCAAGCCCTTCTCCCGTCGTGCCCGCCGCCAGCGTTATGACGGCATAGGGCGCGGCGCGGCGTGGGCGAAGAGCGCGAGAGGCCGGCGTCTACTTGACTTCTCTTACAAGAGGGTTATACACTTTTCATTTAGAGGTGCAATTGGAGGACAGTATAACCATCGTACTAGACAGCCGGGAGGTGTTATCCGGGGTCTGCGGCGCTAATGACGGGAACTTGAAGGTAATCGAAGGTTCCTTGGGAGGACGTATCGCTGCCCGCGGAAACGAAATACGGCTGGAAGGCGCCGGTGAGGCCGGTGTCCGGCGTTTTAAGACCATGATGGACAGCCTCATTGCCGCGGTACGTGAAGGAGAAAGCCCGTCGCCGGATTATGTCCGGGCGCTGGCGGGGCTTCTCTGGGGGGAAACTCCGGTAAACTCTGCCGAAGAAAGCGAGCGTGGCGTTTCTCCCGCTCCCTCGGGGCGGGACGCTCAGATTCAGATACCGCGCGGTTTTCGGGGGGTGTTTCCCCGGAGCAAGAATCAGGCGGCTTATATCGAGGGTATGCGTACCCATGACATCTGTTTTTGCGTTGGCCCCGCCGGCACGGGCAAGACCTATCTGGCGGTCGCGGAGGCCCTTCGGCTCGTCCTCACCAAGAAGATGCGGAAACTGGTGTTGACCCGCCCGGTAGTGGAAGCCGGAGAGAGCCTCGGTTTCCTGCCGGGAGATTTAACTCAGAAGCTCAATCCCTATCTGCGCCCCCTCTATGACGCCATGGAGTCGCTTGTTCCCTACGAGTCTATCCATCGTATGGAAGAAACCCGCGCCATAGAGATAGCCCCCTTGGCTTACATGAGGGGCCGGAGCCTTAATGACGCGGTGATCATCCTGGACGAGGCGCAGAATACCACCAAAGAACAGATGAAGATGTTCCTTACCCGGATAGGGACGGGGGCGCGGGCGGTGATTACCGGCGACGCCACCCAGATCGATCTGCCCCGGCGTTCCGGTTCGGGGCTGCTCCACGCGGTCTCTATCCTCAAGGGAGTAGAGGGAATTTATTTTAGCTATTTCCATACGGGCGATGTAGTTCGTAATCCACTCATAAAAAAAATAATACAAGCTTATGAAGAAGAAAAGTAACGCCGCGCGCGCCTTGATCTCTTCGGGAAGAAGGGCTATTTCCCATTTTTTCAAGCCCTTTACGTTCCGGTTGGGGCCGGCGCTCGCTACCATAGCTGCCTTCCTGGTCTCACTGGGGACGATTATCATCGGTCAGGGTTATATACGGCTCGGCGCCGGCGACCGCCAGGATTTTGAAGCGGGCCGGGTGGCGGATCAGGATGTTATTGCGAATCGTACGGTCTCTTACCTCGATGAGGAGGCGACAAAGCTCTTGATCGCCGCCCAGGAACAGCAGATGCCGGCGGTATTTACCTATTCTAATGATATAACCAGGAGTATCCACGCCGAATACCGCCGTTTTGAGGAACTGGTCATGGAAGCGCTTGCCGAAGAAAACCGGGATTTCGAGCGTTTTAGCCGCCTCATACCGTACGAATTTCCTGGAAAATTTTCCGCCGATACCCTGGAATCCCTGTACCGGGAATCCGACTGGGAGCGGCTTCTTGGCGCGGCTTATGACGCTCTGGAATATATCCTGGACGCGGGAATCGCGGCTCTCCCCGAGACCGGGTTAGAAGGTTACAATGGAGAAACGGCGGAACTGTACCATAACGCCGGATCTCGGATAGAACGGGAAACGGTGAAGTACAGCCAGATGATCACCGTTGATACGGCCGGCGGCGCGCTGGAACATTACGCGGTAGCCAACGCTTTCCCCCCTTCTTTTGTACGCCTCTGTCAAGCCCTTGTGCTGCCCTTTATCAGCGCGAATGTTTTCTTTTCACCGGAGGATACCCGGCAAAAGGCCGCCGAGCTCAGGGATAAGGTTCAACCGATCCTTAAGCGGATCGAGCGGGGAACGCGGATTATCAGAAAGGGATTTGTTATCACCGAGGAAGATATGGTTCAATTGCGTGCGCTGGGTATGCCGGATCCTCAGATCGATCCCCGGATTATCGCCGGACAGATACTTATCTTCCTCCTCCTGTACGTTTTTTTGGTGTACATAGCGGGGCCTACCTTGGGGAGGGCGCTTTCACCGGCGGAAGTGTACCTTCTTTCGGTATTGTCGGCCTTCTACATCATTGGAGCGGTCTTTTTCCAGCCGATTGCCCTGAATACCACGCTCTTTTCGGCTATTTTCCTGCCTACCGCCGTGGTGGTAATGCTTCCCGCGATACTCATCGCCGTTCCGCTGGGCGCGATTCTGGCTGCGGTGTTGCCCCTGGCGGTCTTTCTAACGGGTTTTTTCGATACTTCTTCCTTTATGTTCGCCCTTACCTCCGGGCTTGTGGCGGTCTACGCCTTCCGGGGCGCACAGAAACGGATGGATCTGGTCAAGGCAGGGCTTGTTATCGGAGGGGCCGGTTGTATCGCCTCGGTGGCGATTCTCCTGATTGCCAAAAGCCCTCTGTCCAAGTATCCGGTGATACTGTTCTGGGCGGCCTTTAACGGCCTTGCTTCGGGAATGTTAGCCTTAGGGCTCCTCCCCATACTGGAACACGCATTGAACGCCGTAACCACCTTTAGGCTCATTGAGCTTTCCGATCTCAACGCGCCCTTACTCAAACAACTCTTTTCGGTAGCTCCGGGAACGTACAGCCATTCGGTAATGGTTGCCAACCTGGCGGAGGCCGCCTGCCAGGAAATCGGGGCTAACCCCTTGCTGGCCCGGGTGGGAGCCTACTACCACGATGTCGGCAAGATGGAGCAGCCCAGTTATTTTGTGGAAAACCAAACGGTTTACAACAAGCATAACGATATTAACCCCCGGCTTTCCGCCACCGTGATCCGCAGCCATGTCAAGCTGGGGGTGGAGAAAGCCCGCAGCCGGGGGCTTCCCAAAGCGGTAATCGACATTATTCAGGAACATCATGGCAATTCGGTGATCAGTTGGTTCTACCAAGCCGCCTTGAAACGAGAATCCCAGGTGAACCGGGAAGATTTTACGTATCCCGGTACTCCTCCCCGATCACGGGAATCGGCGGTGGTGATGCTGGCCGATATGACCGAAGCGGCGGTGCGGACGCTGAAGAAACCTACCGCGGCAAAAATTGAAAAATTCATCCAGGAATTGATCATGGCTAAATTCGAGCATGAGCAGCTTTCCCAGTCGGAACTGACCTTTCGGGATCTAGAAACCATCAAGAAGGCTTTTGTCCGGGTTCTGACGGGTTACTACCATACCCGGATTGAATATCCCAAAAGCGCTCCCAAAGACGGGCGTCCCAAAGAGGGAAGAGAATGAACCGGGTTAGAATTTCCGCCGAGGAGGTGCCATTACCCTCTTGGACACGGGCGGTTAATGCGTATATCCTCAAAATATTGAAGTACTTGGGCCGGGATCATTGGGATCTTTCGGTGCTTTTCTGCGATAACGGCTATATCCGGGAACTTAACGCCCGCTATCGGGATAGGGATGAGCCGACCGATATTCTATCTTTTCGTCTGGGGGCGGGAGCTGACGGCGGAGGGAGCAAAAAAAGCTGGTATCTGCCCGGCGACATCGTTATTTCTTTAGAAACCCTAGCGGAAAATGCCCGATATTTTAAAGTAAGCGAGGATGAAGAATTGCGCCGTCTTTTAGTCCACGGTATTCTGCACCTTGACGGTATGGATCATGACGCAAACGATGAAGGTCAGCCCATGCTGCGGTTGCAGGAAGCTATCGTGGCGGAATTTGCCGGAGAACGGATTCTGCCCCTGAAAGCGGGAGCGGAGGCGGGTTCATGAGCGTAGGATCGGTAGTCAAAGCCCTCTTCAAAAGGGCCGAAATGAACAATAAAACTTTTAATACGCTGGAATCGGATCAGCAGGAGATGATCCGGGGGGTGGTGGAGCTATCGGACACTACCGCCAAGGCGGTGATGATCCCCAGAACCGATACGGTTTTTGTCGCGGCGGATACCCCTCCGGATGAACTTTTAACGACTATCTCCGAAAGCGGCCATTCCCGCTTTCCCGTGTACGAAGATACTATCGATAACGTCATCGGCATCCTATATGTTAAGGATGTCCTCAAGCGCCTGGTTCGCCGGGAACCGGTTGACATCCGCCTCCTCTTGCGGAAGCCCTTCTTTGTGCCGTTGTCGAAGCATATCGATCAACTGCTCCGGGAACTTCGCCGGCGCCGGGTTCATATCGCCATTGTAGTGGACGAATACGGCGGCGTGGCGGGGATTGTCTGTATGGAAGATATAATAGAAGAGATCATCGGGGATATTCAGGATGAATTCGATAACGAGCGGGAGGATATCCTCGTGTTGGGCGAGAATTCGTATCTCTGCGACGCCAGGGTGAACCTGGAAGATCTCTCCGAGGCGATAGGCGTTGACCTGCCGGCGGAGGATTTTGATACCTTGGGGGGCTTTGTCTTTGATCTCTTTGGAAAAATTCCCGTAAAGTACGAAAAGGTCGTTTATGAAGGCCATGATTTTATTATTCAGGATATGGAAGGGCACCGAATCAACACGGTAAAAATTATCCTCAAGGGGAACGTCGCTTCCCGGGAGCATCTCCAATGAAAGCAAGCGTTTTGAGTACCGGAGTTCGATGGGGCCGGTTTTTTTTTCTGGCGGCGGTACTCTGTAGCGGAATAGCGGCGGACGGCGCGCTGCAAGCCCAAAACCGCGCCGGGACGACGAGCGCGGAAGGTTTCTACGAGCGGGGGCGGGAGGCGATGATTGCCGAGGATTGGTATGCCGCGGCGGAATCGTTTCTTGAAGCGCTGCGGATAAACCCGGCCCATGCGGAGTCTACCGCCGCGCTGGCGGAAAGTTATTACGAACTGGGGGAATTCGATCAGGCGCTGACCTGGGTGCGGAAGGCCCGGAGCCTCGCCCGTCTGAATATGGCTTTGGCGAACCTGGAGGCGTTTACCCTCATCGCCCTGGGGCAATTGGATAACGCTTCCACCGTGATCAAGAGTGTTTTGGATCGGGAGCCGTACAATAAAGACGCCCTTTTTGCCGCCGCGGAACTGGATATATCCCGCGGACGGACAGGAGACGCGCTGATCCGTTACCGGGAGGCGGTACGCCGCTATCCTGACGATAAACGGCTCCTTGTCTCCCTGGCCCTCGTGTACGGTTCCTTGGGGGATACCAAAAATTCCCGGGACTACATTGAACGGGCCCTCATTCAACACCCGGGAGATTACCGGGTTCACTATTACGCCGCCTATCTGGACGCCCAAGAAGGTTTATTTCCCAGCGCTATCCGGTACGCTGAACGGGCTTTGTACTATAAGCCCGGCTATGCTCCGGCCCGTTCGCTTCTGGCCGGTCTCCATTACCGGTCCGGTCACTACGAAGAAGCGGCCCGGCTGGCCGATGAGCTTATCGCGGCGAACCGAGATGACGCCGCGAATTGGTATCTTAAGGGAATGGCCTACCGTATGATGGGCCGGAATACCGAAGCAATTGCCGTGTTTTCCGCCGCGTTGACCGCTCGAACGGAGGATGAATTTATCCGTAGCGCGCTGGAAGATTTGCTCCTTTCAACCACTGCCGCC
>JAIRPG010000044.1 GCA_031257105.1 Treponema sp.
CTGTCCACAAAGTCGGTTACTTTGCGGACAGACCTTGCATTTTCTCGCCTAACGGCTGCGAAAATGCGTTTTTTAAGGTGGTCTGTCCATAATGTGTCTACATTATGGACAGACACTACGTAGCGATGCCCTGTTCTTCCGCCTTTTTGGAACCCATTTCCCGAAGCAGGTATTTTTGTATTTTTCCACTGGGAGTGAGGGGATAGGCATCCACGAAAAAAACGTATTTGGGTATTTTGAAACGGCTGATCTGGCCCCGGCAGTAGTCCCGTACGTCTTCTTCGTTTATTGCGGCGTCCGGGTGGCGAATGATGAAAGCGCCTACCTCTTCGCCGTATTTTTTACTGGCGACGCCCACTACCTGCACGTCTTTGACGCCGGGCATGGTGTAGAGGAAGTCCTCGATTTCCTTGGGGTACACGTTTTCGCCGCCTCGGATGATCATATCTTTGATGCGGCCCGTCACTCGGAAGTAACCATTGGCATCTTTAACGCCAAGATCGCCTGAGTGGAGCCAGCCGTTTTTATCGATACACTGGGCCGTTGCTTCGGGCATTTTGTAGTAGCCTTTCATCGTGTTGTAACCCCTGCAACAGAACTCGCCGTGTACGCCATCGGGGCACTCTTCGCCGGTTTCGGGATCGCGTATGGTCACTTCCACACCGGGGAGGGAACGGCCTACCGTCTCCACCTTGACCTCCAGGCTATCGTCATAGCGGGTTTGGGTCATCACGGGGGAAGACTCGGTAAGGCCGTAGCAGATAGTCACTTCTTTCATGTGCATAAGGTCGATAACCTGGCGCATGGCCTCGATAGGGCAGGGAGAACCCGCCATGATGCCCGTGCGGAGGCTGCGGAGATCGAACATCTTAAACATAGGATGATTCAGCTCGGCGATGAACATGGTAGGCACTCCGTATACGGCGGTACATTTTTCTTTCTGAATGGTCGCCAGCACGAGGAGTGGGTCGAACCACTCTACAATTGCCGCGGTAGAGCCGTGGGTCAGTACCGCCATCATTCCCAGTACCAGGCCGAAGCAGTGGAAGAGCGGCACCGGCAGGCATACGATGTCCTTTTCGGTGAGGCGCTGATTATCGCCTATGCCCAAGCCATTATTGAGAATGTTCCGGTGGGTCAGCATGACCCCTTTGGGAAAGCCTGTGGTACCGCTCGTGTACTGCATATTCACTACATCGTTGGTGTCCAGGGAAGCCTGAATTCGCTGGTACTCTGTAGTATCCGTATGCTGCCCCAGGAGGAGTACCTCGCTCATGCTGTACATACCCCGGTGCTTCTGCTGGCCCACGTAGACCACGTATTTAAGAAAGGGGAACTTTTCGCTGTTCAAATGGCCTCTCGGCGCGGTCTTGAGTTCGGGAACGAGTTCGTTCACCATCCCCACATAATCCGAATCCCGCCACCCGTCGATGACGCACAGGCAGGCTATATCGGCCTGTTTAAGCACGTATTCCAGCTCGTGGGTTTTATAGCCCGTATTGACGGTAACGGCGACGATCCCCAAGCGGGCGCAGGCAAAGAGTACCGTGTTCCAGTCCGGCACATTGGTTGCCCAGATTCCTATATGGTCGCCTTTCTTGAGGCCCATAGCAAGGAACCCCCTCGCAAGGTCATCTACCCGCTTATCAAATTCGGCGTAACTGAACCGCAGATCCCGGTCGGCATAAATGAGAAAATCACGTTCCGGGTAAGCCAAGGCTTTTTCTTTGAGCATTTCCCCTAAGGTCTTTTCTATATATTCCATAAGTATCCGTTCCTTTTACACCGGGCTGTAGATAACCGCCAGAATACGGGCCGGTTCGCCTCCCGCAGCCAGAACCCGATGAGGCACGATGGAATCGTAGTAGATAGAATCCCCCATATTCAGGGTATAAGATTCAGCGCCGTATTCCAGCGAAAGCTTTCCAGAGAGGACATAGATAAACTCTTCCCCTTCGTGGCTGGATTTACCCTGCTCCGCATCGGGCTCAATATCCACTATGAAGGGTTCCATGTGGCGTCCCCCCTTATCCGCGGCAAGAGCGTTGAAGTGGAGTCCTTGGTGGCCGGCAAATGCCTCGGCACTTGCCGCAACATTCTTCGCGCCGGTTCCCTCCACACCGGGAAGCCCGGTAATAAACCGCGCCGTCTCGGCGGCTTGTCCCGCTCTCGTGATCACCGGGCCCAGTTCCTCCCGGTCATCCAACAGGGTTCCCAGCCGTACCCCCAGCGCTCGTGATATTTTGAGGAGCGGAGCAAGATCGGGGATATACCCATCTTCTTCTATCCGCCGGATAAGCTCTCTATCGAGGCCGCTCCGTTCCGCGAGGGTTTCTCTGGTAATAGAATACGTTTTGCAGAGTTCGATGATCCGTTCACCGGGGGTTCGTTGTGCCGACATGGCGCCTCCTTGCAGTATACAAAATAATGAGACTCTAGTATGAGCGGTTTTTTTTATTTCGTAAAGCGGCGATTTTCGACCTTCAACGCCCGAGGACGAGATCTTGCGCTGGGCGCTCCCCTCGGTTAAAGTGGAATCATGAGGCTTCGGCATTGTGGCAAAAGGTTCTTCTTCGGACTGTTCATCGCGGCAGGGTTCTGTCCGCTGTGGTCCCAACCGGAGGATACCGACCCGGCGGCTTTTATCGGTGTCACTCTGGGGGAGCTTATCACCCGGCTGGGAGTTCCCGATTCGGTGTACGCGGTACGAGGGCTTGAGGAATGGCAGGATGACGTGGTTTTTGTTTACAAAGATAAGGATTTTTATATTTTCAAAGATAAAGTATGGCAGTTGGGGCTCAAATCTTTTTCTGGCGTCGGTCTGGGAACAAAACGGGACGCTATCTCCCTTGTCCTGGGCGAAGGAGTAGATACCTACGAAACCTATACCCTCTTTGCGCTGACAGGCCATTCGTTACCCTTGATGTTGCGGTTCAATGTAGACAAGCGGGGACTGGTGTCCGCGATATACCTTTACCGATCTGATTTTTAACGGATACGTGGCAGGAGGGCGCTATGGCGAGGATATGCCTTTGTTTGACCGGAAAGACCTTGAGCCGGAATCTGGAAATACTAGAGAAGAACCGGAAGTATCTGGATCTGGTAGAACTCCGGGTAGATTGCTTGGAGCCTGACGAGCGGTTTCTGATCCGCCGTTTTCCGGAACAGGCGGGAACGCCGGTGATCTTGACCATTCGCAGGGACGTAGACGGCGGTCAGTATGCCGGCGGCGAAGGAGCCCGGATCACCCTTCTCTCAAAAGCCCTTGCCTTTGCCGAAGCGGATAGACGCCGGAATTTTGCCTATGTGGATTTAGAGGAAGATCTGAATGTCCCCAGTCTTGAGGAAGCGGCCCGTACCTTCGGAACCAGAATCATCCGTTCCTACCATAATAAACAGGGGGTGGATACGGATCTTGTGGGAAAGATCCAATCTCTGCGCCATGTGGGAGACGAGATCCCCAAGGTAGCGGTAACTCCCCGGACTATCGCGGATGCGCGGCGAATATACCAGGCCGCCCGTGAAACCGAGAACTTTGAGAAGATCCTCCTTGGTATGGGCGATTTTGGGATCAATACACGGATATTGGCGTGGCACTTGGGTTCCTACCTGAGCTACGCCGCCGCGTGGGGCGAGCCTGATATGCCGTCGGGCGGGCCGGGTCAGCCCGATGTCCGGGATCTGGCGGAACTGTACCGGCTCCGGGAGATGGATCCCAAGACGCGGCTTTTCGCGGTAACTGGTTTTCCCCTTAAAGCAACGGGGAGTCCCGCGTTTTTCAACAAAGTCTTCGCCGCGGAAAACATCAACGCGGTCTACGTTCCCTTTCCAGCGGATTCTCTGGAAGGCTTCCTTGCGCTGGCCTCCGAAATCGGACTGGAGGGGGTGTCTGTCACCGTGCCCTTTAAGGAGCAGATCCTCTCGTACCTCCAGGATACATCACCCGAGGCCGCGTCGGTGGGGGCCTGCAATACTATCGTCAAGAACGCCAATGGCTGGACGGGTTACAACACCGATGCCCGCGGTTTCTCCGACTCGCTTTTGGAATTTATTGGAGAGAAAAATCTGCGGGGCAATAAAGTAACTATTATCGGCGCTGGCGGCGTCGCCCGGGCGGTAGCGTCCGAAGTGTTCAGGCTCAAAGGAAGGGCGCTTATCCTTAACCGAACCACCGTCCGCGCCCGTGAGCTGGCCATACCGTATCATTTCTCCTGGGGGGGCATTGACAATCAGGGGATGGAGCAGATGTACCAGTTTTCCGACATTATCATCCAAACGACTCCGGTGGGTATGGAAGGCGGCGTTGAAGCGGATCCGGTGGCGGAATACAAATTCTACGGTCAGGAAAAGGTCATGGATCTGATCTATAAACCTGAGCGGACGCCCTTCCTCCGCAGGGCGGAACTGGCCGGGTGCCGGGTAATGAACGGCTATGATATGCTCTTGAGGCAGGCGCGATACCAGTACAAGTACTATATGGAACGGGATTTCCCCTCCCAGCTTATGACTCGTATACAGTTTTAGGAAGACAGATGAACCAGCAGGAGATGAAATCATTAGCGGGCCGTGGCGCGGTGGAAGCCATGGTCAAGAGCGGCATGAAGTTGGGGCTTGGTACGGGTTCAACGGCGATACACGCGGTGCGGCGTGTGGGCGAGCTTATTACGCAAGGCGTGTTGAAGGACATCCGGGTAGTGGCGACGAGTTTTCAGACGGTATTGGAATGTGAGCGCCTCGGAATCCCCCTGTTTGATCTCAATTCTCAGGAGATAGGCGGTGAGTTGGATCTGACGATAGACGGCGCCGACGAGGTGGATCCGGAACGCCGCTGCGTGAAAGGCGGGGGGGCCGCTCTGCTCCTGGAGAAAATCGTTGCCTACGCCTCCAAAACCTACGCTATCGTGGCCGATGAGTCTAAGCTGGTGGAGCACCTCGGCATTGCTTTTCCGGTGCCGGTGGAAACGATTCCCGAAGCGCGGGTCACCGTACGGAAAGCGGTTGAAAAATTGGACGCCCAGGCGGTTCTCCGCGAGGCGGTGCGAAAAGCAGGCCCGGTCATCACCGAACATGGTAATTTTATCCTGGATGTCCGTTTTTCCAGCCCCGTCGACCCGGCGGCGCTGGAAACCGAACTCAACCGTATCCCCGGAGTCGTGGAGAATGGACTCTTTACCCGTATACGGCCCGCGATTTTTATTGCGCGAGCCGATGGTTCCCTGGAGGCCGCATACTAATGGCAGTAGAACGTCACATCAATTTCTTTGAGCTTCAAAAAGCCTGCGCCGAACCGAGCTGTCCGCTGTGCCGGATCATTGCGGCCCGGGCTGAACGGTACATCGACAACATGCTCTTTGAGCACGTCTCTGACCGGGGTTTCCGCGCACATTACCGCGCTGCGGGGGGGTTCTGCGCTTTCCATGCCCGGAATCTGGAATCCTTCAGGGACGGTCTCGCGGTGGCCATTCTGGGCCGGGACACCTTGGAAGACCGCCTGGCTTCTCTCAAAAGACGGGGGATCTGGAAGGCTCAGCGCCGTTGCCCGGTCTGCGAAGAGCAAGAGCGAATCGAAGGGGAATACCTGACCTTCCTCATCGAGGCGGGATCCGGTGAACACGCCGAAGAGCTCAGGGAATTTTTTACCGCCTCAGACGGGCTCTGTATTCCCCATTACGAGAAGCTCCTCGAATACGCGAGACATGGCCACGGTATCTTTCCCCGGGGAAGAACCATCCCTCGCTGGCTTATCGCCTTCCACGAAAGCCGTTTTGAGGAACTCCTCCGCCGAACCGGACAGTTTATCGAGTTTTCCGCTTACGGCAGGCAGGCCGAATTTGCCGGCCTTTCCGAAGCGGATAAGCTGGTGTGGAAAGAGCTGGCGCTGACGCTCCGGGGCGGCTGAACCAGCCTCTGCAGGCGGCTTAAAACGGAAAGTCTTCGAACTCCGGAATTCGCAGTTCATCGCCTGATTCATCGGCGGGACGTACTCCCAGCGTGAGGGTCTGCTCCTCCACCGCCGTGATGGAAAGCGCCCGTGGTTCGGCGGGGCAGGCTGCGTAACAAGCGCCGCAGCCGATGCAGTACTGAACATCGAGTACGGGTCTGGTAAGCCGGGCGACTCCCGATTCGGCGTACGCCGTCATGGTGATAGCCCCGGTGGGACAGACCTCGGCGCACGCGCCGCAGGATTCTCGTTTGATATTGACCACGCACCGCCCGAATTCAAGATTCGACACGGCCACCCGGGTTTGGCGTTTTTCCTCCACCGAAAGGCGGCGTATGGCCCCCGTAGGACAGACTTTGCCACATTCAACGCAATTGTATTGACAGCCTGAGCGCGTATAGTCAAGGACGGGCTGAGGCGATGGATTGCGTACCGTGATAACGCCAACCGGACACGAGGCGACGCACGCCTGGCAGCCTATGCAGCGCGCATCGTAATGCCGCCGGCTTTTCGCTCCCGGCGGGAGTATCTGGAGCGCGCCGGCGGCGCTTCCCGCATTTTTACCGCCGCGGACAAACAACCTGATGCTGGGGCCCAAAAGGTAGGCCGCGCCACAGAAAAACGAAACCTTCCCCAGTCCTTTAAGGAAGATTCTGCGCGATACAGCGCGCTGTGACATGCCGCGCCCTGCTGTGTGGAATGAAGCGGCTCTATTCGCCGGGGCTGGTTTTCCCTGAACGCTATAACGAAAACCATAGACCGCGCCGCCTGAAGGACAAACTGCCGTGCAGGAAAAGCAGAGCACGCAGCGTCCGTTGTCCAACCGCTTCTCCCGTGAATCTATGCAGCCGGAGGGACATTCCTGTTCACAGCGTCCACAGGAGATGCAGCGGCTGGATAGCTTCATGCCGAACGGGGCTGCGGATGACAAGAGACCGAGGGTCAAGCCTACCGGGCACCAATCGCAGAAGGCCCTGCCGCGAAAAAACGCGATAACCAGTATGATCGCCGGCGGAAGGGCGATAACCGCCGTGAAGATTCCCGCGTTTCCACTGACCAAGAAGGCGCGGAATGCGCCTATCCCCCGGCCAAAGGTGGAGAGCGGATCCGCCGCCATCATGAACGGGAAAAACGCAAACGCCGCGCCCACGCCGGCGAGGAGCGGAACAACGTACCGTACCCTTGGCGGCGAGTTGTATCCTCTCCGAACCGGGCGGGAAGCGGCCTTTCCCCGCGGTCCACGCCGCCTTAAAAAAAGCCCTGCCCGCCAGAACAGTTCCTGCAAGGTTCCCAAGGGGCAGAGCAGGGAACAGGAGAGCCTACCGCAAAGCAAGGTGACGCCGAGAATGACGAGGACAGTTCCGCCCAGGATACCGGTTTTGGAGAGCGCTGCGGAAAATTGCCCTTTACCCAGCAGCGCCAACATTTCGTTAAAAACAATGCTCCGGGTCATGTAGGTATAGATGAAAACCCCCAGCGCCAGAACCGCGAACGCGAGGCGCGGCAAAGCAGGTAAGCGGCGCTGTAGGCGGCGCGGTGGGCGGGTTACGCCGGTTTGCTGGTCTTTGGAGGGCGCGGCCACTACAGCGTTACCCTACTGATGTTGAGTTTTGAAAGATCCATCTGCCCAAAACCCGCCTCGGCGGCAAGGCGGACGCACTCGACCTCTCCTTGTTTACGGCCCACCAGCAGAGACGCGGCCGTATCCGCCGCTACGATGTCCGGGGATATGATGAGCGAGCCAAGTTGGGCCACGTCGGCTAAATTCCCGCCTCGGGGGCCGTTTCGGGTGATGACCCGGTAGGCGTCAACGATATTCAGGGTAGGTTTTTTTGCGTAGAGGAAGTCGGCGATACAGGTCTGGAGTCCGTTCCGGTGGTAGATCTGTCGATCCCAGACGCAGCCCATGAGGTTTTTCATCGATCCCGTTAAGCCGGCTCCGCCGTGATGCTTCAGTACCGGTACATTGATGAATACATCACATTCCAGGATGGCTTCGTGTACCATCGCTTCCTTGAGCCGCCTGCCGTTGAAGGTAACTTTATGGTAGTACCCTTGCCGCTCAGCGGGAGCATACACCGCGCCGGCGCCGGTAGCGGCGGAGAGGATGCCTGAGTTCTTGCCCGCGCTGTCCCAGTAGTCCAAGGAATGATCCACCACGAGCACCCGCCGGGCGCCCGCGTCCTTGCAGTGCTTGATCACCGCCGCCACGAGTCCGGGAGACGTATTCGCGGCGTATTCAGGCGCGAGATCCCAAGACATATTGGGCTTTATCACCACGGTCTGCCCGTTTCTGACAAAACGCCCCATGCCGCCCAGCAGTCGTATACCCCGGTCAAACATCGCCTCCGGGCTTCCTCCCTTGAGGGCTACCAGATCAGGGTAGTTTTCCTGAGCGGCAAGGGCCGCCTCACTGCGTAATCCCTTGGGCAGCAGGAGCAGTCCCGCGCCAAAGCCAAGGGAAACCGTTTTCTTTAAAAAATCACGTCTATTCATATTTTCACCCCTTTACATTAGAGCTGTTTTGGAACAGGTCTATTAGAGACAGACACTGTCTAAGAATATCTGATATACGAGGCAATTGCAAAACTCCCGTTATTTACAGACCCTCTAAAGGTGATTACACTAGACCTGTCCGGAAGTTGTTCAGAAACTGAAGTTTAACACAATTTTACTATGAGGAAGTCCTATGTCCAGAAGAGGAAAAGTCATCATTGATCGGGAACTCTGCAAAGGATGCCTGCTCTGTATCCGCGCTTGTCCCGCAAAGGTTCTTGCAGCCGGTACGGAGCCGAATATGGGGGGAAGCTATCCCTCTCAGGTGGTGTACCCAGAGAAGTGCATTGCCTGCGGAAACTGCCGGGAAGTTTGTCCGGACGTTTGCATCCTGGTTTTTAGCCTGGAAGCTTAGGAGAAATTGATGAACAGCGAGAAAGTTTTAATGAAAGGGAACGATGCTATCGCCGAGGCTGCCATCCGGGCGGGCTGTGGCGCGTATTTCGGCTATCCCATTACCCCTCAAAATGAGCTTATTGCGTACATGGCCAAACGTATGCTGGAAAAAGGGCGGATCTTTATCCAAGCGGAGAGTGAAACTGCGGCGATTAACATGGTCTACGGGGCTTCTTGCGCTGGAGCCAGGGCTATGACCAGTTCTTCCAGCCCCGGTATCAGCTTGAAGCAGGAGGGCATCTCCTACGCCGCCGGAGCCGACATCCCCATGGTAATCGCCAATGTGGTACGAGGCGGGCCGGGGCTTGGTTCTATCGCTCCCGCGCAGAGCGACTACTTTCAGTCTACCCGAGGAGGGGGCCATGGAGATTACTCCTGTATCGTACTGGCCCCGAACAGCGTCCAGGAGTGCGCCGACCTGTGCTACCTGGCCTTTGATCTGGCGGATCGGTACCGGATGCCGGTAATACTCTTGGCGGACGGCATGATTGGCCAGATGATGGAAGGGGTTATCCTGCCCCCGGAACGGTCTCTTTCGGAGCTGCCTTCGCGGGATTGGACTGCGGGGAACATGGCGGGCCGTCCCCCCCGGCATATCTCTTCAATAAACCTGGTACCTGCGGAACTGGAGGCCAAGACCCGCGCCCGATACGAGCGCTACGATATTGTTAAGAAAAACGAAGTCAGGTTTGAATACGTGGGGCCGGTTGAAGAGGGCGGCGCGGCGGATATTACCTTGGCGGCTTATGGAACTTCGGCGCGGGTAGCCCTAGGCGCCAAGCGCCTTGCCGAAAAAGAAGGGATCCGGGTGGGACTTTTCCGGCCCATCACCCTCTGGCCGTTCCCCTACGGCCCGCTGGCGGAATTATCCGGGTCTGGAAAGCCTCTGCTCACCGTGGAGATGAGCCTGGGTCAGTTTGTGGAAGACGTTAAGCTCGCGGTTCTCGAATCGGTTTATGCCCAGGGAAAGGCGGCTCCGGTACACTTGCTTGGCCATTCAGGGGGGGTTATTCCCACCGAGGAAGAAGTCTTTGCCGAAATCAAGAAGATCCTGGGGAGGAAATCATAATGGAAAAGCTCTTATACGGACGACCTAAAAGTCTCCGCGATACGCCGACCAAGTACTGCGGCGGCTGCGGTCACGGGGTGATTCACCGGATTATCACGGAGATCATCGACGAGATGGGGATTCAGGAGAAGGCGATTATCACCAACCCGGTGGGCTGCGCCATCTGGGCGGACTTATACTTCGATTTCGACTCGGTGCAGCCTCCCCATGGGCGCACCCCCGCAGCGGCCACCGGGATTAAGCGAGTGCTCCCTAACCACCTGGTCATCTGCTATCAGGGCGACGGAGACATGGCCGCGATTGGTACTGCCGAGATGATCCACGCCGCCAACCGGGCTGAAAAGTTTACCACCATTTTTGTGAACAACGCTATCTACGGCATGACCGGCGGTCAAATGGCCCCGACGACGCTGGTAGGTCAGAAGGCGGTTACCGCTCCCGGAGGCCGCGACCCGGACGCCGCCGGCATGGGCTATCCCATCCGGGTTTCAGAACTCCTCGCCACCCTGGACGGCTCCCGCTACATCGCCCGGGGCGCGGTGGACAGCCCCTCCCACTGCCGGAAGACCAAGGCTTACATCAAAAAAGCTCTGGAAGCCCAGATGAAAGGCCTTGGTTTTACTATGGTGGAGATTCTCTCCCAGTGCCCTACCAACTGGGGTATGGAACCGGTAGAAGCGGTGGAGTGGCTGGAGAAAAACATGATTCCTGTGTTCCCCCTCGGAGAAATCAAGAATACGATTGAGTGATTACGCTTCGGCGGGGAGCCCCGCCTCCGGCCTCCGCAATAGCTCGTGGGGGCAATCCGGCAACCCGATGATCAGGCTGTTGTTGCATCCCCCGAAGGCAAAGGAGTTGCTCATACAAAAGCGGATTCCCGGCGCGGCGCTGCCGGGAACGGCGAAATTCAGCGCCGGCAGGGCTTCGTCGCGTATCCCATCCCAGCAGTGTACCGGCAGCGCCTTCCCTCCGTTTTGCAGCACGAGCCGGCAGAGGGCTAACTCCAGCGCCCCCGATGCCCCAAGCGTGTGGCCGGTGATAGGCTTGGTGGAGCTTACCGGGGGAATCTCCTTGCCAAAGACCCCCGCCAGCGCGAGCGCTTCCATGGCGTCATTCTGTACCGTGCCGGTTCCGTGGAGGTTTATGTACCCAATATCGGCGGCGGCAAGACCCGCAGCGGAGAGAGCCAGCTCCATGGCTCGGATCGCCCCGCTCCCGTCGGGCCGAGGGGCGGTAAGATGGAAGGCGTCGGCGCTCTCCCCTGCCCCGCAAAGGACGATTCGCCCCTCATCCGCCCGTAAAGGTTCCCGGCTCAACACGAAGAAAGCGGCCCCCTCCCCCAGATTGATCCCCTTCCGGTTCTTGCTGAAAGGATTGCAAAGGCTTGCCGAAACCGCTTCCAGGGAATTGAATCCCAAAAACACGGTTTCCGAAACGATGTCTACTCCCCCGGCTATTACCGCATCGCAGATGCCGGCTTGGATCAGTTCCGCCGCTTTGATTACCGCTCCCGCGCCGGAAGCGCAAGCCGTGGCGATCCCCAAGACTGGGCCTTCCAATCCGAAGATATGGGCGGTGTGTTCGGCGGGCCAGGCGGCCCCCTGGAACCGGAGTTCGTAGCCGGAGGGGAAGGCGCCGTCTTTGAAGTAGGCTCGGTGGGCCGCCAGTGACCATTCGGAACCGTTGTCGCAGGAACCAACGCAGACTCCAATCCGCCCCTGTCCCCAACGGTTCACCGCTTCTTCTACAAATTTCCGTATTTGTTCCAGCGCCGCGGCAATGAGGCTGCACATTCGAGAAGGGCCGTAACCCACGCCGGCGGAAGCCGGAGGCAGCCAACGCTCCGGGACAAGGCCCGTCGGGAAGGCGGCGCTCCCTCCCGGCAGCGTTAAAGGCCGTATTCCCCCTCTATCGCCCCGGATGGCCGAGTTGTAAAAACCTTCTCCGTTTTCACCAGCGCAGCAGAGCAACCCCGGCGGCGAAAGAAAGACCGGTTCAAAGACAGAGCTCATCAAAAATTTCCCTCCAGTATATAAGAGTAGCCCCGGAGATGGTTGACGCAGCTTATGGAACCGGGTTTTTTTTCAACGGTGATGATGGGCTTTGCGTTTTCCGTGATCCGGCGAATCTCGCCTCCTGTAAACGTTTCCACCTGAAACCCCAGACCGGCCTGTTTAAGCGCCGCTTCCAGCGCTTCGGCTTGGTAAAAGCAGAACTGAAAATCCGCGGCAATATATTCGGGCATTACAAAGACGGAGAAATAGGCTGATGAAAAGGCGGCTCCTCCCGCATCAAAGGAGAATTCCCCCAAACCCGCGCCCAGACTGTTAAAAAGCGCGATCACTACCCCGGTTTCATCGGCCTTTACCCAAGCCTCCGCCACGAATTCTTCTTCTCCATACCGGCCCCTGATATGCTGCGCCATGTCCAGCGGGGCTTCCAGATACTCGGGGCCGAGTAGGATAAAGCGGGCTTTACCGGTAAGGCGTACCGGCGCGAAGGCAGCCGGCTTGGACGCGCAGGAACACATTCCCAGCAAGAACAGCGCCGCAAACAGCCGGTATAGAGAATGAGGAGCCACGAGCTTCAATACGAACCTCCGGTTTGTATTGTATCCCATTGAGGAAGAAATAGGTATACTTCTGCGGCTCACAAGCCGTGCGGCAGGCTCCTCGTTCGTGTTTGTCCACAAAGCCGGTTACATTATGGACAGACTCTAGTTATTGGCATAATAGCGAACCGCGAATGTACCGCTGGAGCCGTACGAGTAGCCGCGCACCGTTACAAAGACATAACCGTTGTTGAGCGCCGTTATGGGCCGCGCCTGCGTCCAGCCGTTATCCTCTTCTGAAAAGAGCGTTGTCTGGCGGTTTGCGGTAAGGTTCGGCTCAACGCTAAAATAAGCGGCCACCATAACATCGGCGGTTTTGGTTCTATCGCCGTTGTACGAATCGTTCCACTGAATATAGTAGCTCTTGCCCCGCTCTACCCCAAAACGGTAGGTTTTGCTCTCGCCCGGTTCGATCCTATCATCCTTCCATACATTGCCGGATGGAAGCATGATATACCCGCTCCCTGTGTCTGGGCCGGGAACGACGGCTGTACCGTTATTCTGGAGATTAATGAGAACAGCATTATTGCCCTGGTGAATACCGCCGGCATTTATAGTAAGAAAATACACATATCCATTCTGTGGCGTAATTACGTTGCTAAGCGGATACTCAATACTTCCATACGAGACTTTGTAATCACCGGAACTTTTTATTTCATAAACTCCGGTACGCCCAGCGTTTATCATTTCGTTTTCTGTGGTATCTTTTATGAGCGTACTACCTTTCAATAGGCTATACCCTGATGAGCCGGTATTGTGTATACTCAGATAATACTTATTAGTTATCAGCGCTTCTGTTGTTGAAAAAACATAATCGCTTATCGGCGGCGCCTTAATTTCCGTATTATCATTGGCGGCAATTTGCGCCTGGAATATACCGTTATTTGTCTGTGGGACATATACTATAGGAATGCCCGATATAGAAATATCATAAGAGACATAAAAATTAGACATACCAGGCTGCCAGTCCATTTTTTTGGATAGCTGCCCCGCGCCAACACTTGTGACGCCAGATGTTTCGGATCGCGAATTGTCATCATATATATTTACCCCGGTGCTGCCATTCCGGTTGTCAAACTGAATTGTTGTAGCGCTTAACCCTTCTAATCCTTTTGGAGTTATGCTCTCCTCACCTAATTCAAAAAAGTCCTGACATGCGAAAAGAAGCAGCGCGAAAACACTACTTCCTATCACGGCGCAGATACCAGACGTTAATTTTTTCATTTTTCCTCCAATCATGGTAAAAATATGAGGGGAGGGATATTACACCGTCCCCTCACCGCAGCGGTTATTCTTCGGTATCTTCTTTTGAGAAATCCTCTATCTTCAGCTTGCTGTCGCTCTTTCGTATTGTTACCTCCTGGTGACCGCTATACCAGTCTCCTGTAATCGTAACGTAATACCGGTAATCGACTTCCATCTTCCCTTCGTCTGTTGAAATCGTTGGAATATCAACGGAATCATCAATTCCTTGGAAAATTTTGTACCCACCGAACGTCTTAAATGTTTCATAGGAACCGTCCGCTTTGTCAAACAGAATGGTAAACGTCTTTTTTTCCCCACTACCAATGATTTCGTTGCCGGTTTCCGTTTTTAACACCATCTGCGCGGTACCTATTCGGATGCCGTTATCGCTGTTGTTCTCAACCACCAAATATGCCGCGCCTGTAGACATTTCCTGATTGTTAAGATAGCTGCTTGCCGCTATAGTTTTTTGATCGCCGCCGTGAAAAGGAATCGCAATATTTATCGGTCTACCGTTTGTCTGGCGCGGATACATCCTGATAAGCTCATCTCGCACAGGATTGTATTTGGTAAAAATAGGGAACAGGTAATAATCTCCACTCGCCATCGATAAGCGCGTGTTCATCGATTCGTAAGGAGCGTAACCCAGCGGCGTCCCTCGCGCGGAATCAAGGCGAAGTTCCATATCGTAGGGGGTGCCGTTATTAATATTCAACGTATTGTTTCCACCCAATTTACCGGAAACTTCAAAAGGCGTATCGTTGGAACCGCTTTTATTGTAAAAAGCGAAAATACGGGTAAACGGCGCTTGTTTTAATGCCTGCAATGCCGAAGTGTTGTTTTGATTGGCTTCAAAGTCTTCCTTGGTAATAAAAACAAGGGTAAAACTTTCCGTTTTGCTAAATAGCGATGAATTCGTTTTGAGTCCATGGCTCTCTTTGCCTGCGGCTACGCCGCCCACGATAGCTTCTTTTCTTACGTCATTCTTAAAAACAACTAAATCTTTGCCTGAGTGGTTGTTTATTAAAATAGCGTAATCATCCCGCGCTGAGTAACTTGTCCAATCGACGCCGTTAGCGTCAACGCCGCCGCCGCTTGGCGTTCCTGTCGCTTCTTTTCCTTCATCTTCGCCCATAGGGCACGAAATCAGAAGCGCTCCGGTAAGAAACGCAAGCGCTAGGGCTGAATACCGTCGTAATTGCATAAAGACCTCCTGGCGTCTCATAAATCCTTTTTTGGGACGCCATCAAAGACATATATAAACGCGTACGCGCTTATTCCTTGTCAGCCTAGAAACGCAAAGTCGCGCCGAGGTTGAAGATGTACAGCGGCGAGTAACCCAATTCCGCGTATACGCCAACATACCGGTCAAAGTACCACCGCGCTCCCGTCAGCAGGCCGGGAAGGAAATTCGCCGTGGTTTTCTCGCCAAGCCCAATGGAAAGCCCCAGAACGCCGGCGGCGTACAGGTCAAGCTGGTCGGGCAGAATCCAGCGTAAAATCCCCGGATGCCACGCAATGCGGAACGCCGCCGAAAGATGCGTGCTGGTGTAACCATCGCCTTTTTCAGTGGAAAGGCTCCCCATGCCGCCCAGCGTAAAGGGCTGACCAAACAGGGGCAGCGCGTAGTCCAGCGCCGCGACATAGGGCGGTATCGAAGCCGCCGCCCGGAGCGGTAGGCCCAGCCCAATGCCGCCGTTGATAAGCAGATTGCCGTAGGTTATGCCGGCAGGGTACAGGACTTTCATGCGTTCTTCCCGTATAATGCGCCGGCGTTCTTCCGCCTCGGCCTGCCGGATGCGGGCTTCTTCCGCCTCTCTTTCGGCAAGGGCTTTCCGCCGGGCTTGCAATTCGGCCTGCCGCCGCTGTTCCGCTTCGGTTTTCGCCGCCGCTTCTTCCCGGTCGGTTCGCGCCTTTTCCAGCGCCGCTTCGCGCTCCGCCAGCTTATCTTCCTCGGTTTTCGCCGCCGGTTTTACCTTGGGCTGTTTGGGCGTAAGATCCGGTTCTCTGGAACTGCCGCCAGACAACCGTATGGCGACATTCGCGCCGAAGTGCTCGGTAATGAGGTTGTACGCCGCGCCGATGGTGAGGAACTGAGGGAAAAGAAAGCTAACTGAAACGCCGCCGTATATTTCGTGGTAAAATTTGTAGTCGCCGTTATTGCCTGCGGATTGATAGTCCAGCCCCAACGGATAGGCGTTCCCCTGAATGCTGACGCTGCGGCTGGTACCCCACGTAAAATCGGTATCTTTATCGCAAATGATCACTTTGTAGCCGAAAAACGGCGTAAAGATGAACAGTTTTTTTGCTACCTGAACCGCCCCAAAGAAGGTTTGGGTACGGAAGAGCATATTCACGTATTCGTCAAAGTCCCGCATCCCGCCGTCGTATTCGGCGTTCCATTTCGCCTCAAAACTCCAGTCAAATGAAGAAAAGAAATAGCCGCCCTGCACAAAGAGCGAGGGAGACAGTCCGCCCAACATCCATTCTTGCAGGATAGATACGCGCAGGTCCGCGCCGGCCGTCCAATAAAACAGGCGGTTGCCTTCCGGCAGAAGGCTCACCCAGCTTGAGTCGAAGACAAACCCGGAAAGTCCTATGTCGTAGGCGATGTATCTGAGGGCTTCGATTGACGAATTCCACGTAGGCCCGCCAAACCGCATATCTATCGACGCGGCGGGCAAGAACGGAATGTTGGTGGGAAAGGACTGTAAGTCCGCGCCTTTGCCGGTAAAATCCTGGGTTGAATCAACAATACCGCCCAGGCTTTTCTTGTTGAACATCGTCAGGCTGCCGGAAATGCCAATCCCGAAAGAACCGCTGTTGAACGGCCCATTCGCCCAGATGTTCTGCTGGGTTATCGAATCGGGGATAAGGTTGGAAACATTAGTGATGTAGGCGTCAACGCGCTCCATAACCTCGTCGCCGTCCAGCACCAGGTTCTCCGCAAAAGCGAAAAAGCCCGGCTGAAAAAGGACAAAAAACGCGGCTAAGAGCGCTCTTACCGCCAGCCTTAACTGGTCAAGTTACCGGGGGGGGGGGGGGGGGGGTTAATTTGTCGGGGGCTTTTGCGGTGTATATTACGCCCAAAAATCGGCG